>CAZOTR010000021.1:33516-34808 GCA_964582755.1 uncultured Methylococcaceae bacterium | reverse complement strand
GTGAGGCCGAAGGAATGGAACAAAGGCAGGACGTTGAGCAGCCGGTCCTGGGCATTGAAGTCGATCTTGGCGGCAAGCTGGTCGCGGTTGGCCAGCAGGTTGGTGTGGGACAGCACCACGCCCTTGGGCACGCCTTCCGAGCCGGAGGTGAACAGGATCACCGCCGGCTTGTCCCCCGCCCCGCTGCCTTCCCGCCGCGCCCGCAAGGCCCAGCCGGCCAGCAGCGCCCCGGCCTTGTCCCAAGGGCCTAGAGAGGCCGCCAGATCTTCCAGGAAGACCACCCGCAGCCGCGCCTGCAACTGCGCCAGTTCGCCCTCCAGCTTGGCCATCTCGATGAAACGCCGCGAGGTGACGACGGTCTTCACCTCGGCGGTCGCGCAGGCCGACAGCAGCCCGTTCGCCCCGGCGGTGTAGTTGAGCATGGCCGGAATGCGGCCCCGGCTTTGCAGGCCGAACAGCACCACCACGCAGGCGATGGCCCCCGGCAACAACACGCCCACCGCCTCGCCTGCGGCGGAGACTTCTTCCAACTTTTTTCCCAAGGCCAGGATGCGGGTAATCAAGCTATTGTAAGTCACGGGCTTGCGCTGCATGTCCTCCAGCACCGCCCTGCGCCCGCCGTGGATCTTGCGGGCATCGAGCAAGGCTTGGAACAGAGTGCGGTCATGGTCACTGGTGGCGAAGACCATGCCGCTCATCACATCCTCCAGCATCGATCCCAGCCTCATGCGGCGCTCCTCGCCCACCACCTCCGGCGGCACATCCAAGCGGCGCGGCGGCAGCACATTCAGGCTGATGGCCGGGAACCAGCGCAGCCTAAGGATGCCGCGCATCTTGGAAAACGGCGTGAACTGCGCGCCGTCGATGCGCACCGGCAGCACCGTCGCATCGGCCTTGTCGGCGATCAGCCCCGCGCCGTCGTAGATCTTCATCAAAGCCCCGGTCACGGTGATGCGCCCCTCGGGAAACAGCACCACCCGGCGGTCTTCGCGCAGCAAATGGGTGAGGGTTTTCACCGACATGGGATTGCCGGGGTCCAAGGTCACCGACTGGCCGAAACGCAGAAAGGGCCGGACCCAAAGCGTCTGGGCGATGTGCGTGTTAATGCCGAACACCACATCCTCCGGCAAAAACGCCCACAGCAGGACGGGATCGAGGAAAGATGCATGGTTGGCGACAATCAGCGTGCGCGAACCCGCCAATTCCAGGTTCTCCGCGCCGACGAGCTTGACTTGGTACAAACGCGCCAGAATCCAGCGCAGGGTTTTTCTAAACATGGGTTCACCTCCGGG
>CAZOTR010000021.1:29299-33416 GCA_964582755.1 uncultured Methylococcaceae bacterium | reverse complement strand
CCCCCCACAACCCAAGACCCTTATTTCAATTGAAACCCAGCAATCCCGGCCATATCGCCATCTTCACCGACGACCCCGGCTGGCACGGGGCGCGTTTGAAACGCGCCTTCGCCGCCCGTGACTTTGACTCCAGCTATGTCTCCCTCGCCGCCTGCCGCCTGGACTTGGAAGGCGGCGGCCCGCCCATCGCCGTCCCCGGCTTCGCGGGCCGGCTGCCCGACGGCGCCTTCGTGCGCGGCGTGCCGGGCGGTTCCTTGGAGCAAGTGACCTTTTACCTGGACATCCTGCACGGGCTTAAAGCCCTGGGCATTCCGGTTTACAACGATGCGCGGGCCATCGAGCGCACGGTGGACAAGGGCATGACCAGCTTCTTGCTGCGCCAGGCGGGCATCGCCACCCCGGCCACATGGGTGGTCAACAGCCGCGAGGAGGCATTGGCCATCGCCAAACACGAGTTGGAACAAGGCCACCCACTCGTCAGCAAGCCTTTGTTCGGCTCGCAAGGCGAGGGCTTGCAGCGCCATGAAACTCTTGCGGACTTGGAAAACTTGGCGGCAAGCAACGGCGTGTTTTATCTCCAACGCTTTGTCCATTGCGGCGAGCAGTCCCACGACTTCCGCGTGTTCGTGATCCATGGCAAGACGGTGGCGGCGATGCGCCGCTTCGGCCAGAGCTGGCTGAACAACGTCGCCCAAGGCGGACGCTGCGAGACCGTGCGGCTGGACGATTTGTTATTGTGCCGCTTGGCCGAAGACGCGGTGAAGGCCGTCGGCATGGCTTACGCCGGGGTGGACATCATCCGCGACCTGCAAGGCCGCTACACCGTCATCGAAGTCAACAGCGTGCCGGCCTGGAAGGGCCTGCAAAGCGTCAGCGAGGCGGTCATCGCCGATTTGCTGGCGGACGACTTTCTCGCGCTGTGCGCCGACGGACGAAGGCATTGGCAAGCGGAGGGGCAGGCATGAGCATCGCGCCGGCGGCCTTGCGGCAGGCGTATTTGGAGGCTTGCGAGGCCGAGTTGCAGGCGTTCAAGCCGGGCAACGTCAGTGTGCATTCGGAAGGCCATGACATGACCGTGGAGGATTTCCGCCGCAGTGCGCAGGCCAGCGCCCCGCACTTGTGCGATCCGGCCTTGTCGCTGGGCGAAAAAATCTTCCGCGCCGTCCAGGCCACCCGCGAGGCGGTCGGCTGCAACACCAACCTAGGCATCGTGCTGCTGGCCGCGCCGTTGCTGCAAGCCTGCCTGGCGGGCGAACCGGGAAAACCGCTACGGGACAATTTGCGGGGAGTGTTGGACCACACCACGCGGGAGGACGCCGACTGGGTTTACCAAGCCATCCGCCTCGCCGCGCCCGGCGGCCTGGGCGAGTCCGATGAGCAGGATGTGCGCCACCCCCCCGCAGTGACGCTGCTGGAGGCCATGCGCATTGCCGAAGGGCGTGACCGCATCGCTTGGCAATATACTAATTCTTATGCAGACGTTTTTGATTTGGCCATTCCACGTTATCATAATCGGATGTCACTATGGGGCAACGAGGCGTTGGCGACCGTGGCGGTGTTTGCAGGCTTGCTGAAATCCATCCCGGACAGCCATGTCGAACGCAAGTCCGGTGCCCGCTTTACCCGCATGGTGGCGGATAATATGAAGCGAATCGACCGGGCCTTGTCCGTTCCCGGCAGGCCGGAGCAAATTCTGCGGCTGTTGCGGGAGGTGGATGCCGGGTTCAAATCCGCCGGAATCAATCCAGGCACCACCGCCGATCTGACGGTGGCCTGCCTCTTGGCGGTGCGCCTGGAAGAGCTGGGCTAGGCCCGCGAACCTCAAGGTTCGCGGGCCTAGCTTCAAGCAAAGACATTGTGTTTTTCTCGCGCATGGCGGGGACAAGGCAATGGCGTTGACTATAAAATCCTGACCGTTTTTAAAAACTCAAGAGGAGAGACAAATGGCGAAAATCAATAAATTCCTGGTAGGCGAGTCTTTGGTCGGCGAAGGCAACGAAATTGCCCACATCGACCTCATCATGGGGCCGCGTGGCAGCGCCGCCGAGACGGCCTTCGCCAACGCCCTGGTCAACAACAAAGACGGCTTCAGCACCCTGCTGGCCGTGGTCGCGCCAAACTTGGCCGTCAAACCGAACACTATCCTATTCAACAAAGTCACCATCAAGAACGGCAAACAGGCCGTGCAGATGTTCGGACCCGCGCAGCGCGGCGTCGCCTTGGCCGTTGCCGATTCCGTCGAAGACGGCACCATCCCGATTGAAGAAGCGGAAGATGTCTTCATCAGCGTCGGCGTGTTCATCCACTGGCTGGCCGAAGACGACGCAAAGATCCAGCAATACAACTATGAAGCTACCCGCCAAGCCATCAAGCGCGCCGTCGAGGGCACGCCGACCGCCGCCGAAGTGGTAGCCCAGAAAGGCACGATCAAGCACCCCTTCGCGCCTAACTAACGTCAAGCGCCGATTGGAAGCGTTGCCCCTGCCACAGGGGCAACAGACTCCGCCGTCCACTCAAGGCTTTCAGCCGTATTTCCGCAAAGCCAGGGAATCCACGGCCCCCGAATGCAGGGCGCTGGCGAGCAACACGCCGCCGACGCCCAAACCCTCCAGCCTCGCCAAATCCGCCCCGTGCCTGACGCCACCCGCCGCGATCAGTGTTTTCTCCGGGTGTTCCGCCCGCAAAGCCTGCAAACGCTGGAAATCCGGCCCCTCGCCCGCCCCCACGCGGGACAGGCTCATGATGATGATAGTTTCCGGCCACAGGCTAGAATCCTCCAGCAAGCGCTCCTCTCCCAGCAAGCGCTCTCCCATGAAATCCAATGACAGGATGAATTCGCCGCGCAAGCCGGCCAAGGCATCCAAGCGCCCGCCGTCCAATGATTCGCTGCCGATGACCGGCATATTGCCGCAGCCAGGCTTGGGCGCGCCGTCCGGCGGCCAGCCCCGGTCTATCCAAAACCGCAGTGTGGGATAATCCTGTCGCAGTTGCTCCAACACTGTCTGGTGGCTGCCCTTGCCCATCAGCGCGTCCAAGTCGGCGACATAAAGCGTGGCGAAGCCATGCAAGCCTAGCAGGCCGTCGATGACCGCACGGGGGGAAGCCCCTTGGCACAAGGGCGTTTGCAGAGGCCGGTAGCTGTCGCGCCGGCCTTTTTTGGCGTGGACGACGACGCCATCCATCAGATCAATCACGGGTATGATTTGCACAGGAGCCCTCGCTTGAAAATCTTGGTTCTGGAATATGTTAGCGGCGGAGGGCTGCGCCAGGAACCCATTCCCCCGGCGCTGGCCCGCGAAGGCGGCTTGATGCTGGCGGCGCTCGCTGGCGACTTGCTGGAGATTCCCGGCGTTGAATTGCTGGCATTGCGGGACGACCGCCTGCCGTTTCCCCTGGACGACAACCGTGTCCAAGTGTTGGAAATCAGCACCGCCAAACAATTTCAGCCCATTTGGCGCGAGGCGCTAGGCCGTTGCGACGCCGTCTGGCCCATCGCCCCGGAAACCGCCGGCATCCTCGAACAACTCTGCCTGGATGTGGAAAGCGCGGGCAAACCGCTGCTGACCAGCCCCGCCGCGGCCGTCCGCCTCGCCGCCAGCAAGCTGGCGACGGCAAGAAGGCTGGCCCGGCATGGCCTGCCGGTTGTGCCGAGCTTGCCGTTAAGCCGTTGGAGCGCAGGCGTCTCGCCAGCACAAGACAGGCAAGCCGACGAACCGCCGAAGCTTCCTTTCGTCATCAAGCCCGACGATGGCGTAGGCTGCGAAGGTTCGCGCATCATCCGCGACCCGGCCCGGTTCACGCTGCCGGACGACACCGAACACTGGATTGCCCAACCCCTTTTGCAAGGCGAGCCTCTGAGCCTCTCCGCGCTGTTTGCCCAAGGCCATGCCAGCTTGTTAAGTTGCAACCGGCAGGTGGTCGAAACCAGCGGCGACGGCTTTGTGCTGCAAGCCTGCCAAGTCAACGCCATCGCCGATGCGGATGGACGCTGGCAGATGTTGGCCGAAGGCATCGCCCAAGCCCTGCCCGAGTTATGGGGCTATGCCGGCATCGACCTGATTTTGACCGCAAGCGGGCCGGTGATTCTCGAAATCAACCCGCGCCTGACCACCTCTTA
>CAZOTR010000021.1:0-29199 GCA_964582755.1 uncultured Methylococcaceae bacterium | reverse complement strand
TGACCGCAAGCGGGCCGGTGATTCTCGAAATCAACCCGCGCCTGACCACCTCTTACGCGGGCCTGCGCCGGGCCACCGGGGAGAACCCGGCGGCGTTGACGCTGGAACTCCTCAAGACCGGCAGCCTGCCCCCGCCGCGCCGGCAGCCAGGGGTGGCGGTGGAAATCAACTTGGAAGAACCACAGGATGGCTATTGAACTGATCGGCTGGGACATCGGCGGCGCCCACCTCAAAGCCGCCGCGCTGGAAGACGGCCGCGTCGTCGCCGCGCTCCAACAAGCCTGCCCGCTCTGGCTGGGCCTAGAGCATTTCCACGCCGCCGCCCGCGCCATCCTGGACGCCCTGCCGCCCGCGCCCGGCTGCCGCCACGCCGTCACCATGACCGGCGAACTGGTGGACTTGTTCGCCAACCGCGAGGCAGGCGTGTTCGGCCTGCTGCGGGCCTTGGGGGAGCAGGTTCCGCCGGCCAGCATCCGAGTTTTCGCCGGCCCCAAGGGCTTTCTGCCTGCGGAAAAGGTCCAAGCCGAGGATGTCCCCGCCATCGCCTCCGCCAACTGGCTGGCCACCGGCTATTACGCCGCCTCTAAGCTGGAGCAGGCGCTGCTCGTAGACATCGGCAGCACCACCACCGACTTGCTGGTTTTGCGCGGGGGCAACGTGCTGACCTGCGGCTACACCGATTGCGAGCGGCTGCGTCATGGCGAACTGGTCTACAGCGGCGCGGTGCGCACCTCGCTGATGGCCTTAAGCCCCACCGCGCCGCTGGCAGGCGAATGGACAGGCGTGATGGCCGAGCATTTCGCCACCACGGCGGATGTCTACCGCCTGACCGGCGAGTTGCCCGCACACGCCGACCAGTCGGCCACGGCGGATGGCGCGGACAAATCCCTGGCAGCCAGCGCCCGCCGCATCGCCCGCCTGCTCGGGCGGGATGTGGAATCGGCGGACAACGGCACTTGGCAAGGGCTGGCCGGGTATTTCCGCGAGCGGCAACTGGCCCTGTTGGCGGACGCCTGCCACCGGCAATTGTCACGCCGGCTGTTGGCACAGGAAGCGCCGTTCATCGGCGCTGGCGTCGGACGCTTTCTAGTGCAAGAATTAGCGCGCAGACTTCGCCACCCCTACCTGGATTTCGCCGACTTGTTCCCCGCCCCCGTCCAGCCCGACCCAAACGAAATGCAAGGCTTGCCTTGCGACTATCCGCAAACCCGGGCAAGGCAAGCCTTGCACGCCTGGGCCGATTGCGCCCCCGCCGTGGCAGTGGCCTGTTTGGCGGGACAAGCCCATGGCTGAGGCACGGCCCAAAATCGAGGCGTTGCCCTATTGCGAAGACAGCGCCGCGCTGTTTATGCCTTGGGCCGAGCGTCCGTGGGCGGTGTTCTTGGACAGCGGCTTTCCGCACAGCCGCCAAGGCCGCTACGACATCATCGCGGCGGACCCGATGGCTACTCTGGCCACGCGGGGCAAGCTCACCGAGATCCGTGCCGGGGAAGACATCAGGCTCTCGCCCGCCAATCCCTTCGACCTGGTCAAAGAAATGCTAGGCGCAACCGCCGAAGGCTGCGGGGAACTGCCGTTTTGCGGCGGGGCCATCGGCTATTTCGGCTACGACTTGGCGCGGCGGCTGGAAAAACTGCCGACCCTCGCCGCCGACGCGGAAAACATCCCCGACTTGGTGGTCGGCATTTACGACTGGGCGCTCATCGTGGACCATCGAGAGCGCCGCACTTGGCTGGTCAGCGCCGGCCGCGATCCGGCGACCGCCGCCCGCTGGCCGCATTTGCGCCACGCCTTCGGCCAAATCCAGACCATCGGCTGGCCGCGCCCCGGCTTCAGCGTCGATGGCGAAACCGTCTCCAACATGGACCGCGGCATTTACGAACAAGCCTTCCAACGCATCCAGCATTACATCCGTGAGGGCGACTGCTACCAAGTCAACCTAGCCCAGCGTTTTTCCGCCCCTTGCCAGGGTGCGCCTTGGACCGCCTACGAAACCCTGCGCCATATCAACCCGGCCCCGTTCAGCGCCTTCCTGAACTTCCCTGGCGTGCAAGTGCTGAGTTCTTCGCCGGAACGTTTCCTCAAGGCCAACGGCGGACGGGTGGAAACCAAGCCGATCAAAGGCACACGCCCGCGCTCGCCGAACCCGGAAGAGGACATGTACAGCATCCAGGCGCTGCAAGAAAGCGCCAAGGACCGGGCGGAAAACCTGATGATCGTGGACTTGCTGCGCAACGACCTCGGCAAGAACTGCCTGCCCGGCTCGGTGCATGTGCCGGAATTGTTCGCCGTGGAAAGCTACGCCACCGTCCACCATCTGGTCAGCACGGTGCGCGGCAAGCTGCAACCCGGCCACCACGCCCTGGACCTGCTGCGCGACTGCTTCCCCGGCGGCTCCATCACCGGCGCGCCGAAAATCCGCTCCATGGAAATCATCGAGGAGTTGGAGCCGAACCGGCGCGGCGTTTATTGCGGGGCCATCGCCTACGTTGGCTTCGACGGCAACATGGACAGCAACATCGCCATCCGCACCCTGGTGCATTCCGACGGCAGCATCCGCTTCTGGGCCGGCGGCGGCATCGTCGCCGACTCCGAGATGGAGCGTGAATACCAGGAATGCTTCCACAAAGCCGCCGCCATGCTCACCCTGCTCGAACAGTTCAAGGCAGGCCGGGCCGATGATTTTTATGGCAGTTGATCCCCTCCCGGCCACGCTCAATCCTCCCTGCGCAAAAGGGGGGCCGGGGGGGATTGCATGGCTTGTCAAGCTAGGCGGCAGCCTCGCCGCGTCGCCGCATTTGCCCCTGTGGCTGGAGGCTTTGAGCCAGACCGCCGCCGTCATCGTCCCCGGCGGCGGGCCGTTCGCCGACGCCGTGCGGGAAGCGCAGGCGCGCTGGCATTTCGACGAAACCACCGCCCACCACATGGCGATCTTGGGGATGCGGCAATATGGCCGGATGCTCGCCGGGCTTTGCCCAAAACTGCGGGCGGCGACGACGCTGGAAGAATTGACGGCCAACCCCGGCCAGGCCAAAGTCTGGCTGCCACTGCCGGAATGGCTGGACGACGCGGGCATCCCCGCCACCTGGGACATCACCTCCGACAGCCTCGCCGCGTGGCTGGCCGGGCAAACCCAGGCCGCGAACCTGTTGCTGGTCAAATCGGTAAGGCTGGACAAGGCCGCTCCGGCCTATGATTGCAGGCAACTGGCGAACCAAGGCTGGGTCGATCCGGTCTTTCCAGAGTACGCCGCCAAGGGCAGGTTTCAAAGCTGGCTCTGTGGCCCGGAAGCCTACCAAAATCTCGATAGAGCCTTGGCCTCGCCGGAGAATGGCTTTCTCCATATCGCGCCCATATCACCAGCGATATGAAGAATTATCGGGTCGTCTTGGATACGAAAACGATTTTGTGGTAGCCAAACAGCTTTTTGCCATGCCTGTATTACTTCCCGGCGACTTTCTGCGACAGCTTCGAGAGGAGAAAAACTAATGGCCAATTACGCCCTGCGCCTGCCCGACTCGCTTTATGCCTATGCCCGCCAAGTGGCAGAGGAGGAGCATGTCTCCATGAACCAGTTTTTCATCACCGCCATCGCCGAAAAAGTCTCGGCTTTGAAAACCCAAGACTATTTCCGTGAACGGCAACAGCGCGGCGACTTGGCCAATTTCGACGCATGGCTTGCAAGCCGCCCCGACGCCCCGGCCATGGAAGGCGACGAGTTGATGGCACCATAATCAGATCGCATGGATTATGGACTTGCCATTCAAATAGAGGATTTCAGCCCGCCAAGTCAAGCAACGGCATCATCGTTGCCTTGCGGACGCCCAGAAAGCGCCGGACGCGGGCAACCGCGCCCGACTTACGCCCCCTCCCATTCCACTGAATTAAGCATTATGAGCAACCCCTTACTGCAACCCCAAACCCTCCCGCCGTTTTCGCAAATCAAACCCGAACACGCCGTCCCCGCCATCAGCCAAATCGTGGCGGACAACCGCAAAGCCATCGCCGAATTGTTGCGGCCCGGCAAAACCTACACCTGGGCCAATCTGGCCGAACCGCTGGAAGACCTCGACGACCGCCTCAACAAAGCCTTCGCGCCGGTCGGCCACCTCAATGCCGTGGTCAACAGCGACGAGTTGCGCGAAGCCTACAACGCCTGCTTGCCGATCCTGACCGACTATTCCACCGAATACGGCCAGAACGAGGAGCTTTACCAGGCTTTCCAAGCCCTCGCCGACGGCCCGGAATATCCCACGCTTAACGATGCCCAGCGCAAGATCATAGACAACGCCCTGCGCGACTTCCGCCTGTCCGGCGTCGCCCTGCCGCCGGAGCAAAAGGCCCGGTACAAAGAAATCGCCCAGGAGCTTTCGCGCCTGACCAGCCAATTCCAGGACAACCTGCTGGACGCCACCAACGGCTGGAGCAAGCACATCCCAGACGAGGCTTTGTTGGCCGGCATCCCGGAAAACGCCCGCGCCGCCGCCCGCGAGCGCGCCGAGCGCGAAGGCAAGACCGGCTGGATCTTCAACCTGGAATTCCCGTCTTATTTCGCCGTCGTCACCTACGCCGACAACCGCGAATTGCGCCAAGAGTTTTACACCGCCTACTCCACCCGCGCCTCCGACCAGGGGCCGAACGCCGGGAAGTGGGACAACGGCGAGTTGATGGAGCAAATCCTCGCGCTGCGCCACGAAGAGGCGCAGATACTCGGCTTCAATAATTTCGCCGAACTGTCGCTGGCCACCAAGATGGCCCGCTCCACCGACGAGGTCATCCGTTTCCTCGAAGACCTGTCCCGCCGCTCGCTGCCCGTCGCCCGCCGTGACCTAGACGACCTGCGCGGCTTTGCCCGGCAGCAACATGGCCTGGACGATTTGCAGTCCTGGGATCTGGGCTATTACTCGGAAAAGCTGCGCCAGGCAGCCTACGCGCTGTCGGAGGAGGAGGTCAAACCCTATTTCCCGGCGACCAAAGCCGTCCCCGGTATGTTTCAAGTGGTCGAGCGCCTCTATGGTTTGCAAATCCGCGAAGTGGAAGGCGTGGACGTGTGGCACCCGGACGTGAAGTTTTACGAGATCCAAGACCGCCACGGCGAGATTCGCGGTTACTTCTATCTCGACCTTTACGCCCGCCCGAAAAAGCGCGGCGGCGCGTGGATGGACGAATGCTCCACCCGCCGCCAACTGGCCGACACAGTGCAGCCGCCGGTCGCCTTCCTGGTCTGCAATTTCACCCCGCCAACCGCCGACGCCCCGGCCCTGCTGCGCCACGAGGAAGTGCTGACCCTGTTCCACGAATTCGGCCACGGCCTGCACCACATGCTGACCCGCGTGGACCATCTGGGCGTGTCCGGCATCCATGGCGTGCAATGGGACGCGGTGGAGCTGCCCAGCCAATTCATGGAAAACTTCTGCTGGGAACGCGAGGCGCTGGACCTGATTTCCGGCCATTGGCAAACCGGCGAGCCGCTGCCGGATCTGTTGTTCAAGAAAATGCTTGCCGCCCGCAATTTCCAATCCGGGATGCAAATGGTGCGGCAATTGGAATTCAGCCTGTTCGACTTCCACATCCACCGCGACTACGACCCTGCCCTGGGTGGCCGGGTATATCCGATACTCGACGCCGTGCGCCAGCAAACGGCGGTGTTCATCCCGCCCGCCTTCAACCGCTTCCCGCACAGCTTCTCGCATATCTTCGCCGGCGGCTACGGGGCGGGCTATTACAGCTACAAATGGGCGGAAGTGTTGTCCAGCGACGCCTATTCCTTGTTTGAGGAAAACGGCGTGTTCGACGCGATGACCGGGCAGGCGTTTTTGGAGAAGATCCTGGAGCGCGGCGGCAGCCGCGACGCGATGGACTTGTTTGTGGACTTCCGGGGGCGGGAGCCGGAGATCGACGCCTTGCTGCGGCATAATGGCATAGTGGCTTGACCTAATGCGCCACGGCCGGCGCGGTTTTGAAAACCGCGCCGGCCTGCCCTGCAATCGCGGCGCTTGGGCTAGAATGCCGCCCATCGGCAGGAATCAACCGGGATTTCGGAACCTATGGCTTTGACTTCACGCAAACGGCGTCTGCTACTTGGGCTGGGCGCGGGCCTAGGCATGGCGATAGGCGTTTATGCGCTGGCGGGTTTTTTCCTCGTGCCTTATCTCGTCCAGACCTTGCTTTGGCCGCTGCTGTCGGAGCAACTGGGCGGGCAGATCCAGGCCGAACGCACGGAATTCAATCCGTTCACCCTGGCCGCCAGGGTGGGCGGCTTTTCCTTGAAAAACGCGGCTGGCCAGGAGCTGGCGTCCATCGCCGAAACCCGCTTGGACGTGGATGCCGCCGCCTCGCTGCACACCCGCGCCTTGGTCGGGAGCGGCAGGCTGGCCCAGCCTGCGGTCAATATCTTGATCGACAAGCAGGGCCAGCCGAATTATGCCTTTTTGCTGCCGGCGGAGCAGAAACCGGGAGCGCCGCCGACCAACGCCTTCCCGTTCCTGCTGACCCGGCTGGACCTCACGCAAGGCCGGCTGGCTTTCGAGGACCGCTCCCTGGGCAAGGGCTTCAAGCAGGTGTTGTCGCCGTTGGATGCCAGCCTAGGCAACCTAGGCACGGAATCGACGGCACCCGCCCGTTTCCAGGCCAAAGCCCTAGGCGAAAACCAAGAGCAACTGGCGGCGGAGGGCGACTGGCAGTTGGCAAGCACCGCCTCGGCTGGCGAGATCAAACTGCAAGGCTTGGGGCTGGCCCCGCTGGCGGCATGGCTGGCCGCCGACCTGCCTTACACGGTGAACAGCGGCTCGCTTTCCCTCAAGCTGCAATACCGCTATGCCCCGGAGACGGGCTTCGAGATTCCCGCCGCCGAAGCGCAGGCCCGGCCATTCAGCCTGTCCCAGGACGGCCAGCCCTTCCTCGACGCCGGCCAGATCACCGCCGAGGGTTTAAGCTATCAACCGAAGACCAACCGGGTTGGGCTTAAATCCGCCAGCGTGGAAAAACTCGCGCTGAAGACGCCTACGCCGCTCATCGCCGATTCGGTCAAGGCGCAAGGCGTGGGCTTCGAGGCGAAGACCCAGCGCCTCGCCGTGCAATCCCTGGAAGCGGCCACGCTCAAGCTGGACCAAGGCGGCCAGCCTTGGCTGGAAGCGGACAGCCTCTCGGCCCGGTCATTCGCCTGGGCGGCGGGCGAAGGCAAGCTGGCCTTGGAACACCTCGCGCTGGCCGGCATCGACCTGAAAACCCCCACGCCGATGCGGGACCGCGAAGGCAAGCCACGCCAGTTCCGCGTGGAATCGCTGGAACTGGGCGGCGTGGCGGCCGATCCGGCGAAAAAGACCCTGGGCGTGGCGCTGGTCCACTCCGAGCATTCCGTGCTGGCCGCTTGGCTGGACGGGGACGGCGCGCCGGGCTTTGCCGGGCTGCCCAAAACCCCCGACGCCCCCGCAGGCGGCAAGGCCAAGGGTGATACGAAAACGGCAAGCCCAACCTGGCAAGTGAAGCTGGGGCGCGTCGAGTTGAACGACAACAAAATCTTCCTGCGCGACTTCGGCTACGACCCGCCGGCCTCGCTGCGCCTGGAACCGCTGAATCTGCTGGTGAAGGATTTCGACTCCGCCGCCGGCCGACCCTTCTGGCTGGGCCTGAACACCGGCCTGAGCATGAACGGGCGCATCGCGCTGGAAGGCCAGATCAGGCTCTCGCCGCTGACCGCCAACCTCAAAGCCTATGTCGATGACCTCAGCCTGCCGCCGTTCCAGCCCTATCTGAACCAGTGGACGCGCATCCGCGTGGTGAAAGGCGCGTTGAACACGAATGCCGACATCGACTATGACGACGGCCAAAACCAGAAACTGCGCATCGGCGGCGACGTGGCCGTGGCCAATTTCGCCTCCGACGACAAGCGCGAGGGCAAAGACTTCGTCAATTGGCAGGGCTTGCGCCTCAACGGCCTGATTTACGAGAGCGCCCCGCAGCGCCTGAGCATCCGCGACATCGCCCTCACCCAGCCCTATATCCGGGTCATTCTGGGCAAGGACAAGCAATTCAACATCGCCGAAAACCTCAGCCCGCCCGAAACCGCCGGGGTGCCAGCAAAACCCGCGACGCCAACCCAGCCGGCCGGCCCGGAGGCGCCGCCCTTGGCCGTGGCGGTCGGCGCGTTCAACATCCACCAAGGCAGCATGGACTTCGCCGACATGACCATCCAGCCGATCAACTTCGCCGTCGAGATCCACGACTTGAACGGCAACATCCGCAGCCTTTCCTCCCGCCAAGATGTCAAATCCGACGTGCTATTCGATGGCAAGCTCAACGAAGGCTCGGCGGTGAAGATCTTCGGCAAGATCAACCCGTTCAGCCCCAAAGCATTCACCGACATCGCCATGGCCTTCAATGGCGTCAACCTCACCACCCTGACCCCTTACGCCGCCAAGTTCGCCGGCTACCGCATCGAAAAAGGCAAGCTGGACACGGAATTGCGCTACAAGCTGGACAACGGCCAGTTGACGGCGGAGAACAAATTCGTGCTGGACCAATTGAAGCTGGGCGAGCGCGTGGACAGCCCGGACGCCACCAGCCTGCCGGTGGGCCTCGCGCTCTCCCTGCTCAAAGATTCCGACGGCAAAATCGACATCGACCTGCCGATCAGCGGCGACCTCAGCAACCCCGACATCAGCATCGGCAGCCTGCTAGCCAGCGCCGCCAGCAGCTTGATCGCCAAAATCGTCAGCTCGCCGTTCACCCTCGTGGGCAGCCTGCTAGGCAGCTACGACAGCGAAGATCTACAAGCGGTGAAATTCGCCCCCGGCGCGGCCACGCTCTCGCCACAGGAAAAGGACGAGCTGGCCGCCGTCGCCAAGGTTTTGCGGGAGCGCCCCGGCTTGAACCTGGAGATCAAAGGGGCCGCCGACCTGAAACTCGACCGCCCGGCCCTGGCCGAACAGGATCTGACCCGCCAATTGAAAAACGCCAAGCTGATCGAGTTGGGCCGCAGGAAAGGCGAAAAAGCCGCCTGGGACGGGACGACCCTCGCCGAAGAAGATTATGGCCGCCTGCTCACCAACCTATACCGCTGGAAGCATCCTGACGCCCCGGAGTTGCAAGGCTTGCGGCCCCGCGCCTCTTTGGACGCCAGCCAGTTGGCGAACGCCAAGCGCAAACTGTTGGAGCAATGGCCGGCGAGCGAGATGGACCTGCGCGGCCTCGCCCAAGCCCGCGCCGAATCCATCCGCAATTACCTCGTAAAGGACATGGGGCTTCCCGGCCAGCGCATCTATCTGTTGGATGTGCAATTGGGCGGACAGGATGCCAAGGAAATCAAGGCGATGTTAAGTTTGAGCGGGTCGTAAGAGCCATGGCGCGTGGGCGGGCGGTCATTCAATGCGGCGCGCGGACGCGGCGGCTCCATAGTGGTCGCGGCCTGGGCATCCTATTTATTTATGGTCTGATGGCATTGCTATCCGCATGCGCGGTTGATGATGAGGAAACTCCGCCCACGTTCTTCAAGCCTAAATTGAGCCAACCCCCAGTGTGCCGAAACAGCTTTTCGATTAAAAACCTGTCGCTGACCCATGTCGACGGTTCCACGCTGCTGTTTCGCTTCACGGCTGACTTGGCGATAGACCGCCCGCGCACAGGGCAAATGTCCGTGTTTAACAATTACTACGAAATTCGCCTAAGCAATATGACGCTGGACCAACCCCTAAACGGGCCGGTTGCGACACTTGATTTAAAAGGGGTCAACAAGGCCGTGCAATCATTTGATGACGACAAACTGAGCAATGAAGATAAACCCAGTGAAGAAGCTTGGCTTGACTTTTCAAGCTGCTCACTCAGCCGGGTGCTGGTTGACAATATAAGAATAAACCTCATGCCGCCCAAGCGCCTGCCCATTGTGTTGATGGCGGACAGCGCCAAAATGGGCGCAGACACCGAACTGATAAAATTTGAGCGGAATGTCAAGCTCAATGCCCGCCAGTGCGAGCTTTCCGCGCAGACCGCAATATGGTCAAATAAATACAATGGCATGTTTCTGCCTGCGGCTTACACTATCAACGGAAGAAAACAGCATAGAAAAAAACATAGCACGGGCGATTTCTTTCAAATCTCCCGCGAAGGGCGTTGCCTTAAACTGCGCCCAACCCCCGCTGTTGAATATTTGGATATGCTGGATGAAGCCGATAAAGAATTATCCACCCACCTCCCTCCGATGTTTAATGGGCTGGGCTTTTGAATGGGCAAGCTGAAGCCCCGGCAAGCGTGTGGAATCGGTCATTGACAAAAAATCCAACGGAGCGTTAAATCTTGGCCCGTGCCGGGTCGGCGACAGACGCCTCCAAGCGCATACTTTCGTAATTGCCAAAACAACAAAGGGAAACAACAATGTCAATATCGCTGCAGATGAAGAAGAAGAAGGTTAAGAGGGCGTCTCTATTGGCTGTCGCTCTCACTGCTGCAAACGTGGGCGTGGCGGCTGCGGGGGGACTCACAGTGGAACCCCAATGCCCGTCGAGCATCAGCCCAGGCGCCCCGTTGAAAGTGGAATTGGTCCTGACCAACACCACTCAAACGGTCACACGGACCTTCCAAGGACAGTCCTTCTCCACGTCCCAGGGAAAAACTTTCAACATTGCCAAGACTGGGCTGATCGCCCATTTGGGTAACCTTAACGTTCTGGGTCCATTCGTCATCCCTCTCTCGCTGACTCTCGACCCACTGCCCCCCATTACCATCGACCTATCCAATCCAAGCAGCCTCCCGCTCACACCTACCGAACCGAAACCATTCACCACGACTGGATACCTGAATGTGGCATTCCCGACAACCGCTGCCAGGGGCACTTTCACGCACATTGGAATAAGCGTTCTCGACCAGGATAATAAAACGCTCGGCAGCGGAGGCTGCGTGATTGAAGTGAAGTAATCAAACAAACCGGGAACCGCAGGGTGCGGCAAGGAACTGCCCGCGCATTGGCCGCTCCGCCCCCAGCAGCCAGCACATCTGCAATCGCATTAACGCCGGCAATATGCCGGCGTTATTCAACGCCGCCAGACCCCAACCGGCCGACCCCCAAAAGGGGCTTGCGCAAAGGCGCAAAGAAAAGCGCTCTTCTTTGCGGGCTTTGCGTGAGGCTTTCCCCCATCCAAGCCGGCATGGCGGGGGTCCGAAGCCAACAAGGGAGTGCCGGGCGGTCGAGTCTGAAACCTGTTCCAACAGGTTTCAGCTCCCGCCAAGGCACTACTTTGCCCTGCGGGCGGCCCGCGCCGTCCTGCGTCCGCCAAGGAACGATACTTCGCTGCGCTCGCATCGTCCCATGGCTACCACAATGACTCTACGCCGTTCGTTGCACCTTGCAGGTTCCCTTTGGGAACCCGCCCGGTGCCTCGGCTACGCGGGGGCATGGAAAACATCCCGCCATCGCCAGTAGGCTCGGCTTTGTTTTCCAGCAAGGAGGATTGCCGGCGCCGCATGGGGGGCGGATGCGGCTAGCTAGGAAATGCCTTACAATCCCTCCCCGCCGCAATCGGCGCTTTCGCGTGAGCCACCCCAAAAAAGGAGAATCGCACGCATGGGTCGGAAAAAACTCTTCCTCGCCGTTTCCCTGCTGTTGCCATGCCTGCCCGTGACGGCGGTGCAGATCGACCCGGAACCCGAAGGCATCCGCAAGATGGCCTTGGTTTACGAACATGGCCGGGGCGTCCGCCAAGACATGAAGCAAGCCTACCGCCTCTATTGCAAAGCGGCGCTGATGGGCGACGCTATTGCCGCCTACAGCATCGGCTTCATGTATTTCAACGGACGCGGCCTGCCCCGCAACCCCGGCTTGGCCGTATACTGGTATGGCAAGGCCGCGCAGGCCGGCGACGCCTTCTCCAAGCGCATGCTGGTCCGCTTCCGCGACATCGCCCAAGCCGAAGACCCCGCTTGCAAACCCGCTCCGCCACCGCCACCACCGGCGGTGGCAGCGATAGCCGCGCCCGCCCTCACATTCACCGCCATCCCCAACCCCAACCGCGAAATCGTCGCCGGCTGGGTCCAGCAGATCGCCCCCACCTATTCCATCGACCCCGCCTTGGTGATGGCGGTGATCCAGGCCGAATCCGCCTACAATCCTGGCGCGCTCTCGCCCAAGAACGCCCAGGGCTTGATGCAGTTGATCCCCGCCACCGCGCACCGCTTCGGCGTCAAAGACCCGTGGAACCCGCTGGACAACATCAAGGGCGGCGTGGCTTATCTGAGTTGGCTGTTGCGCCGCTTCTCCGGCAACGTAGAACTGGCGCTGGCCGCCTACAACGCCGGCGAGGCGGCGGTGGACCGCCACCAAGGCGTGCCGCCTTACCAGGAAACCCAGGCTTACGTCAAAAAGATACTCGGCCACTACCTGAAAACCACCCACCCCATCCCCCCGCAACCGGCGGAGAAACCGACCGAGGCGGGGTAACCTCCACAACCTAAGCAATAGCCGACATGAATCCTTTGCTCATCACCCTGACCGTTTCTCCCAGCCTTGAGGAAAGTCTGGTCGATTGGCTGTTGCAGTTCACCGACCATTTCGGCTTCACCAGCGCAAAGGCCAACGGGCATTCCAGCCGCGTCGAGGGGCTGACCTTGGCCGAGCAGGTGGCGGGCAGGACCAGCCAGATCCGCTTCCAACTGCACCTTCCCGAGCAAGACTTGCCCCTGTTCATGGACGCGCTGAAAAAGGATTTCGGCGGGGCGGGCATCCATTACTGGATAGCGCCGTTGATCGACGCCGGGCATATTTAGCCCCGCACGATGGAAAACCTCGCGCCGCAAGACGGTGAACTGTATTACCTGCCCGGCTTCATCCCCCCAGCCGAGACCGGGGACTTATTCAGGCGTTTGCGCGACGGCTTGGACTGGCAACAGGAAGTCGCCACGATAGTCGGCCGGCGGATGCCCTTGCCGCGGCTGGTGTGCTGGCATGGGGACAAGGACGCGGTGTACCGCTATTCCGGGCTGGTGCATTATCCGCAGCCCTGGACCGCAGACCTGCTGCGCCTCAAGCAGGCGGTCGAGGACGCCAGCGGCTGGCGCTTCAACAGCGTGCTGGGCAATCTTTACCGCGACGGGCAGGATTCCATGGGCTGGCATGCCGACCAGGAACAATCGCTGGGGGAGAACCCGACCATCGCCTCCCTGAGCCTGGGCGCGGAAAGGCTGTTCAAAATCCGCCACAACAAGTCCGGCGAGACTTTGGACTTGCCTCTCGGCGACGGCAGCTTGCTGCTGATGGGCGGTTCCCTGCAACACCATTGGCGGCACTGCGTGCCGAAAACCCGGCTGCCCGTCCCGGCCCGCATCAACCTCACCTTTAGGAACATCCATGCCTAAACCCTATGTTTTGCCCGCAGCCTTGGCGGGCTTAATCTTGGCCGCCCCGGCTTGCGCGGCGGACAGCCATTGCTCCGCCGGGGAGGCCACCGTGTTCAACTGTTCCGCCGGCAAAAAGATCGTCTCGCTGTGCGCCTCGCACGATTTAGGCAAGTCCTCAGGCTATCTGCAATACCGCTTCGGGCCGAAAGGCGAGCCGGAAATCCAGGCACCGGCCACCAAGACGCACCCCGCCGCCACGATGAAATCGGGCATGTTGATGTTCTCCGGCGGTGGCGGCGCGTATCTGCGCATCGCCAATGCGGGCTACGAGTATGTGGTTTACACCGCGACAGGTAGGGGCTGGGGGAGCAAGGAAGGCGTGGCGGTGGAAAAAGGCGGCAAGCCGGTCGCCAACGTGATGTGCAAGGGCGCCGCGCAATCCGAACTCGGCCCGGAATTCTTTGCAAAGGTCGGCCTGGACGCCGACGACAAAGCTTTCGACCTGCCTTAACGGCTCAACCTTAAAAAGCCGGACATGGGCGACATCATCCCTTTCAAAAAACCCAAAGCCGCCGAAAAGCACAAAAACAAAACCCTGTGCAAGTCCGGCTTCCATAAATGGCGGGTGGAAAGCGAAAAGCGCTTCGACGTGAAGCAAGGCAAGCTGGTGACGGCTTACCGCTGCGAGCGTTGCGGGGCGGTGAAGAACGAATTGTTGTAGGGCGGGACGGCCTAAAGGCCGCCCTACACGCGGGGCGGCCCTAGCTCGTCCAGCGGCCAGCGCGGGCGGGCCTGGATTTCCGGCGGCTCGGAACGGCCGGCCAACAGGCGCTGGCAACCGGCGTAGGCGATCATCGCGCCGTTGTCGGTGCAAAACTCCAGGCGCGGGAAATGCACGCTATAGCCTTCCTTCTTCGCCATGCGGTCCAGCCTCTCGCGCATCAACTTGTTGGCGCTGACCCCGCCGGCCACGACTAGCCGCTTGAAGCCGCATTCCTTCAAGGCGCGGCGGCATTTGATGATGAGCGTCTCCACCACCGCTTCTTGAAACGCGCAGGCCACGTCGGCCCTGTCTTGCAAGCTGCCCGCCGTCGCCGCCAAGGTGGTGAGGGTGTGGGTCTTCAAGCCGCTGAAACTGAAATCCAGGCCCGGCCGGTCGGTCATCGGGCGGGGGAACTGGAAGCGGCCCGCCGTGCCGGTTTCGGCCAGCTTGGCCAGGGCCGGCCCGCCGGGATAGCCCAGATCCAGCATTTTCGCGGTCTTGTCGAAGGCTTCGCCGGCCGCGTCGTCCAAGGACTCGCCCAGGGTTTCGTATTGCCCTATGCCCTCCACCCGCACCAACTGGGTATGCCCGCCGGACACCAACAGGGCGACGAAAGGAAACGGCGGCGGATCGGGTTCCAGCAAAGGCGCGAGCAAATGCCCTTCCATGTGATGCACCGCCACGGCGGGCACCTTCCAGGCCCAGGCCAGGCTGCGGGCGACCGACGCGCCGACCAGCAACGCGCCGATAAGCCCTGGGCCTGCGGTGTAGGCAATGCCGCCGATGCCGCCCGGTTCCGTCCCGGCTTCGCGCAGCACCCGCCGGACCAGGGGAATAAGCTTGCGCACATGGTCACGGGAAGCCAACTCCGGCACGACGCCGCCATATTCGGCGTGGATCTTCACTTGGCTGAACAGCGCGTGGGCCAAAAGGCCGCGCTCCGAGTCATAGACGGCCACGCCGGTTTCGTCGCAGGAGGTTTCGATGCCGAGTACGTTCATGGGTTCTTTAGCAATGAAAGGCTTTGGTTTGCGCAAGCTATGCGAGTATAATCCGCGCTTTTCTTCCCAGGGCAGACTGTCCTTGGGCCTATCATTTATTTTGTCACAAATCAGGATGCTACATGCCGTCTATTAGACTGAGAGAGAACGAACCTTTCGAAATCGCCATCCGCCGCTTCAAGCGCGCCTGCGAAAAAGCCGGAGTCCTTTCCGAAGTGCGCCGCCGCGAGTTTTACGAAAAGCCCACCGAAGAGCGCAAGCGCAAGGCCGCAGCGGCCGTGAAGCGCCATCTGAAGAAGCTTTCCCGCGAGCGTTTCGCCCTGCAGAACCTCCGCAAAGGCCGTCCCCAAGTCTGATAGTGGTAGCCCTATGACCACGGCAACGCTGAAACAGCGCATCCAGGACGACATGAAAGCCGCCATGAAGGCGGGCGAAAAAGAGCGGCTGGGCGTGATCCGGCTGATCCTCGCCGCCATCAAGCAAATCGAAGTGGACCAGCGCATCGTGTTGGACGAGGCGCAGACCCTCGCCGTGCTGGACAAGATGCTGAAACAGCGCCGCGACTCCATCGCCCAGTACACGGCGGCGGGCCGCGCCGACTTGGCCGATGTGGAAAGCGCCGAGGTCGCCATCATCCAGGAATATATGCCGCAAGCGCTTACCGACGATGAAATCGAGGCGATGATCGCCGAGGCTATCGCCGAGACAGGCGCGGCAGGCATGGCGGGCATGGGCAAGGTCATGGCGGTGTTGAAGCCGAAGATGCAGGGGCGGGCCGACATGGCCCAAGTCTCGGCCCGCATCAAAGCCAAGCTGGGCTGACCGCCAGCCTGTCGGCGCAGCCCGGATAAGGCTTGGCCAAATCCGGGCCGATTCCGCTTAATGAAGACCGACAGCCTCTTCTATCGCTTGTTGCAAGCCCAGCCGACGTTGGCCTTTGAGCTGGCGGGCCAGCCCGTGCCGGAAGCCGTGCGCTACGGCTTCGTCTCGCAGGAACTCAAACAAACCGCTTTCCGCCTGGACGGCATCGCCGAGCCGCCCGCAGGCAGGCCAGACGCGCCGCGTGCGTATGTGGAAGTGCAATTCCAGCCTGACGAGGGCTTTTACCCGCGCTTCTTCTCGGAAATCCTGCTGCACCTGCGCCAATATCCCGCCCCCCACCCCTGGCAAGCCGTCGTCATCTACCCCAGCGCCAACGTCGAGCGCCACGCCCCGGCCATGGAACCCTTGCTGGCCCTGCCCAACCTGCGCCGGGTTTACCTGGACGAATTGCCGCTGTTGGAGAGCGTCAACCCCTGGCTTTGGCTGGTCGCCCTGATCGTCGCCGACACCGAAGCCATCGCCCCTATCGTGCGCAAAGTCCAGGCCCATGGAACCCGCCGCCGCGCCGACGGCGTCGATTGGCTGGATTTGCTGGAAACGGTGCTGGTCTATAAACTGCCCCTGTCCACCCGCGAGGAGATTCAAAAGATGTTCAACTTCACCGATGTCAGCTTGAAAGAAACCCGCTTCTACCAAGACGTGTTTGCGGAAGGAGTGGTGGAAGGACGGCAAGAGGGACGGCAAGAGGGACGGCAAGAAGGATGGCAGGCAGGCCGCTTGGAAGGCGAGGCGGCGGTGCTGCTGAGGCAGTTGCAACGCAAATTTGGCACGTTGCCAGACTCGGCGCTAAGGCGCATTGCCGACGCCGACGCGGAGACCCTGTTGGTCTGGGCCGAGCGTGTGCTGGACGCCCGCAGCCTGGACGAGGTTTGGGGGCATTGAGGCGGCGGCTTGCATCGACAATGCGCTTCCTCTCGATGGCGGTGAGGCATGGCCGGCAAGATTCCCCGCGAATTCATTGACGGGCTGATCGCCCGCGTCGATCTGGTCGACCTCATCGACGCCCGCGTCCCGCTCAAGCAGGCCGGCAAGAACTTCCAGGCCCGCTGCCCCTTCCACAGCGAAAAATCCCCCAGCTTCAGCGTCAACCGCGAAAAGCAGTTCTACCATTGCTTCGGCTGCGGCGCGCACGGCAACGCCATCGGCTTCCTAATGGAATACGAGCGGCAAAGCTTCGTCGAGGCGGTGGAAACCCTGGCCGACTCTTTAGGCATACCCGTTCCCCGTGAAGCCTATGGCGGCGCAAAACGCGCCCAGGAAACTGACACCCAGCCGCTTTACCAAATCCAGGAACAGGCGGCGGAATTTTACGCCCGCCAGTTGCGCGAACACCCCGAAGCCGTCCGCGCCAGGGAATATCTGGCCCAACGCGGCCTAAGCGGCGACATCATCCAACGTTTCCAACTCGGTTACGCGCCCCCAGGCTGGCGCAACTTGCCCGCCTCCCTGCCCGCCGACAGCCTGTTGGCTTCCGGGTTGCTCATTGCCAAGGAAGGCGGCAACTTCTACGACCGCTTCCGCGACCGCGTGATGTTCCCGATCCGCGACCGGCGCGGGCGGGTCGTCGGCTTCGGCGGGCGGGTGCTGGGCGACGAAAAGCCGAAATACCTCAATTCGCCGGAAACCCCGACTTTCAAAAAACATCTGGAAGTTTACGGCCTGCACGAGCTGCTCGCCACCCGGCAAAGGCCCGAGCGCATCGTGGTGGTGGAAGGCTACATGGACGTGATCGCCCTGGCCCAGCACGACATCCCCTATGCCGTCGCCACCTTGGGCACCGCCACCTCCGCCGACCACGCCAACCTGCTGTTCCGCTATGCGCGGGAGCTTGTGTTCTGCTTCGACGGCGACACCGCCGGCCGCAACGCCGCGTGGAAGGCGCTGGAAGCCAGCCTGCCCGCGCTGCGCGAAGGCCGTTCGATCCGCTTTTTGATGCTGCCGCAAGAACACGACCCGGACAGCCTGGTGCGCGAGGAAGGCAAGGCCGGCTTCGAGCAACGCTTGGCGCAGGCCCAGCCGCTGTCCGATTATCTGTTCCAACACCTTGCGGAAAACCTAAATTTGGACTCCACCGAGGGCCAGGCCGCCTTGTTTAACCAAGCCAGCCCTTTGTTAGCCAAATTGCCGGTCGGCGTGTTCCGGGAGATGATGCAGGCGCGGCTGGCTAAACTCGCCCAACATGCCGTCAGCAAGCCACCCCGGTCAAATCGACAGGAACCCCGGGCGGTAGCCGACCGCAGCAAACCGTCAACGCTTCGGATCATCTTAGCCCTACTGATCCAAAACCCTGAACTCCGCACGCTAATAGACAGCGAGACCCAGCAGGCGCTGAAAGAAGATGCCAAAGCCGGTTCATTGGCCAGCAAGCTTTTCGCCCTGTTCGACGCCAAACCCAACATCAACTTAGGCAGCATCCTGGAACATTTCCGAGGCGAAGCCGAGGAAAAAACGGTGTCGATGTTAAGCGTCTTGCAACTCTTTCGAGACGAACCGGGAGCTGGGATGGGGCTGGGAATGAGCGCGTCGGAAAACCTGCGTTCCCCTGAGGGCATGGCAGCCGAGTTTTCCGGGGCGCTCAACCTGTTTCTCAAGGAAAGCCACCAACACCGGCTCGACAGGCTGCTCAAAAAAGCCAACAGCGCGACGGGATTGGATCAATACGAACGCGATGAGATGCGCCGCTTGATGGCGAAAAAATGAACGCTGTGATCCTCGCCGACCGCGTCGGCAAAAAATTCCACCGCAGCCTAGCCTCCGGCTTTTGGCATGGTTTGCGCCAGCTGGCCCGCCGCGCCTTGCGCCTAAAGCCCGACGAAAGCCTGGGCAAGGACGAATTCTGGGCGTTGCGCGACATTTCCTTCATTGTCCGGCGCGGCGAATGCCTGGGGGTGATCGGGCCGAACGGGGCCGGCAAAAGCACCTTGCTGAAACTCATCCACCGCGAATACCGCCCCGACGCGGGCCGGCTCCTCGCCCTAGGCGCCACAAAATCGCTGATCCGCCTCGGCGCGGGCCTGCAACCGCTGTTGAGCGGGCGCGAGAATATCCTCATCCAGTGCCAGCAAATGGGGCTGGCCCCGCCGGAGGCCGAGGCGAAGCTGGACGGCATCGTCGCTTTCGCGGGGCTGGAGGACGCCATCGACGCCCCGGTGAAGACTTATTCCGACGGCATGTACGCCCGCCTCGAATTCGCCATCGCCACCAGCGTTCGGGCGGATATTTTGCTGGTGGACGAGGTGCTGTCGGTGGGCGACATCGCCTTCCAAATTCGCGCCCTGGACCGCCTCAACCAACTCAAGCGCGAAGGTTCGGCGATAGTCTTCGTCTCCCACTCGGAGATGAATGTCCGCCATGTCGCCGACCGCTGCCTGCTGCTGTTCAACGGACGGCAAGTCGCCTGGGGCGAGCCGGACGCCTTGTTTTACAAATATTACGAGTCCGTGGGCTATCTCAACCGGCGCTTGCAGCCTCTGGGCGCGGCGGCGCAAATCCCGCAAGACTTGGCCGACGGCTTGTCAGTCCTGCGCCTGGACGCGGCGGCGGACGGCGGTGGCCTGAGCCTGCGCACCGGGGATAGTCTGGAACTGCGGGTGGGCTACGCGGCGGACGGCGAGATTCCGGCGGCTGGCTTGGTCTTGCATTTCTGGAACCCAGCCGAGATGTTGGTGGCCTCCGTCGATTCGGCCCCGGAGCGATTCCGCTTGCAAGCAGGCAAGGGAAGCATCCGGGTGCGCATCCCCTATTTTGCGCTAACCCCCGGCCACTACCGCCTAGCCGCCGGCTTCACCGTGGACGGGCAATGGCGGGCCTATCGCGGTCGCCTCTTGGATCTGTATGTCACCCAGCATGGCATGGACAACTACGGCGGCTTGGCGGTCTTGCAAGCCGTCTTTGGGCGCGAGGAGGCGCCCTAAAGCCATTGCCGACGCTCCAACGGCTGGGCGGGCAGCCGCCGAAAAGAGCCTAAACGCCAAGCCTGGGTTCAAATCCACCAACCCCCCGCAGCCGCACCAACCATTCCCCTGCCGCAAAGCGAATCCCAATTCAGTGAAATATCAAAAAAACAATCCCGCGCAAGGCCATGGCGCGGAACTCGCTAAGAGGCTTGCCAACACGCCTGGATATTTGACTTTGCAGAGCGGCATTCAGGCCGCTGGGCGGGCTAAAGCCCGCCCTACAAATCAATCCGCCAAGTGACAAACCCTGACAGCGAGAGCCGTCCCTGTGAAGAAAAACCTCCAATCCATTTGTTTTCTTGCCCTGGCCTTGGCAACCGCAACAACCGCCCAAGCCGACGACCTGCTCCAAGACGCAGGCAGTTGGCTGCAAATAGTGGGCGAGGGTAGTTTGAAATTCGTCGATCCCAACCTGGAAAAAGGCCGGCTCTGGCTGGAAGGCCAGTCCCGCTGGGATGATGACTGGAACCATTGGTACCAAGGCCTGCTCCGCGCCGCCGTCGGCTATTCATTGAGCGACCGGGCCACGATCTGGGCGGGCTACACCTATTTGCCCACGCAAAACCTGGGCAAGCCCTCCGTCCAACAACAGGATCTGTGGCCGGGCTTTCGCTATGTGTTGCCCACCGATGCCGGCACTTTCACTTACCGGATCTTGTTTGAGGCCAATTTCCTGCCCGGCAACCACGGCGAAGTCCGCTTCAGGCCGCGCCAGATGTTCCGCTTCGCGCACCCCCTGGAAGCCGAGCCGCGCCTGAGCCTCATCGCCTGGGACGAAGTTTTCATCCGCGCCAACAGCACCCCGGCGGGAGGGCAGTCCGGCTTCGACCAAAACCGGGCCTTCGCCGGGCTGGGCTGGACATTCAACCCGAATTTCCGCGCCGAATTCGGCTATCTCAACCAATACCTAGACGACGCCAAGCATGTGAACAACACGATGCACCATCTCATCATGGGCTCTTTGTACATCAATTTTTGACCTTAGGACCGACGCGGTTTCGGAAACCGCGCCGGCCTACAACGGTTTAAGCCACGCCCGCCGTCGCGTCCAGCATGGCCAGCAGCGCCTTCGCCTCTTCGGCCACGTTCGGATCTTGGGTCATCTGCGCCCGCACGATGGCCCCGTCGATGACCAGCACGGCGAGGCGGGCGATCTGCCCGGCCCGCGCCCCCGCCTGCGGCGGCACCAAGGTTTCGACGAACGCGCACAAATCTTCCTTGTGGCTCTGCGCGATGCGGAACTCCTCCGCCGGGTAGTCGCAGGTTTCCGCCACCGTGTTGATGAACGCGCAACCCCGGAAACCCGGCTCGTCGAACCATTCCTTCAAGGCATCGGCCATCACCGCCAGCCCCGGCCTCTCTCCACTTAACTCCCGCACCCGCCCGGTGAACCAGCCCATCCAGAATTCATGGCGGCGCTCTAGGAAGGCCAAAACCAAATCCTTTTTGGACGGGAAATTGCGGTAGAAGGACATTTTAGCCACCCCCGACTCGGCGATGATGCGGTCCACCCCCGTCGCCCGGATGCCGTTTTGGTAAAACAGGCGGCGGGCGGCTTCCAGGATGCGTTCGCGGGCGGAAGTGTTCGGTGGAGTTGGGTTCATGGGTTTGCTCAATGTCATGCGCAGTGTTGACAGAACGGCCTGTCTCATTGATGATAGATACCGGTCTGTATCATTCCGACCTTGAGCTTACCACACAACATCCACCGGAGAAAATCACATGGCCAGCACCGTCAAACCCGGCTTCCGCCTAGGCATCTACATCTGCAAAGATCTGGAGATCGTCGATTTCGCCGCGCCCTACGGCGTGTTTTCCGTCGCCCGCCGCTTCGACCCGGAATTGGAGGCGTTCTTCGTCGCCGAGTCCCTGCGCCCGGCGCAGGCGCAGGCAGGCTTCACCGTGCTGCCCAATTACAGCTTTAGCGAGCAGCCCGACATGGACGCCTTCCTCATCCCCGGCGGCTTTGGCACCCGCCAGGAAATCAACAACCTTAGGCTACACGACTTCATCCGTGGCTTGCCCGACAAGACCCTGCTGGTCTCAGTCTGCACTGGCTCGTGGATTTATGGCAAGATGGGCCTGCTCGACGGCAAGGCCGCGACCAACCGCAAAGAACCCGACCGCCTGGAGCAATCCGCCGCCGGCAAGGTGCCAATCGACCGGCTGGCGGAAATCGCCCCGCAGTGCCGCATCAGCCGCGCCCGCGTGGTGGACTCGGGGCGCATCATCACCGGCGGCGGCATCAGTTCGGGCATGGAAGTCGGCTTCCACCTGCTGCGCCGGGCCGGCTATAGCGAAGATTTCATCCGGGAGGTGGCGCGGGTGATGGAATACAGCCAGGCTTACGAGCAGTATGCCGGGGATATCGAGTACGACCAAGGCTGACCCCCGTTGGAGCGCCGGCATCCGCCGGAAAGCAAGACTTGCGGCCAGAGGCATTCCCGGCCACACTTCCCCAGCCCCCCGTTCCTTGTCAGACCAAACCAGCAGGTTCCAGCCATGCCACAGACAACCCACAGCGATCCAAACCCGGAAAAATCGACGTTCAAATTGATGCTCCTGGCCTTGGCCACGGCATTCATCGCCATTCTCCAAGCCCTGCTGCGCAGGCCATTCAGGCGATGAAAGCGGTTCAAGGCGACCCGAAGATGCGCGGCGTGACACTATTTCTCGGCCTGCCGCTGGTGGCCTTAGGAATAGGCCAGGCCCAAGCCCACGAACACCACGCGGCGGGCATGGAAGGCCATTGGATGGCCCCGGCGCAACAGGCCAGACGCCATAACCCGGTGAAATCCACGCCGGATTCGCTGGCGCGCGGCGAAGCGCTGTTCCAAGCCCATTGCACCAGTTGCCACGGCGGGCGCGGCGAAGGCGACGGCCCCGCCGCCGCGAGCCTTGCCCCGAAACCCGCCAATCTGCAAGAGATGTCGGGCCACCATAGCGACGGCGACCTGGCCTGGAAAATTGCCAAGGGGCGCGGCGCGATGCCGGGCTGGAAAGGCATTCTCAGCCAGAAACAGATCTGGGATCTGGTCAACCATATCCGGCGGCTGGGCGAAAATCCCCACAGATAACATCCCTTCAAGGGGTGTTATCTGTTTTTAAGCACTGTTATCGGCAGACGCCAAGCCCGCCGCCTGCAAATCCGCATGGTAGGAAGAACGCACCAAGGGGGCGCTGGCGACGCTGGCAAAACCCAAGGCTTTCGCGGTCGCGGCCAGCGCGTCGAACTCCTCCGGGCTGACATAGCGGGCCACCGGCAGATGGTCGCGGCTGGGCTGTAGATACTGGCCCAAGGTCAGCATCTCGCAGCCATGTTCACGCAAATCCTTCAACGTCTGCTCCACCTCTTCCAGGTTTTCCCCCAAACCCAGCATCAAGCCGGACTTGGTCGGCACTTGCGGATGCGCGGCCTTGAATGCCTTAAGCAAATCCAGCGAGTTTTGATAATCCGCCCCCGGCCTAGCCTGGCGATACAGCCTAGGCACGGTTTCCAGATTATGGTTGAACACATCCGGCGGGTGGCCCGCCAAGGCTTGCAGCGCGGCGGGGACGCGGCCCCGGAAATCGGGGACCAAGACCTCGATGCGGGTGGCCGGCGTCTCGCGGCGGATCGCCGCTATGCACGCGGCAAAATGCCCCGCCCCGCCGTCGCGCAAATCGTCGCGGTCCACCGAGGTCACCACCACATAACGCAGGCCCATGTCGGCGATGGCGCGGGCCAGATGTTCCGGCTCCTGCGCATCCAAAGGCTTAGGCTTGCCGTGCGCCACGTCGCAGAACGGGCAACGGCGGGTGCAGATGTCGCCCATGATCATGAACGTCGCCGTGCCGTGGCTGAAGCACTCGCCGAGGTTCGGGCAAGCCGCCTCCTCGCACACCGAATGCAGGCCGTTTTCCCTGAGCAGGCGTTTGATGCGCGTGGTTTCCGCGTTGTCGCCGGCGCGGACGCGAATCCACTCCGGCTTGCGTAGCGGCGTCGTTGTGGGTTCAATTTTGACCGGAATGCGCGACAGCTTGTCGGCCTTGCGCTGGTGGGTTTCCGGGGTTAGTCGGGAGGGGGCTTGGTAGGAATAAGTGTCGGTCATTTAGGTTTGGCTACTTAAGAAAAATTGCAAGGCCGGCCGAAATTTGCTCGCTACTGAAGCGGTTCGCTTAAGCTCACCGCATCCTACGGGCTGCATATTCAGCGAATCAGCCGCGCCGGATATTCGGAAAATATCGCATCCATGCTCGCAAGCGTTATATCCTCGCGGATGGCTTGGGCGACGATGAGCCGGTCGAAGGGATCGAGATGAGGCGCGGGGAGATTCGCCAAGGCTTGAATATGGCGCAGCTCGATAGGCAGCAAAGCCAGGCCATTGTCTCTGCGTTGGGTCTCGACCATGTCGAACCAAGGAATCTCCAACTCCAGCTTGCCAAGCTGCTGCTTGATTTGGATTTCCCAAACTGAGGCCATGCTAAGACACAAGCCATTGCCGGGGTTTTCGCAGGCCTCCCGGATGGCGGGAGTTAGTTTTTCCGGCGCGTCGTTAAGCCAGATGAAAATATGGGTGTCAAGCAGCAGATTCATTGATCTTGGCCCAGCCAGAATTCGTCAGGCAACTCGGCATCGAAATCCTCCGCCATGCGGATTTTCCCGCGAAATTGCCCAAACACCCGTTTTGGCCCCTCCTCGGCATCCGGCAATTCTTCATACATGACGATGATTTTCGCCGTTTTCGCCCGAATAGTCTCCGGCAATTGCAAATGGATTTGATGCTTGTCGTCAATGTTTGCTTGCAGTTCTAAGGCTTGCATAGTGTTCAACGCTGATGATATGTCGGTTATAGCGATTGGCCTTGTCCGCGTGGGCAAACGATAGGACCATAAGAGGTGCCGACGAAGGAGGCGCATCATATCGGGAAACGCGAACGATGCGCTTCGTTCCTCAGCGCATCCTATGACCCTACCCGGCTTTATATGGACTCTAAAGTAATATTCATATCTTCGTTTTGCCCAATTAGAACACCTTTGCGCCCGTCAACATCAAATAGAAGTACTGCTCGGATTGCAACCGCTCCAAGTTGGTTTTCGATGGGCGGGGTAAATTCAATGCTTTGCTTAAGGGGGGGATGGTCTAATGCAATAAAGTGACGAAAATTCTTCAACAAGCAGGTGCAAATCCTGCATAGCCTTGGCAACAAATATAATCGCATCAATCTGCTTTTCATAGCAGAATTTGCCCCTAGATTTCCTCTCAGGATTATCTGGCAAACAAACAACAACCCTCATTATATTATTCTCATTTGTTCTGGTTTGTTCTGGCTCCCAAGCTCTGCTTGGGAACCCAAGTCTTGGAAGCTCTGCTTCCCAATGCCCCCTCGGTCTTCGGCAAGCAGAGCTTGCCAGACTGCATTCCCAAGCGGAGCTTCACTGCCATTAAGTTAAGCGGAGCAGCCAGGGCGAAGCCGCGTAACGGCATTTGAGGGTAGCCGGGGGTTTCAACCCCCGGAAGGACGCGCCGGGCGTTTCGTCGCGTAGCGACGATTGCCAACCGCCCGGCGTGGCGTTCGCGCAAGGGCCGTTCAAGCGTCGCTACGCGACGCAAAGAAGAATTTTGCGCCTCCGCCGGGGGATGAATCCCCCGGCTACCTTCGATAAGCCGCTACGCGGCAACTCAACAAAGCTTAACTTAATGGCAGTGAAGCGGAGCTTGGGAAGGAGAGCGAACATTTAACGCCTAACCCTGAACATTCGCGTACTTGAATTCCCGCATAATCCCGCCCACCAAAGGCACCGCCACCTCAACAATCTTGGCCACACCCCCCAAATCCGCCAATTGCGTAACCTCCAACCCCGCATACCCACAAGGATTGATCGCGGAAAATGGGCTTAAATCCATGTCCACATTCAAGCTCAAACCATGGTAACTGTATCCCTTGCGGATACGCAAACCCAGCGATGCGATTTTTTGGCCATCGACATAAACCCCCGGCGCGTCACGGCGGGCTTCGGCCTTGATGCCGTATTGGGACAGTGTGCCAATCACGGCATTCTCCAAACCCGTGACTAGGCTGCGGACGCCAATCCCCAGCCGGTTGAGGTCGAACAGGGTGTAGGCGACGAGCTGGCCGGGGCCGTGGTAGGTGACTTGGCCGCCACGGTCGGATTCCACTATCGGAATAGTGCCGGGATTGAGAATGTGCGCGGGGTCGCCGTTGCGGCCTAGGGTGTAGACCGGCGGATGCTCCACCAGCCAGATTTCGTCCGCCGTTTCCGCATCCCGCGTTTCGGTGAATCCGCGCATGGCTTCCCAGGTTTCCAGATAATCCCGTAGGCCAAGATTTTTTAGGCGTAGCTTCATCAAAGTATCCAAGGACGGCAAGCCTTGGGGGGCTTGCCCAAAACCTATAAACAAACGTTTACCCAACCGGCAAGTTGCCATCCATGGCACTGGATTCCGGCATCCCTGCCGGAATGACGATTTCGCAACCTTGCGCCAGTGGGGTCAGGCAATTGCAAAGCCTATAGCAAAAACACCGTCGCCAATCCGAGAAAAATAAAAAAGCCCATGCTGTCGGTGATGGCGGTGAGCAGGACGCTGGAGCCTACGGCGGGGTCTAGCTTCAAATGGTTGCGCACCAGCGGAATGGCCAAGCCCATGGCGGCGGCGACCAGCAGGTTGAGCATCATCGCCGTGGCCATCACCATGCCGAGCTGGACATCGCGGTATAGGCCATAGGCGACCACGCCGATCACCGAACCCCACACCAGGCCGTTGAGGACGGCGATGCCGAGTTCCTTGGTGACCAACTTGCGCGTGTTGGCCGGGCCGATCAGGCCCAGCGCCAGGGAGCGGATAATCAGGGTGCTGGTCTGCGTGCCGGTGTTGCCGCCGATGCCGGCGACGATGGGCATCAGCGAGGCCAAGGCGACGATCTGCTCGATGGTGTTCTCGAACAGGCCGATGACACGGGTGCTGACGAAGGCGGTGATGAGGTTCACGCCCAGCCAGAACCAGCGGTTCTTGAGGCTTTGCCAGATGCCGGAGAACAGGTCTTCCTCTTCCAACAAGCCCGCCTGGCTCAACATTTCCTCGTCCGACTGCTCGCGGATGTAATCGACGATGGCATCGACGCAGACGCGGCCTTGCAAGCGGCCCGCCTCGTCCAGCACCGGCGCGGTCACCAAGTCGTAGCGCTCGAAGGCGCGGGCGGCATCGGCGGCTTCGTCGCTGAGTTTGAAGCTGACGACGTCCTTGGACATCAGCTCGGCGACCTGGGCATCCGGGTTGTTGACCAGCAGGCGCTTGAGCGACAGCACACCTTTGAGAACGTTTTGATGGTCAACCACGAATAGCTTGTCGGTGTGTTCCGGCAGGTTGCCGCGCCGTCTGAGATAACGCAGCACGACCCCCAGGCTGATGTCGTCGCGGATGGCGACCATGCCGAAATCCATCAACGAAGCCACGGTGTCTTCCTCGTGCGACAGCACCGATTCCAACTGGGCGCGGCTCTGGTCGTTGAGCGATTCCAGCAATTCCTGCAAGACCTCTTCCGGCAGGTCAGGGGCGAGGTCGGCGATCTCGTCGGTGTCGAGTTGCTCGGTGGCGGTGAGCAACTCGTCGGGGTCCATGTCGGAGATCAGGGTCTGCCGCACCGCGTCGGACACGTCGAGCAGGATCTGCCCGTCCAGCTCCGACTGGACCATGTTCCAAATCACCAAGCGCTGTCGCAGCGGCAGGGCTTCAAGGATGTAGGCAATGTCGGCGGAGTGGAGCTGGTCCAGCTTGTGTTTGAGCGCGACCTGGTGTTGCTTGTGCAGCAGGGTCTCGACCAGGTCGTGGCGGGGCATGGTTTGGTGCTGGAGGATGGTTTCCTCCAGCCTTTGCTTGTTGAGCAGTTCGACGACTTCGGTCAGATGCTGTTTGAGCAAGTCTTCGGTGGGCGTGTTGTTCGAGTTCGGATCTGCCATGACGTGCGCCGGAGTATCGATGCTGTGCGGTGGGAATGCAGGACGGCCTTGCGGCCAGCGTTAAGCGGGCGTTTCCTCCCGTTTTCGTTTCGGCAAAATGCGGCACATCACTTAATCACTCCTTAAAAAATCACAAAACCATCGCGATGTCGGGGCAGGCGGTCAAGTCCTGGTAGATCGCGTCCAACTGCGCCTGGCTGCGCGCCCGCACCGTCACCGTCACGCCGGTGTATTTCCCGCTCCCGCTGCGGCGGCTGGACACAGTGCTTGCATCCAAGTCCGGCGCATGGCGTCGCACGATGTCCACCACCTGCCGCTCCAAGCCGTCTTGGCTCAAGCCCATGGCTTTGATCGGAAAATCGCAGGGGAATTCCAGCAGGGAGGGGGCTGTCTCGCTCATAGTCCTTTCCGCAGTTGTTGTTTGCGCTGTTGGTAGAGGGCGTCCATCCGCGCCCAGACCGGCCCCGGCTGGCCCGTGCCGACTGTGCGCCCGTCCAACTCGATGATGGGCAGCACTTCGCGGGTGGAACTGGTGACCCAGACTTCCTCGGCCCGCTCCAGCTCTTCCAGGGTGATTTTGCGTTCTTGCAGGGGAATGGCGTGGGCCTGGGCGATCTCGACCACCAAGTCGCGGGTGATGCCGGGCAGGATTTCGTTGCCCTTGGGCGGGGTCAACAGCACCCCGTCCACCACCGCGAACAAATTGCTGGCCGCGCCTTCGATGGCATAGCCGTCGCACACCAAAATGGCCTCGGCGCAGCCTTCGTCCACCGCCTGCTGCCGCTGCAAGACATTGGCCAGCAGGGTGATGGCCTTGATGTGGCACCATTGCCAGCGGATGTCCGGCACAGTGATGGCCTTGACGCCAGTGGCGGGGATGGGCGCAATCGGCACGCGCATGGCGAACACAGTCGGCGCCACGCCCTTGGGGAAGGCATGGTCGCGCTTAGGCCCGACGCCCCGGGTGATTTGCAGATAGATGGACTGGTCTTCCTCGCCCTGGATCAAACGCTGGAAGATAGCCTCCCATTGCGCCGTGGCCAGAGGCTGCGCCATGCGGATGCCGGCGAGGCTGTTGCCTAAACGTTCCAGATGTTCGGGCAGGCGGAATGGCTTGCCGCCGTAGACCGGTATCACCTCGTACACGCCGTCGCCGAAGAGGAACCCCCGGTCCAGCACGGAAATTTTGGCGTCCCGCAACGGCAGGTACTCGCCGTTTAGGTAAACGATTGGGTCTTGTTGGGACATGGCAGGCTTGCCTAGGTAAAGAAAAGATTCTCCAGCCGTCGAACTCTCACGGGCGGCACACGCCTGC
>CAZOTR010000020.1:0-40037 GCA_964582755.1 uncultured Methylococcaceae bacterium | reverse complement strand
CTGTCCATTGCTGAATTCAACCTCTAAACTGAAAAACTAGCACCAAAGGTTAATATAGCCTTGTTTAGGATACCAACTGAAAACGGCCTAAAAACTGGAGGGTTATCACCAAATGCATTCAGCGATATAATTGCCCATTATCGCGGCCAGCTTCCGGCGGTTCGTCAAAATTTAACCGCAGCTTTTCAATCACCAATGGTCGTTTCAAAATTTGGGTATGTATGGCTGCCACATACTCACCCAATATGCCAATAAAAAACAACTGGACGGAGGAAAAGAAAAACAGGCCAATTAGCACCGGGGCCGTTCCTGCCTGGAATCTATCCCAATCCATGAGCTTGAGCACAGCATAAACCAGCGACACGCCGAGGCTGGCAAATCCCAAAATAAATCCAGCCATCGCCGCCAAGCGTATGGGGACTTTACTATGGCTAGTGATCCCCAACATGGCGATATCATACAAAGTATAAAAGTTATTCTTGGTGATTCCTCTAATCCGCTTAGGCTGAACGTATTGAATCTTTGCCACGGGAAATCCCAACTCGGAAATCAATCCGCGAAAATAAGGATATGGGTCTTCCAGCTTGCGGATGATTTCTACGACGCTTCGATCATAGAGGCCAAAACCAGTGAAATTTTGTAGCAATGGCACATCCGATATCTTGCTAATCAAGTTATAATAAAAACGGCGGATGATAAACATCAACAGTGTCTCATGGCTTTTCGGCTTGACGCCAGCAACCACTGGATAACCCTCCTCCCATTTCGCTATAAACTCGCCAATGAGTTCGGGCGGGTCTTGCAAATCCGAGGCCATAACGATGACCGCGTCCCCTTTGGCTTGAAGAATGGCGTGGATTGGGGAACGGACGTGTCCAAAATTCCTGACATTGACGATGAGTTTGACGCAGGCATCTTGGGATGCCATCCGCGTAATCCTTGTAACCGTTTGGTCGGTAGACGCGTTATCAATAAAAATGTGTTCATACCGATATTGCGGCAATGCTGTGAACACCGCTTTTATTCGCGCATACAGCGCTTCGACGTTTTCTTCTTCGTTGTAACAGGGAGTGACAACACTGATAAGCTTCACAGGCACCTCATGACTGACCGTCTAAAAAACCCAGCATATGCTTCTAACACTGCTTGCCGCAGCGATGCCACTGCTCCAATCAATTACTTGCCAGCGCCAAGATAATGACTTATTTGCCGGGGCGTCACACAGCGGCTTCGCGTTGTCGCCCGGTTAGCTCGATTGCTTTATCCAATTGCGTCCAAGCAGCAAGTCCTAATCCGTCCCGAACCCGCGAGATATCGGGAATGTAGCGGTGCCTCAGGCCGTCCGCCGACGGTTGGCTTGCGATCACCACATCCTTTCCCGGCGCTAGCACATCCCGCACCAGACGGGCCAGTTCGGCGATGGATATCGCTTGGTCGGCTCCAACATTGTAGGCACATCCCGCCGCCCCGGATACCAACAGGGCAAGCAACCAAACCGCAAGATCCGCCGCGTAAAGGTAACTGCGCTGGGGGGTGCCGTCGCCATTAACACGGATGGCATCCGCATAAAGAGCATCGCGTATGAAATTGCCGATGGCGAAATGGCCGTCCAAAGGCAGCCCCGGCCCGACAAAAGCGAAACAGCGGGCGGTGATCGGTTCAATGCCATATTCCCGGTGGTATAACGCCCCCAATAGTTCCATGACACGCTTGCCCTCGCCATAGGCGCTCGCCGGTGTGTCCGTCGGGCAGGCAAAGCGCGCGCCCTCCAAAATATGGCTGACATCGGACGGCTGGGGACCATAGACCGCGCCGGAACTTACCAACAATATGCGCTTCACCTCCGAATTAACCGCGCAATCCAAGACATGGCGAGTACCGGCAACAATGTCGTCGAAAACTGCCAGGGGCTTGGCGTGGGCGGCTACGGAGGTGTCTGTGGCTGCATGAATTAATAGGTCGTACCGGGCTTCTGGGTACTTGAAGTCACGCACATTGCCTTGCACGAACGAAAGCCAGCAAAGGCCAGCCCATTCGGGGTGGGTAGCCAAAAAACGTTTAGGGTCACGGGACAGCACTGTGACCGCAATTGCCGCCCCTTGCCGGTTTAGTAAAGACACTGCCGAGAGTAGCCATAGGCCAAAGAATCCCGTGCCGCCCGTGATGAACAAGCGCTTGCCCAGAAACTTGGAAACGTCCAAATAAGGCAATACATCCTTCAGACTTGACTCAACAAGCGTAGACCGGCACATAACTATGGTGAAATTGTTCTCAACTTGGATTAGGCGCGGCACAATGAAACGAGTAGGTCTGCGGGTTTGCGCAAGGCATGCCAGCTTGGCCTAACCTCAGCCTCACCCAGTGCCCCATACCCCCAACAAGCCGCAATAAATGGCAAGGAATTCGCATCCGCAGCCAAGCCATCCTCCAGCTTGTCCCCCACATAAAGCGCTTGGGCAGGGTCGATGCCAGCATCTCCCAGAAGGTAGCGGAGCATTGCCACCTTGTCAGGCAGGTGCGGGCTGGTGCAGTCCAAGGCATAAACCCCGCGGAACCAACCGGCCCAACCTAGGTGTTCCAAGATAAGGCGGGTAGGATGCAAACGCTTGTTCGTGGCAATATAAAGCGGGACATCCCGCCGCACTAGCTCCGCAAGTAATTCAGATACCCCGATGAAAACCTCTGTGGACTTATAGCCTTCCGTATCGTAAGAAGCCTTAAAAGTGGCACTCAATAGATCCAACAAGCCCTCGTCTTTTGTTCCCGCCAGGCGGGACAGGGTCTCGCGCAATGGCGGCCCAATGATGCTGGAATCCAACTGAATGGCGGGATTGATGGCATGGGTTGACAAAGTTGCCGAAAACGCTGACAGAATGCTAGGCGACGAGTCTATCAAGGTGCCGTCAAGATCGAAAATTATCCGGGTATTCACGCTGAACTGGCTAGGCGCATTGAGTGGCGGCATTGTGACGTTGGCATCCTTAATAAAGCTCTAACAGAGGATTTTGATATTTTCCCGCCAGAGCCGATGCTATAGCCGATTGGGAACGGAAGGAAGAAATGAGAATCGTGGCGTCCTGGAATTGCGACAGGACGTCCGGGGGTTGGATTGTGAACGGTCCAATTGTCTTGCCTTGAAGGTTCGGATTGCCATCCACCACGCCTATTAACTTATTTCGCAAACCAGCCTGCTCCAATCTTGGCAGCAGCCTCGCGGTGTGGGCGCCCGCCCCATATATGACGATCTGTTGGGCTGGGCAATCGCTGACACGGCTCACGGCATCCGTCAATGTTGACTCCGAACGCGCAATATAGCCAGCCATGTCGGAAGGCTCGGCGGGCAGACTCACCGCATGGCTTGGATCCCTGGAGAAAATGCCCAGCAAGCTGTCGGTATACCCTTTGGGCAGATCAAGCAAGGAAACAGCCTGCGGGGCATAACCCAAGGAAGCTAGAAACCGGGCCATGGTCACTGCGGAGAAGAACTGGATATGCTCCAGCGAGAATTCACCGAAGGGTTCAAATGGCTGGCGCGCAAAACGCTCAAGCGCGGGAACCTCGACCAGCAACTTTGTGCGCGGGGCAAGATGGGCGACAAGACGGGCCATGTCTTCGCGCAGCCTTGGAAGGTGCTCAAGCACACCCGTCAGGCAGACCAAATCGACGTCATGAAGCGGCAACACGTTGTGCGCATCGGCCAACATACCGCACTGTACGCTGTCGATGCCAAATAGGCTTAACGCCTGGGCCGGCGCTCCCGGTGCCGGATCGATGCCAGTCAGGCGCTGCCATCCCCGGCGCCGAAAGGCGTCAAGCAAAATCCCAGGTCCGCAGCCCAAATCGCAAATTGACGCATCATGCCCGAAATACGGGCTGCACAAATCGACAACGGCCTCCGCACGATAGCGTTCAACCTGCGGCACAGCCTGCGCCGACGGAATCACATCGTATTTGGAGAGCGTCCGGTAATAGATGTCATAAGTCTCCGGTGCCGCCAACCGGTTGGCAAAGATAAAATCGCACCCATCGCACTGGCTAACTTGATAGCTCAGGTCAATCCCTTGCAAGGGGGACAAGCGGTTGTCGAAGACAAGAGTCCCATCATCCTTGCCACAAACCGGGCAAGGCCGGTGCCAGTAATCGGCCATCACGCACACCTACCGTAAATATCATCAAGGCCAAATAGCCGGGTTTCCGTCACGCCGGACTGGAGCAAAGCGGCAATAATTTCTTCCTTATAGCGTATGCTCGTAATTAGGATGGGCATGTCCCCATGCCGGGCCGGATCATATGATTCGATTTGAAGGCCGCATACCCACTCGCCACGGCGGGATGGGTTGGAGTCAAGCAGCGCGGCAACTGGCAGGGCATCGACAATAGGCTCGATGTAATTATGAAAATCGCCGCCCACGCCATAAACCGCGAACGGTCCGGTCAAAATTTCATGGAAACATTTTAGCAATTCCAAACGGCGCGCCGCATGACCACGGCACGGCCGGGCCAAAACACGCAGGCTATCTGGATAGGTGGGAGATTCAAAGTGGCCCGACGTGGCCGACATAATATCAAACCCCGCCTTGGCAAGCAGCGTGGTCAGCGAGGAAACGGTAAACTGATGTATATGCTCTGGGTTCCGGTCCCACGCAAGCAGGGGGTGTCCGGCTTCCTTGGGCACTTCAACCAGAAGTGTTCCCGATTCGTGCAGCAGCCGGCGCCATTGGGCGGCCTCTGCCGCAACATCGGGAATGTGTTCAAGCACATGGAAAGAGGCCAGCAGGTCGTAACGTTCATTGACGAGCGAACTGGACGGTTCCATGACAATTCTGTCGACACGCTTCGCGGCAATTTCGGCATCGCCGGAAAGTTCAACGCCGGTGTAATGAAGCTTGAATTCGCTTTTTACAATCGCCGCCAAATCACCCTCGGCACAACCAATCTCTAAGACATTCATGCCATCCTTCAATAACCGCCTCAAATCGGCCATCCGATCATCCATTTTTCGTTTGAGGTTGTGCTTGGGCACGGCGTTGCGGCCTTGTAGCCCAGCATAATATCGGCGCAAAGGCTCGGCTACCGCGCCCCGCCAGCGATGGCCGCACGATAGGCAGGTCTCATGTGGATCCGGTTCTATTAAGTGCGCGGTATCTGGATGACCGCAACAAGGGCAATAGGGTTTCATTGTCCGCTATTATCTCGAAACTTCCAGCGAGGTCTTGAGGATCGGCACTATCATCTCGGTCTGCAATTGCGCAAGCGGCAACAGCGGGGTCATATCTTCCAACGGCATTGACAACATTGATCCGTCGGGCTGGGGGATTGCCGCCACCTTGGGCGCGAGGAATTCGTTGGGCGTCAAGCGCACATCTACCAACAGGGGCCGGGGCTGCGCCATGGCTTCTTGCAATGTGTGCCGCAGTTCCGCCGCGTCAGTAACCCGCAGGAATGGGAGATCGTAGGTGGCTGCGACTTTTTCCAAATCCGGCAACAAAAGGCCGGATTCCGGCCCGGTGCCGACAAAGCGCCCTTTGAAATAATTGCGTTGCGTGTTGCGGATGGAGGCATAGCCGCCATTGTTCATGACGACCAGGCAAATGGGCAGGTTGAAGCCGCGCAGGGTGGCCAGTTCCTGGATGTTGAGTTGCAGGCTGCCGTCGCTTTCCACCGCGACCATCGGTTGGCAACCGTTGGCAAAACAAGCGCCAATCGCGGCCGGCAAGCCGTAGCCCATCGCGCCCAGCCCGGAAGTCAGGAAAACGCGCTGGCCGGGCTTGTTGCGGAAGACGGTGTAGAAAGCCTCCACCGCCAAGCCCGAACTGCCCGTGCTGACCAGGGTGTCTTCTGGAATGGCATCCGAGAGCGCGTCCATCAATTGGTAGTGGCTGATGGGGCCGTCAGACGGGAACGGGCTACCGTCGTTCACGGGATAGCGCCGTTTCCACTCCTCACAGCGATTCTTCCAGGCTTGCCAATCGGGATGGGCGGGGGCGTCGGCATCCAGCCAGGTTTCCAGGAACGCCTTCGCGTCGCTCTCTATTGCCAGGGCAATGTCCATATCGAGCTTGTCGATTTCGTGCCGGTCCACATCGATGACCGCCTTCTTCGCTCCGCGCGCGAAGCCTCGCGGGTTGTAGGCCGTGATGATGTTATCGAGCCGGCAACCGACGCTGATTAGCAGGTCGCTGTTCTGCACGGCGAAATTCGGCGCGCGCAAGGCGACGACACCGGGCCGACCGACATACAGCGGGTGTTCGTAAGGCAGCAGGTCGAGGGCGTTCCAGGTGGTGACGACCGGGACGCCCAGCTTTTCGGCCAGTTGCTTGAACAACAGCGCCCCGCCCGCGAGGCGCACCCCATGGCCTGCCAGCAGTAGCGGACGCTCGGCCTGGCTTAAGAGTGCGCAAATCTGTTCGATCTGTTGCGCGCTCGCTGTGGGCGTGGCGTCGGCGGCTTCCATCTGCCACGCCGGCAGCGTCGCCGGATCGATGGGGGCGCCTTGGACATCCAGCGGGACGTCTATCCAGACGGGGCCGGCCCGTCCGCTACGGGCCAAGTGGACAGCCCGCTCCATCTCGATGCGGATATCTTCGGGACGGTCCACCGTCACCGCATACTTGGTGATGCCCTTCACCAATTTGACAATATCGACTTCCTGCACGCCCTTCTGGCGCAAGGGGGCGTCGCGCAACATGTCCGCGCGCTTGACCTGGCCGGAAATCACCATCATCGGCACCGATTCGATCCAGGCACCGGCGACCGCCGTAATGGCATTCGTCGCGCCCGGCCCGGTGGTGACCATCGCCACCCCGATATTCTCGTTAATGCGCGCATAAGCCTCGGCGGAAATCGCGGCAGCCTGTTCATGGAGACACGCGACAACCTCCAAACGCGGACACTTGCCAACCGCGTCAACAAGGTACATGGCGCCGCCGCCGGGCAGGAGAAAAACATGGTTTACGCCAATATCCGCGACAAAGTCGGCAATATAATCTGCAACACGGTAAGCTTCGGTCACTTCGACTCACTCCATCCAATAAGTGAGCAGGGTTTTTCTCTGCTTGTTTGCCATGATGGCCGCGTCCGTGTAGTAAGAATCGTCCTTGAAATGCGTGCTTGAAATCTCTTCGATGATGGCGCCAGTGTCGCTCTTCCAGGCATGGTGTGTTCCCGGCTCGACGGTGACGACATCCCCCGGCCGGCAAAGTTGCGGCTTGCCATCCAATTCCAGCGATACTTCGCCGTAAAGCACATGAAAGGTTTCTTCCTTGTGTTTGTGATACTGCTCGGGATGCGCCTGCCCCGGCAAGGTCACCAACAGTTTCTTGCAGTAACCGCGGTTGACCACGGTCAACAGGGTAAGCCCCACCTCGTCAAACTTTTCCAAGCCATAATGGTGGGAGATTTCAAGGTCGGCGCTGCCCGGAACAATAACTCCGCTTTCCTTGAGAAACTCTTTCACCCGCTGCACAATGGCCCAGATTTTCTCACGCGCATCCTTTTGCTGCGCATTCTCGGGCCTGACCGCAGCGTCGGCGGGGATATCCGAGGTGGCGGTGTATTCGTTGTATTTGGACCAATCGTTGGCCGTGAATTGCCCTTCTTCGGGTGGAAACGCGAAATAAACATCCTCCCGCCGCAATGTCTCTCCCTTGCCAACCGGCCTATTGACAAAAATGCCACGCCGCAAGGAGCGCAAACTGGCGGCCTCCCCCGGATTGACCGGCAACCGTTCGCTGCCGACGCCGCAGAGGCTGAGAGTTTTCTCGGCGGCACCCAGCCAAGCATCCACTTGTTCTGGCGAGGCCGAATAGGCATTCAGCGGATACTCATTCGTGGCCACGCCGACATGTTTTTCAAAAATAGTGGCGCCCTTGGCCACCGCAATCTTGATAATATCCGTGTGCGACGGATCTTCGTGGGTGGAAAAACCGATGCGGACCCCCGGATAGCGGCGCTGGAGGAAGTCGATCTGGGACAGATGCATACGCTCGTCCGGCGTCGGATATTCGCCGACACAATGCAAGATGGCAAATTCTTTGCCCCGGTGCGCGAGAAAACTGACGACCTTGTCGATTTGTTCCAACGACGCGCCAGCCGTCGAGGCAATGATGGGTTGTTGCGTTTGCACCACACGCTCCAACAGCGGCCAGTCGGTAAACGAGCAACTGGCGATTTTGACAAAATCCAAATTCTGCTCTTCGATAATCGCCACCGAGGCTTCGTCAAACGGCGTCGCCATCACCAGAAAACCCTGGCCGCGCATTTCCGAAACCAGCCGGTCAAAGTCCGCCCTGGACAAGCGCGTCTCCGAAAACCGCTTGATGTATTTGACGTCATCGCGCCTCCGCATGGCCGGATGGATGAAAGTGTCCAGATCGCGGTATTGCAGTTTGAATGCGACTTTGAAGGGATATTTCTTGCAAACCTCGCCAAACGCACGGATAACTTTTATTCCGTGTTCAATGTCGCCCATGTGGTTATTTGCCATTTCCAGCACAAATAGGTTTTCTGGGATTTTATTCGTCATAACCTACCCTTAAAAAAGATATTGCGTACCAATGCCAGACAGTCAGCGGCCAATGCCGAAAAACTCTTCCATTTTATCGGCGACAAACTCTAGCATGTTTTCAGTCAAGCCAGGATATACCCCGACCCAGAAGGTGTCGTTCATGATTCTGTCGGTATTCTTCAACTCGCCGCTCACCCGGTATGTCCGCCCCGCAAAGTAAGGCTGGCGCGTCAGGTTGCCGGCAAACAGCAAACGTGTGCCGATTTTGTGTTCGTCGAGAAAGTTGAGCACATCCACCCGGTTGACGCCGCATCCCTCCCGGAGGGTGACGGGAAAACCAAACCAGGAGGGTTCGGAACCGGGGGTGGCTTCAGGCAATATGAGAAATTCCCCGCAGCTTTGCAAACGCCGCTTGAGGAAGTCGAAATTGCGCTTGCGCGCGTCGATGAAGCCCTCCAGCCTGTCCATCTGCGCCAGGCCGCAGGCGGCCTGCATGTCGCTGATCTTGAGGTTGTAGCCGAGGTGCGAGTAGGTGTATTTGTGGTCATAGCCTTCCGGCAGCTCGCCAAGCTGCCAGCAGAAGCGCTTGCCGCAGGTGTTGTCCTTGCCCGGCGGGCAGAAACAGTCCCGCCCCCAGTCGCGGAAGGACTCGATGATCGGCCGCAAGGCCGGGCTGTTGGTGAACACCGCCCCGCCCTCGCCCATGGTGATGTGGTGCGCCGGATAGAAGCTGAGGGTGCCGATGTCGCCAAAATTGCCGACGAGCTTCCCGCCGTAGGTCGAACCCAAGGCATCGCAGCAATCCTCGACCAGCCAAAGATTGTGTTTTTTCGCCAGAGCGGTGACCACGCCAAGATCATAGGGATTGCCCAGGGTGTGGGCCACCATGATGGCCTTGGTCTTGGGGCCGATGGCTTCTTCGATCTTGGCCGGGTCGATGTTGTAAGTGGGGATGTCCACATCGACGAACACCGGCACCGCGCCGAACTGGAGTATCGGGTTCACCGTGGTCGGAAACCCGGCCGCCACCGCGATGACCTCGTCGCCCGGCTTGATGGCCCGTTCGCCGAGCTTGTGCGAGGTCAGCGCCATGAAGGCGACCAAGTTGGCGGAAGAGCCGGAATTAACCGTCATGGCATAGCGGACACCCAGGAACCGGCGCAGCCTTTTTTCAAAGGCATCGTTAAAACGCCCGGTGGTGAGCCAGGCGTCCAGGGAAGCCTCGACCATCATTTGCATTTCAGGCGTGCCGACGACTTTGCCCGACGGGGGAACGGCGGTCTTGCCGGGGATGAAGTGGGCCGGGCCACCCTGGACGGCAAAGTTCGCCACATCCTCGGCAACCAGCCGCCGATAGATCCCCTTCATCGCCGCGTCGTTCAGCCTGGCCAAAGGCTTGATGAGCAAAGCCCGGTTGGCCAGGAACGGCTTGTCCAAACGGACATGGCCGGCGATTGGCAAGGGGGCGCCCTGGAAATCCTCGTCGGCCAGGGGCATGCCCTTGCCACCCTCGCCCGCCGGCGTCGCGGTGACGACTAGGAAGCGGACATCCCCCGAACTGTCAGGCGCGGTCAGGGCCAGGGCAGGACGCGACTTGGACGTGGGCAGTCCTGTCAACGGATAGGGCAGTTTATAAATGCCGCCAGCGACTACTTCAAAGCTCATTCCACACATCCTCCGCCGGGTTTGCCAACAGCCCATCGGCAAACGCCATGGTTGCTTGCGGGAACGCCGGGTGCGCGGCCACAGCCCCTCCCTCTTCTTCGCAGTCGAGGACGATGACCTCGACCCGCGCCCCGCCGGATCTGCCTACGCTAAGATGCAGCAGGCCATCCTCTGCTACGGTTTCAATAAAACGCTGAGCGCGCATGCTTCACTCCGTGGTATTCCTAATCATTGGGTTGGGTATGGTTGCGGGGCGGCAAGCGGGGCTTGCCGCCAAGGAAGCGCCTGTGCGCTATCGCGAAATGGCTGGGGACATCTGGTAGGCTTCAATCTGCTCTATCGTTTTTTGGCGCATGTCAGCCCCTTGCAGGCAGGCCGCGTGCCAATCGACAATCGCCTCCAAAGCGGTTTCCAGGCACCAGCGGGGTTGCCAAGCCAGCGCGGAGCGCGCCTTGGAGCAATCGAGCTTCAGGTAGCTGGCTTCATGGGGCTGGGGCTTGTCGTCCAACTCCCAAGCGGCCCCTTGGCCCCACAGTTGGATAAGCCGCTCCACAATCCAGCGCACCGGCCGCGCGTCTGCGTCGTGCGGCCCGAAGTTCCAGGCCTCGGCAAACGCCGGACCGTTATTATACAGATTCTCCGCGAGGGTGAGATAACCGCTTAACGGTTCCAGCACATGCTGCCAGGGACGGATCGCATGGGGGCTGCGGATGCGCACCTTCTCGCCTTGGATGATGGCCCGCATGATGTCGGGAATCAGACGGTCGAGCGCCCAGTCCCCCCCGCCGATCACATTGCCGGCGCGCGCGCTGCCCAGCGCGATGCCATGCTCGCCATAGCGGGCGGCGCTGAAGAACGAACTGCGATAAGCTGCCGTGACCAATTCGGCGCAGGCCTTGCTGTTGCTGTAGGGATCGTAACCGCCCAAGGGATCGTTCTCGCGGTAACCCCAAACCCATTCTTTGTTGTCGTAGCATTTGTCGGTGGTGACGTTGACCACGGCCCTGACGCTGGCGGTTTGGCGGACGGCCTCGAAAAGATGCACGCTACCCAACACATTCGTCGCGTAAGTCTCCACCGGATTGTCGTAGGAGTAGCGGACCAGGGGCTGGGCCGCCATGTGAATGACGACATCCGGGGCGGCCCGGCGCAGGGCGGCGGCCAAGGCCGCCGCATCGCGCACGTCTCCGATGACGGACTCCATCCCCTCCGACACATTGGCCGCTTCAAACAAACTGGGGATTGTCGGCGGCGGCAAGGCGTAGCCGGCCACCTCGGCACCGAGCTGCTTTAGCCAAATGCATAGCCAGCTTCCCTTAAAGCCCGTGTGTCCGGTGACAAATACTTTTTTGCCTTGCCAGAATTGCGCGTCCACTACCACACCTTCCAGGGCGCCTTGCCGGATTGCCAAAGCTCCTCCAAATGGTTCTTGTCGCGCAAGGTATCCATAGGCTGCCAAAAACCGTGATGCAGAAAAGCGTTCATCTGTCCCTCATGGGCCAGCCGCTCCATGGGCTCGCGCTCCCACAACGTATTATCATCCGCTATATAGTCTATGACCTTGGGCGACAGCACGAAAAAACCGCCGTTAATCCATCCGCCATCGCCGTGCGGCTTTTCCTCAAACTTGAGGATCCGATGCCCCTCCATGTTGAGGGATCCAAAGCGGCCCGGCGGCTGGGTGGCCGTCAGCGTGGCCAGCTTGCCTTCTTGGCGATGGAAAGCGATCAGGCGGGTAATATCAATATCACCCACGCCATCACCATAGGTGAGGCAAAAATCCTCGTCATCGAGATATTCTCTTACTCGCTTGACACGCCCCCCCGTCAGCGTGTCGTCGCCGGTATCAACCAGGGTCACGCGCCAAGGTTCGGCGTGGCGCTGGTGGACTTCCATGTGGTTGCTGGCCAAGTCAAAAGTCACATCCGACATATGCAAGAAATAATTCGCAAAATACTCCTTTATCATATAACCCTTATATCCACAGCAGATGATAAAGTCGTTCACTCCATGGGCGGAATAGATTTTCATGATATGCCATAGGATCGGCCTGCCACCGACCTCCACCATCGGCTTGGGCCTGACTTGGGTTTCCTCGCTAATTCTCGTACCCAAGCCACCCGCAAGTATTATGGCTTTCATCTAATCATCCTCTCAATGTTGACAGCGCGTGAAATTTATTCATTCAATGCCAGCCATGGCGCAGCCCTTTTCAATACCCTATGAGAAAACCAAAAATCCCGTCGCCTTGCGGCCAAGACCCAACGAAATCCCAGCAATGCCAATATACCTCGCCGGCGTGGCCGCAAGCGACTATTGCTCCGTCGATCCCCACCCTCGCGCCGACATTCGGGAACCCTCCCGAAGCACATCCAAATATGGCAAAAAGCCATCAATTGTCATATAATAAAGCTTTTAAGAAAATGGCGCAACAACAATGAGCGGAATTTGCGGTTGGAACAACAATCAATTGGCCTTGGAAACAGGTTCATCCACTCTGCGGCGGATGCTCGCGGAGCAGACTATCAACCCCAACCACGCCGTCAATCAAACTAGTTTTAACCGCTGCGTATTGGCGACGGTGGGCTTTCCATACAACAGCGGCATCTGCCAGCAAAACCAAGTTACTGCCGCAGTGCAGGGAAACTTGCTATGGGCTGACTCCGAATTGACACAAACGGCCACACAACACGGCCCCGCCCACGCGGTGGTGGAAGCCTATCGCAAATACGGCATCGACTTTTTACGCAATGCCTCCGGCTCATTTGTTTTAAGCATCGTCGATGAGGCCAACGACAAGACACTACTGGCCATTGACCGGCTTGGCATCAATTCCCTCTTTTACACTGTGCGGCGTGGGCAGTTGATATTCGCCTCAAACGCCCGCGCCATGCGACGCCATCCTGATGTCGATGGCGGGATTGACCCGCAAGGAATTTTCGATTACCTCTATTTTCACATGGTTCCCAGCCCCGGCTGTATTTTCAACGGTGTCAGCAAACTTCTGCCGGGGCAATACCTGCTATTTGAGAACAACAAGCCCAGCACCGGGTTTTATTGGCAACCCACCTATGTGGAATCATCGACCGCCAGCCTGGATGCCCTAAAAAGCAATTTTCTACAAATACTCAAAGCCTCCGTTGGCCGTGCCGCAGAAAGCGCAAAGACCGGCGCGTTTTTGAGCGGAGGCACTGACAGCTCAACAGTCGCCGGCATGCTTCGCCAAATAAGGGGGCGCCCTATTGATACTTACAGCATCGGCTTCGACGCTGAGGGTTACGATGAAATGGCATACGCACGGATAGCCACCCGGCATTTCGACACCAGCCCCCATGAATATTATCTAACCCCCCAGGATGTTGTGGATGCGGTTCCACTCATCGCCAAAGCCTACGACGAGCCTTTTGGCAACGCTTCGGCCGTGCCTGCTTATTACTGCGCAAAGCTGGCGCGTGCCGACGGGATTGACACTCTGTTAGCGGGGGATGGCGGCGACGAGTTATTTGGCGGCAACGAGCGCTACGCGACACAAAAAATTTTCGAATTTTACCAGGAGATTCCAGAACCGCTGCGCCGTTGGTTAATAGAACCCGCCGTTTTCAACATGCCCTCAGCGGAAAAAATACGGCTGCTGGCAAAAGCGCAGAGTTACATCCGCCAAGCCAAGGTCCCGCTGCCTGACCGGCTGGAATCCTATAACCTCCTAAACCGCATGCCGCTGGCCCACATATTCCATGCGGATTTCCTCGCCACGGTAAATATCGACGCGCCGCTGAATTATTCGCGGGACACTTACCGCCGGGCGGAGGCCACCTCTTCATTGAATCGCATGCTTTTTCTGGATCTAAAATTCACCTTGGCGGACAACGATCTGCGCAAGGTCAACCGCATGTGCGAGCTGGCCCAGATCGATGTCCGCTACCCATTACTGGATGACGAGATGCTTCGCTTCAGCACGGAACTGCCAACCTCCCTGAAACTGCGCGGACTCAAACTTCGCTATTTCTTTAAACAAGCCGTTAAAGGCTTTTTGCCCCAGGAAATCCTAAACAAAAGCAAGCATGGATTTGGCCTGCCCTTCGGCCTCTGGATGAGTACCCACGAACCCTTGCGGGAAATGGCATATGAAAACCTTGTCTCCCTGTCCCGGCGAGGCATGGTAAAACCTGAATTTATTCAGGATCTGCAACAGCGCCACCAGGAACATCCTAGCTATTACGGCATCACGATCTGGGTGCTGGTGATGCTGGAACAGTGGCTGCAAAGCACAGGCGGTTGATTGATTGATTGCCACAGTCACTTGCACGGGCGCACAAAAGTTTTCCCTTCGACGCCCATGGCCGTGGCACCGGCTTGGCTTTGCCCATCGGACAAGGGCTTGCCCGGTGCCTTTGCCAGCAAGGTGGATAAAATCACGGTTATCGCCACCAACTGCCAGTAATAATCATAATATGACAAGCTTAAAAAAGCCCCGGCGCTAAAATACCCAATCAGACTGAGCTGAATAAGCCGCGCCAAGGAGTTGGCCCACGCCAAATCCGCGTAGCCTTGCGTGTTACGAATGATTTTCCCCAACAGCAGCCATGTCCAAATGGCAATCCACAGGTACAGCCCAAGGCCGATAAAGCCATGGTCGCCCAACACCTGGAAATAGATGCTGTGGGCGGCATGCACATCCGTGGGATTCGGGGCGTACAAGGCAAACGCAGTTGGCGTGTAATAATCAAACCCCCCTCCCGTGAGGCGATCTTTGGCCAAATTATACGCGCACCACCATGCGTTGATGCGCCCCATGGCGGAAGCGTCTTGGTCATAAGTTTTAACCGTATGCATCCTATCCCACCAACTTTGCGGCATGACTAGCAGTGCCACCAAGCCCAAAAACAAGGAAATGAACAGAGCCAGAAGCTTTTGCTTGCCGGGCACATTCTTCATCCAGTACAAGCAAACTGCAATCAACCCCAGGAAAGCGCCACGCGAAGCAGAGCCAAGTATGGAGATGCCAATTAAGCCTGTTGCGGTGACAAGCCCCCTTTTTACTAGCGTATGCCTTGCCACCGACATTAGATACAACCCAATCGGCAAATCCATCAACAACGCACATGCCAAAGCATTATTGTCTCCAATGAACGTACCTGCGGGACCCCATACCCTGCCGCCGCCGCCCGTGGTGATAGTAAATATTCCGCCTTTTATCCCATAATATCCTACGGATAAAAACATAACCCAGAGCAAACCATTCAATTTTTCCTTAGAATTAACTAGAAAATAAGATAAAAACACCGCCAACTGAATTTTCTCGGCCCTAGTAAATGATTCGAAACCGATTTCAGGAAACATTGCGAAGGTCGCCGAAATTGCCATCCAGGCACTAAAAAACAACTGCACAACCGGTATGCCATGTTGGAAAAGCTTGCCTTTGTCCTTCTCAAAAAAAAATCCGGCAAAAACGCCAATGATTGTGATTTGGGCGACTGGCGCGGATTGAATCCATCCATACGCCAGCCTATGGGGATTCATCAGGCTTAACCAAGTCCAAGCAAGAAAACCCACATAAGGTTTCTTTAGCGAGTAAACAAAAGAAACCAGTATCACGGCTGCAATAGCAAGATCCCTCATCTAGCCACCACCTGCGCTTTGCCGGTTAACATGGATTTATCCACCATGTTCCTTAATCGCCACAATCAACGTTGACTTATTTAGCACATAGGCAAAATATCTGAATAACCGAAAAGGAAGTATAAAATGCCTTATAACAAACACCAACCAACTTGGCTTGTTAGTGAGGTTCATAATATCAAATCGGTCATAACACCTAAATCCCATGCGCTCCAATTCCTTGCTCAGACTGGGAGTGGTGAACCAATTAACTGCGGGATAGGTGGCATAATTGACCCAATGCCGATGGGTGGTCACAGACTTTTTTTCACAGAATCTCTTAACAAAGCCAGGATACCAGCTATACAGCGGCAAAGTAAATTCTTCTTGCAACGGGCAAAGCGCGTTGACGGTTGACACATACAGCATGCCACCAGGCTTAAGAACCCGCGCACATTCCTCAAGAGTTTTCTTCCAGTCAGGAACATGTTCCAACAATTCCGGCATCAAACAAATATCCATCTCCGCCGAAGGTAGCGGAAGAGCCGTCGCCGTGCCAACTTTAAATTCCACTGCGACGCCTGCCTTAGCCATGCGCTCTCGCGCCACTTCGATGAGCTGCGCCGACACATCGACGCCATAAACGGCATGACCGGCTTCCGCCCATAGGATGGATTGTGTTCCAGCGCCGCAACCGACATCGAGAACATTAAGCTTGCCCACCGAGTGGGTGTTCGACTGCAAGGCATAGAAACTTAGCAATACATCCTTCAAATACCGACAGCGCTCAACCACATAGGGCCGCGAACTTTGCTCTTCATAATACGAGAAAAATTCAGGATTATTAGATGTATCCATTGCGGCATGGGATTGAGCATCATCTGGCACTGGCTTTGGCTCATTTTCATGATTATACATGGGACACCCTCAATCTAAAGTGGGAAAATATGGCTATTCTGCAAATCCATTGGGATCAATTTGATTGCGTCAAAAGCGAAGCATAAACCGCTTGGTAGCGTTTTACGCTCGCCATCCAGCTTCTCTCGTTTTCAACATATTGGCGAGCCTCCCTGCGCATCTCCGGCCATGCCTCCCGCCGTCCCAGCAAACCCAATACCGCTTTGCTCAAATCCACCTTGTCCCCTGCTTTGAACAAACATCCAGTCTTGCCATCCACAATCAATTCCTTATGTCCGCCGACATCGGACGCCACCAACAAGCGGCCACGGGCCATGGCTTCCAGGGGCTTGAGCGGCGTCACAAGTTCAGTGATGCGTTTTGAATACCGAGGATACACCATAATATCAATCTGGCCATAATATTTCTGTACCATATCATGTGGAACCCGCCCGCTGAATATTACCCTGCCACCCAATCCAAGCCGTTCCGCTTGCTCCTTGAGCATCGCTTCCTGCGGCCCGCCGCCGACTAACAACAGCCGGACATCCGACCGCTCATCGAGTATCAATGGCAACGCCTCCAATAACAAGGACAAGCCTTCATAGGCGTAAAATGATCCGATGAAGCCAAGAACGACTTCGCCACCAAGACCCAACTCTTCGCGTATTTGCAAGCCGGACTCACCGCCGAAACAGAATTTCTCAACATCGACGGCATTGGGTATCACGGTGATCTTTTCAGCCGGAATGCCCCTCGCCATAATATCTTGGCGAAGACCCTCGCAAATCGTTGTGACCGCCTGGACTTTGTGAAACACATAAGTTTCCAACAGCCGGCTCGCCCGGTAACGCAGCCCTCCTTCGGTGCTGGTGCCGTGGTCAACGGCGGCGTCTTCCCAAAATCCACGGCATTCATACACCAGCGGCAAGGCATGCCACTGCGCCACCCGCAACGCCGCAACACCATTCAACGCCGGGGAATGGGCGTGAATGATATCCGGCCTGACCTCTTCCACCACTTCCCCCAATCTTTTTGCCAAGCTATTGACCACGGCCAAGTGGTTGAACAGCGGCAAGCCGGCGAGAAAACCCTTGGGCTGGGGGGTGCGGAAAAACCGCAATCCTTCGCAATCCTCCGCCAAGGCGCTTTCCAGCGTATGCTTGGAGGAAGTAATTTGATGAGTTTCCCAACCCAACAAGCGCTGGTGTTCCAAAATAGCCCGGCTGCGAAAGCTGTATCCGCTGTGCAGGGGAATGGAATGATCGAACACATGTAAAATACGCATCAGAATATACAGAAGCTATATCAACCGGTTATGCTGGAATTTTGCCGAAGAAATGATTCATACATCAATAGCGTCCACAAGCTTGAACTGTAATCCCTTACCCCGGACTGGTGCGAATCGACTAATTGCTTGAGGTTGGCCATGTCGAAACAACCCGAATCGGCCATGACCGGATTCAGCACGGCTTCCCGGACCTTGTTTTTCAAGGGGCCGCGAAACCATTTGGCCAAAGGCACAGAAAACCCCATTTTAGGACGATATAAAATTTCGTTTGGAAGATAAGGCTCCATCGCCTTCTTGAAAACATATTTTCCTTCACGTCCGCGCAGTTTGAGATCGGGCGGCAACGAAGACATCCATTCCACCAACTTGTGGTCCAGCAAGGGCACGCGCACTTCCAAGGCATGAGCCATGCTAGCACGATCCACCTTGGTTAAAATATCGCCTGGGAGGTAGGTTTTCATATCGAGATATTGCACTAGCGACAACGGATGCCGCGTCGGTGCCTTGGCGGCATGTTCCCGCATGATGTCGATGGCCCGGTAACCCTGCAATTCGCGTTTAAACCCCTCGCTGAACAGGCGGTCGCGTTGGGCGTCATGCAACACAGAAACCCCATGGAAATAGCCCTCCACGGAATCCCTAGCCATGGCTTCAAACGTCGACTTGGCGCGGAAAACTTTAGGCGCCCAATCAGCCTTGGGATACGCCCGGCCCAGGAATCCGAAAAGCGGGCGGCGGATGCCCGCAGGCAAAAGCCCCCGCATGCGCTCTTCGTAGGTATGCCAGCGGTAGCGGCGGTAGCCGGCAAGATTTTCATCGCCGCCATCCCCCGACAAGGCCACAGTGACTTCTTTGCGGGCCAGCTCACATACCCGATAAGTGGGCAAGGCCGAACTGTCCGCGTAAGGCTCGTCATACAGCCCGGCCAGTTTGTCAATCAACGCAAAATCATCCGGGTCAACCTGCTCCACACGGTGGCGGGTATGGTAGCGTTCCGCCACCTGCTGGGCATAACGGGCTTCGTTGAATTGCGGGTCGCCAAAGGAAATCGAGCAGGTATTGACGGGATCGTTCGACAGGCCCGCCATCATGGCGACCACGGCGCTGGAGTCCACGCCGCCGGACAGGAACGCTCCCAGCGGAACATCGGCGACCATTCGAATATCCACGGCTTCACGCAACCTGTTTACCAATTCGCCCCGTGCATTCTCCTCGCTCAAGGAGGTATCGACGCTGAACGGCACATCCCAGTATTGCTCGGGAGAACGCAAGGCTTGCCCACGGCGCAGGGTCAAGCGATATCCTGGGGGCAACTTGAAGACATTTCGATAAATCGTCTTGGGGTCTGGAATATAGCCATAGGCGAAATAATCTTCCACCGCCGTGGGATCAATATTGCGCAACAAGCCGGGATGCTGCCGCAATGCTTTCAATTCCGACCCGAATATGAACAGGCCATCCGCGAGTTCGGCATAATAGAGTGGTTTGACACCAAGACGGTCTCGCGCCAGAAATAATATTTCCCGCCGCCGATCCCAGATGGCGAAGGCGAACATGCCCCGGAAATGATCGACGCAGGCTTCCCCCCAGACTTCCCAAGCGTAAACGATGACTTCAGTGTCACAATGGGTGCGGAACTCGTAACCACGGGCCTCCAATTCCTGGCGAATTTCCATGAAGTTATAAATTTCGCCATTATAAGTGACCACCACAGTTCCATCCCGGTTAAACAAGGGTTGCTGCCCGCTTGACAAATCTATGATGGATAGCCTGCGGTGTCCCAAACCTAAACCTGGCTCGGTATGCAAACCGCCTTCGCCAGGTCCGCGGTGATACTGGCTTTCGTTCATGCGGGAAAGCACTCCACGGTCAATATCCCGCTTGTCCACTAGGTCAAAAATACCCACTATGCCGCACATCTGCCTTATTTTCCCGGTTGTGTCAATTCATCATAAACGGCCAGATAACGGCCGACCATAGCATCCAGGCTAAACCGCTCGGTCGCACGATGCAAGCCCGCCATGCCATGGCTTTTGATCAGCACCCGATTGCCCAAGTATTCCACAAGCGCATTTGCCATGGCCAAGGGATTCCCGGACTCCACCAGACGGCCAGTGACGCCGTCAACCACCAGTTCCGGATTCCCCCCCACTGCGGTAGCGACAACAGGAAGCCCCGTCGCCATGGCTTCAAGAATGGAATTGGAAATCCCTTCCGCCAAGGAGGGCAGGACGAACACATCCAAGCCGCGCAAGACCGCCGCCACATCCGTCCGTTCGCCCGGAATCCAGGCCAAATCCCCGATTCCAGCTTCTTGCAAAACATCCAAAGCCTGTTGCCGCAACGGCCCCTCGCCCACCATGACCAGACGGGCGCTGGACTTGGCTTGCGGCATTATCTGTAGGAGTTGCAGGAACGCTTTAACCAATGTCATTTGGTCCTTCACGCCGTGCATGCGTCCCACAGTCCCGAACAAAATCAATTGCTCCGAGTTTGGGAATGGGCAAGCCTCTATGCCTAACTTGCCACCCTGCGCGGGATGAAAAGCCTCGGTATCCACGCCATTGCAGATCAGGCGGATTTTATGCTCTGGAATGCCAACTTTTGCCGTCAAATAATCCTTCAATTGCAGCGACAAAGGAATATAGCGATGGACCAACGGACGGAAAACCCGGCGCAACCATTGGTATTTTCGATTCGTTCCGCCCGGATCGAAAACATCCCATCCATGCTCGCCATGGACCCTATGCCGCACACCCGCCAGCCAAGCCGGCAACTGGCATTCCAAAGCCGCCAAGTTGCGGGTATGCACGATGTCGGGCTTAAGCTCCCGCAAGAGGCGGAACAAGTTTGCGAACATGGCAAAGTCGTGTCCATCCTTCCGATGCAGGCAAATGATGCGCACATCGCCGCGCTGAATCCGCTGGCTGAATTCCGTGGCGTCTTTCAAACAAATTATCGCATGGCGATAACGCCCGGGCGGCATTCGGTTGATAATGTTCACCAAACCGTTTTCCAGCCCCCCCGTCCCAAGCCGGTGGATGACGTGGACAATCAAGGGCGGTAAACTCACCGGGTATTCCCCTTGGCTGCGTTGTCAAGGGTTTTTTCAAAAGCCGGCAACATGACATCCACGAAGTTTTGCAAACTTGCCTTGGCAACCGACACGTCATCGTGTCGAATATCGACAGCCAGGATTATGCCTGCCTCGTCAATGTTGCGCCCTAACAGTTTGTCCTTAGCCTGTAGAAATTTTGCGAGATAATCGTTGATGGTATATGTCCCGGCAATCCAATACCATCGCCATGTCAACAATTCTTGCTGGGGGGAGCGCAAGCGTCCTTGCAATACTTTGGCTTGGCCACCCGCCAAGCCAATGCTAGACGGCTCTTCTTCCAGAACTTTCCAACCCGCGTATTTTGCAGGCACAAGCGCATTTTGCGAATTGACCAGCTCCTTGCCTTGCTCTTGCAATCGGTAGTACTTCAAAAACACCGCCACCGTATGTTGGCCGTTGCTGTAAAATGCCTTCTCTTGCGCAGCGGCCCCGAAGTATACCGGCTCCCAGTCTGTCATGGCTTCCACACGCCGCCAAGGTAGCTTGGGTTCAGGCAGGGTCAGTTCCACCGGCACCGTTTGCGTGGCGGCAAGTGTGTCGATATAGGCACCTCGCAGCGGCCAGATGGCGGCAATCAACAAGGCACCAACCGCCGTCGCCACGATGCGCGCTTCCCGCGAATTTCCCATAGTTGGGGAGGACGGGCCGGGATTGGCGGAAACCAGCGGCGCCGGTTCCTCGCTCCAGTGGGAACCGATCCAAAACAACAGGGTCATCACGATGCCAAAAAACACCCAGCCGTAAATAAAATGGTCCACGCCCAAGGCCAGGGTCATGTCGCTCAAATGCGCGATCATCACAATCATGTAGGCGCGAAACCCATTGGCGAAAATCGGCACGATGCTGGCCAAAGCGATAAACGCCACACGCCGCGAGGTGGAGGTGAAGTTGAAATAGGCAAACAGGCAACCTAGCGTGATCGAGGCGATTAGGTAACGCAAGCCACTGCATGCCTCGACCACCGACCAGTCACCGCTCGGTATGCTGAAGTATGTCCCCTCGCGGTAGACGGGTATCCCGGTCAATTTAAGCATGCCGACGGTAAAATCAGCCGTAAACCCTATCAGCCTAGGCAGCAAAAATTCGCCGAAAGGCACGCTAAACAACAAGAACGCCAGTGGAAAGGCAATTTCGCTGGCCACGCCCGACCCCAGGATAGCCCATGCCAGCAACGGAATCATGGTGACCATGAAGAATTGTTGGGCTACTTTGACATCGGCCAGATTGGCCATAAGCCAGCCAAACCCAAGCACCGCAATAATGCCGAGGGGACGGTAATCGGCACAGGGCACCATGCCGGCCAAAACCGGCCTGCGCCGCCATATCAGGTAGGCGCTGATCGGAAAAATCAAAAAACAATGGGCGAAGGTTTCGGACTTTATCCAAATGTTGACCATGGACCACAAAGTCTCATGGTAAATTGCCAGAAGCAACGCGACTGATAAAACCGTTAACGCGGCAGCCCTCTCCAGCGGCTGAAGAAAGTCGAATTTCATATATTTCATCAATACATCCAAATCATTCCACCCGTCGTTAGTACTGCTGTGACGCCAAATAACCCAACATTTCCCCGCCGTGTCCCGGCGGATCAGTCCCGTAACAGCCGTTCCAACTTGGCGAATTGGGCCTCCCAAGTATACACATCAAGCACCAGCGCCCGGGCCGCTTGGCCCATTTCCTGCGCCCGGACGGGTTGATGGACAAGGGCGACACACTCGTTGATCCACTGGCTGGGCGGGTCCGCGCAAATAATATGTTTGCCAGGCTCCGCCGCGATTCCGGTCAGCGCGCCTTGGGACGCCACGACGGGCAGGGCCATTGCCATCGCCTCCAACACTTTATTCTGGATTCCCCGGGCGATTTGCAAAGGGGCAACCGCCACCTGGGCATGGGCCAGATAAGCCGCCACTGATTCCACCCGCCCGGTGACGGTTACCCCTGGATTCACGGTAAGCCCCCGCACTGCGGCAGTCGGCTTGGCGCCGACAATTAGAAATTGGGCCTCAGGGATGATTTTCTGGATGCCTGGAAAAACTTCAGCCGCAAACCATGTCACCGCTTGGATGTTCGGGAGGTAATCCATCGCTCCGGTAAACACGAACACCGCCCCCCGGCTTTGGAAAGGCGCTTCGGGATAGCGGGCGGGGTCGAAGGTTTCCGTGTCCACGCCATTGGGCAGGGTCACCACACGCCCCGCCCGCCCGGCGAGAACCGAGCGGAACAGCTCGGCCTCCTCGTCCGACACGAAAGCGACGGCGTCCGCCTTTGCGGCCAGCCTACGCTCCTCGCGGCGGACCCGCCTGGCTTCACTGGCGTAGATCCATTTCGCCGGACCTCGGGCGCGTTCCGCATAGGCGGCAAATTTTTCCGAGTCCACATCGGCAAAATGTAGGATGCGCTTGGGTTCCTTCCCCCCGCCACGCCCGAACTTGTCGATTGCGTAGGCGGAAATATTGCTGGAATGGGTCACAACCACCACGGGCTTGTGGTTTGCTTCAATGCCGTCCAGCCAACGGTCAAGGCCACGCGAGCGAAACAACGCGAAGGAGATCGGCTCCCCCATCAGCCAGCGCGGCAAGGCACGCAGATAAGCCCAAGGTTTGCTGATGCCGTCAATGTGCAAATCCTCCACCATGCTCCGCAGCGTGTCGATCCCCGCCATGTCCGCCGGATCGTCCACAAAGCTGCCCAGAAACACCCGGTAGTGGCGGACCAAATAGCGCAGCAAATTGAAACTGGTGATGCGCTCGCCCTTGATCGGAGGAAACGGCAACCTTTGGCACAAGAACACCAGGGCAGGCTTGGACATTGGCGGCCTATTTCCGGCCGCCGTGGACTTTGTCTTCGGCCAATGCGCAGAAGATATGGCCTAGCACGATGTGGCCTTCCTGAATCTTCTGCGTCTCGCCATGCGGGACCGCGATCCACTGGTCGGCCAGATCGGCCATGGGGCCGCGGCTGGCCCCGGTCATGGCGACGGTCACGATGCCCAGGGCGCGCGCCGCCTGCATCGCCTTCACCACGTTTTTCGAGCGCCCCGAGGTCGAAATGCCGACCAAGACATCGCCCGGCCGGCCCAGCGCCTCGACCTGCCTGGAAAAAATGTTTTCAAAACCAAAGTCATTGCCGACGGCGGTCAGGGCGGAAGTGTCCACAGTCAGGGCCAAGCCCGACATGCCGGGCCGGTCAAACACCAGCTTGCCAACCAATTCCGCCGCCAAATGCTGGCTGTCCGCCGCGCTGCCGCCGTTGCCGCAAAACATGACCTTGCCGCCCGCCAAGATCGACCGGGCGCAGACCTCGCCGACCCTTTCCACGGTTTCAAGCAGTTCCGGGTCAGCAAGAATCGCCTGCATGACCTCGACCGTCTTGAGAATTTCGCCACGCACATCGCTCATCAGTCGATCCTCCAGCCTTCCGTGCCGCGTTTGGTGAAAGAAAACGTCGTCACTTGGCCCTCCTCGCATTCCAAGCGCCGGATGACCTTCATGCGCTCCACAGGATCAATGACAAACATGATAAAGCCGCCGCCCCCCGCCCCGGATACCTTTCCGCCAATCGCGCCGGCCTCCAAGGCGGTCGCGAATAAGTGGTCAATCCGGGCATTGGAAATGCTGTCCGCCGTCTTTTTCTTGGCCATCCACGACTTGTTGAGCACCGCCGCAAACTTCTGGAAGTCGCCTTTGAGTATGGCCTCCTTCATTTCAAAAGCATCGGCCTTCAACTGGTGCATGGCCTCCAGGGAACGCGGGCTGTGCGCCGCGATATTGTGGGCCTGCTCGGCAATGATGGCGGCCGACGAACGCGACACTCCCGTGTGGAAAAGGACAAGAGACGCCTCAAGCTCCGACAAAATCCAGTTCTTAATCCTCAGCGGGTTGACGATGACCCGCCCATGGTCATGGAATTCCATGAAATTGAATCCACCGAATGTCGCCGCATACTGATCCTGCCTGCCGCCTTGCAAACCGGCATCCTCGCGCTCGATCTTGAAGGCGAGTTTGGCAATATCGTACTCCCCTAACGGGAGGGACAAGGCCTCGACAAACGCCTTCACCATCGCCACGACCAAGGTGGACGAAGAACCCAAACCCGAGCCGGGCGGTGCCTCGCAATAAGTAATCAAACGGCAGGGATAAGGCTCGCCATTTAGAAAATCATTGACAATGCGCCGATAGACCGCCTTATGCAAAATGGTTGGCCCCTCGACCAGAATATCGTCTGGATAGGCTGACATGGCTTCTTCAAACTCGCCATCCTTGGCGACAAAATACACCTGATCCCCCCTCAACGGCAACAGCGTGGCATACGCATAAAGATCAATGGTGGCGTTTAAGACCGCCCCTCCAAACTCTTCGCAATAAGGTGAAAGATCGGTCCCCCCGCCGGCTAGGCCGAGGCGCAAGGGCGCACGCGCACGTATCAACATCGAAGCTCCTTTACCCGCTAACGGTGGGAATATGGAAAGAACGGATTTTATCGCCCTGGTTTGGGTACTCAGGACTGCGATGGGCTAGAAACAGAATCTTCCGCATGGTCAGTGGACTGCCGTGGTTTCCCGGTCAACCCAAATTGCGGGCAAGAAAAGGACCGATAAGTTTGCTCACCGGCAATGGCAAGCGTTTCCACGCGGCAATAAGCATCTTGTATTTCGGATTCAACGGATTGACATCGGGAATGTGCTTGGCTTCGACCAATTCATATTCGTAATGCAGCGGGGTGGGTTCAAACCCCCAATGTGTCTTGAAGCGGTAAGAGCCAGTGCCTATCTTGCTGCGCCCATAATCGAATACTCTTACGCCCCGCCCCACAGCCCGCCGCATCACTTCCCAATACATGAAATCATTGGCATATAACTCCCTAGCGTCGGAGGTTCCTCCACCATAATAGGGTAGCACTTCGTCGCGGAAATAAAAATTCATGACGCTGCTGACCGCCCGCCCCTGGTGTTCAACGCTTAGGATCTCGCAATCCTCACCAAAAACGTCAAGCAAAACCTTGAACAATTTTTTGCCAAACACCGGGGTGCCAAGATTCCGCACACTTTCCGCATACACATCGTAAAAACGGTCGGGACCAGCATCAATGACGCTGCCCAAGCCGGATGCCATACCCTTTCTCACCATCGCGCGTTGTTTGCGCGGAATCGCCAAGAGGTTTTTTTCAGGATCAGGGTCGAGTTGTTTGCGGAAAGTCACATACAATTCCTTGACCGGCCGGCTTCCTGCGGCGGGCTGGATATTGCGCAATTCCAAATGATCTACCCGCAACGCACGGCCTAACTCGCAGGCAGCAGTATCCAATGCTAGGCGCGCGGGTTCGCTAACGGACACGATACCGCCGTATACGCAAAACGGGGTGGAGACCAGCGCATTGCCGAACAATGCGCTTTTCACATGTCCTAGGGGCAAAATACCCACAATCTCTCCGTTTTCCTCGGCATAGAGAAAATGCGCAGGATGGCCAAAAGCGGTTTCAATAACCTCCCGCCATCCGGCTTTATGGAAGAAAGTCGCCCTTGGTTGGGAACCAACGAAAGCATCCCAACGTGCCTTGCTTAAATTGTCCAGCGTTTTGATTTCCATGGCGCTATGCATTGGGGTCATGGCTAGGATTCAAAAAAACCTTGTCCATGGTGTCCCAGTGAAAGTCATTCAACAATTTTACCAGCCGCGATTCCATACGGGTCAAATTCAAATAGTGGCGGATGCGGGTTTTCACATCAATGCCGGATTGCCGGGGTTGTTCGGGATCAATTTCCCAGGGATGGAAATAAAACACGCTGGCTTGGCGATCCGTCCGGTTAACCCGGTCGATGGCCCAACGTGACACCGCATAGGGGAACAACCTGAAAAACCCCCCGCCGCCACAAGGAAAGTTCTTCTCGCCCAAGGCCACGGTGCTAACCGGAATCTCCAACAAATTTGGGGCGTTTTCAGGATGGAAGGCGAAACGCCGCGCCTCGGGCATCCCGTACAAGTCATGGCGGACCGGATAAATACTGGAACTGTAGTCGAAACCCAATTGTTCCAGGATTTGCAGTGCCCAGAGATTGCCAGCCCCAATAGAATAACTGGCGGCCCGATATCCCTTCATCCGCACCCCTCCGATATCCTCCAACACAGTCTTGGCCCGCATCACGTCTTCGCTAAACTGTTTCGGAGTCTGCGTGGTGACACGCACATGGGAATATCCGTGGCAGGCCAATTCGTGGCCATCTGCGACAATGCGCCTCACCATCCCTGGGTAGCGTTCGGCAATCCAGCCTAGGGTAAAAAAAGTGGCTTTCACGCCTTTTTCGGCGAACAGTCCCAATATTTTGTCCGTATTACGCTCAACCCGGCAAGGCAAGCGCTCCCAATCTTCACGCGGGATATAACGCTCGAAGGCGGAAACCTGGAAATAATCTTCCACATCCACGGTCATGGCGTTAGTCATCATAGGCAGGATCCAAGTCTAGCTGGATAAGAATGGCTTTACGCAACAGCGCCCGTTCCCTCAGCAGATCACGCCTTAATTCGCCAACCTGCGCTTCAAGCCGCGCCACCCGCTCTTCCATGCAGCCGCCTTGAACTTGTGACGGTTCGCGTGGCGCGGCGGGCAAGGCCAGCCGCGCCATTCCTGCCTCGGTCTTGGAATACTGGGCATCCTGCTCAATCTCCTTGATGACGATGCTAGTGGCCGCGCCGTCCAACACATGCAATTCCTCCAAGAAACCATACAATAAAAGCCGGTCGCAAAGGCTATTGATTATTCTTGGCGTACCGCCGCTAAAACGATAAATAGCTGCAAAAGTTTCCTCGCTAAAGACCGGATCGTTATCCCAGCCCGCAGTCATCAAACGATGCACAACATACTCGCGGGTTTCCTCTTGCTCCAAGGGGCGTAAATGATAAGTCGCAGTTATCCGTTGCCTGACTTGTTCCATTTTATCAGACTGGAGCATACCACGCATTTCATTCTGCCCCAGCATAAATATTTGTAAAATTGGCTTGCCATCCAGCTCAAGGTTCAACAACATGCGCAATTCTTCCAGAGACTGGCAAGGCAGATTTTGCGCTTCATCCACCACTAACAATACCCGCTTGCCCTCTCTGGCCTTGCTTTTGAAGAAAGCTTCGAGATTTTTCAGCAAAACCGCTTTCGCCAACGTATCATAAGACAAGCCGAAAGAACCCGCGACCATCCGCAAAACATCTTCCGCTCCGACCTGGGAGGTCACCATCAAGCCCGGAATCACTTCATCGTGGCGAATGGTCTCAAACAATTCCTTAGCCAACATGGTTTTTCCTGTTCCCGGCGCGCCAGTCACCACGATAAACCCTTCACCCTGTTCCAATCCATAGCGGAGGTAGGCCAAACCCCGTTTATGCACTGCGCTGTTAAAAAAAAACGCTGGGTCAGGATTGAGTTGAAAAGGCTTTTTGGACAACCCGTAAAAAGATGTGTACATAATTCTAACCTAGAATCTTACGTTTAGGCTGGCGGCGACTTGATTGGCATCATAGGAACCCAATATCCCAAAAATATTGCGGGTATTGGCAGAACTGCCAGAATCGGTTTGAAAATGGCTGAACTGCAGGGAACCAGTGGCAAAAGAAGACAGCTGTCGGCTGATGCTCAACGAAACCGACGAGTAGTCTGTTTTTGCGGAGCCAGCGCCAGCATTGCCGCCCGGATATTCGCTGCTTTGCCAACTACCTTGAAGAATAGCGCTCACCTGCGGGGTAAAGCGGTAACTCCAGCTTGCGAGAACCCCAAGAATATCTTGGTTACGTCGATTGCCACCGGAATAAGCAAAATTATTTTGATAGCCGGAAAAGCTGAAGGTGTGCTTCGATAAAAACCAAGACACGGCAAATTGCGCACGCTTGCTGATAACGATGCCATCAGTGAAGTTTGGCGAATTGATTGACCGGTCATTCGCGGTGGCGGGGCCTGTCGGATTCCCATTCAAATCCGCAGGCGTGGTAAAAGTCGCTTGGCTGGCCAGGAATTGCTGTACCGTCGTGGTCGTGGTGTAATAACTGGCGCTCCATGTGCTGGTTCTGGTGCGATGCTGAAAACTCGCGGTCCACACCGATCCTGAGTTGGACGCTCCCAGCGGGCCTGTGGCAAAGCCGGTCCCTGTCGCCGTCGGCCCAACCCCGCCACTGCCATAGGCGCCTAACCCAGTTCCTGAAGTGGTGCCGCAGCCGGTGTTACTGGATAATGCGCTGCCTACCGCGCCCCCCACACCCAACCCTGTCAAACCACAGTTGCCGCCGCCGACTTTACTGTCACGGTAATTTAATAGAAAAGACGTGCGCTCGCTGGGATGCCAAATCAGATTGGTGAAATAGGCGTTAATCCCGTAGCCGGCGGCCAAGCTGAACTGGGGGCTTGGCGTCCAAGACAACCCCGGAGTGATATATATGCCATTATTAGGGGAAATGCCGCCTGAATAGACATTGTCATAATAGCCCAACTGGACAAACGCGCTAACGTCATCAATCAAGCGATAGCTCAGTTCTCCATTGGAAGAGCGAAAACGCAGGCTGGAAGAACTGGTCGATTTATACTGTTGATCCTGGTTGCTAAAACTAAACCGCCCACTCCAGCCAGTGGATTCCATTTTTTTTCCACTACGCAGATAAATGGATTCTTGATAAGCATCCGAGCCTAGATCGTTGATGGTATTTACCCCTCCCGTAGCGGTGGTAAGGTTTCTTGACCCGGAATTATCGAAGCGCATATAGCTGACCCGCACTTCACCATCCGCATAGCCTCCTAAATGCGGCAACCAATACGGACTGACACGGAATGTCCTATAGGTAGTTGAATTAACGGTGGCAGACTGGGCGACATTGTTGGTGGCGAACGCCCCTATTGAACTGGCGTTACCCTGCCCAATAGTGCTGGAGGAATCGATAAACACGGAGTCATTAAAAATTTCGGTTTTCGAGGTCATTTGTAGCTGGTTGTATAGTCTTGGGTCAATATCGACGCCCTCATAATAAAGAAACTGCAACCTGTAGTTCAACTTGAATTTTGTAGTTGCGCTGTTACGGTCGATGTTGAAAGCGGGTGCCAGTTGCGTCACAAACCCTCCTTGGGCTTGGCCCAAGGAGGAAGATCGCAGATTAAAATTATCCGAATATATTTGGCTTGCCGTCAGCGTGGGCTTGATCTCAAAGTCCAATACCTTGGCAACAGCCGACGGCACGAAACAGACCATAAACCAAAGACCAAGACCGCATTTCTCCGTCTTGCCTAGGAACAACGGATTAGTCCGGTTTTTTGACCTGCCCATAATATCCATACCCATAGCCATAGCCGAGGCCATAGTAGGTGAATCCAAAACCTTTTTTGGTCTTGTTCAGCACACAACCCACCACCTTGCAGGATTCCAACTTGGCTACGGCCTCTTGCACAATATACTGAGGGGTAACTTCTGCCTCGACCACCAACACGACTTGCCCCACTAGGTTGGCCAACACTGGAGCTTGAGTGGCGGCCAGCAGAGGGGGGGAATCGAAAATCACCACCCTATCGGTATAGCGCCCGGCCAAATCCTTAGCCAACCGTTTCATGGCATCGCTGGCAAGCAGTTCCGTGGAATATTGATGCAAAGCGCCTGCCGGCAAAATGGTAAAATTTGGAATATCCGTTTTAACCAAGGTATCAGATAGCTTGAGGCCAGAACTAATCAATATGTCAATCAATCCCGCCTGCGGTTTGATGCCTAGAAGCTTTGAAATCGATGGCTTTGCCACATCGGCGTCCACCAGCAACACCCATTTGTCACGTTCCATGGCAATGCTCAAGGCCAAATTGAGCGCCGTGAATGTCTTCCCCTCACCTGGCACACTGCTGGTCACCAGAATCAAATTTGCATGCTCGATGCCGTTATCGCCATCGGGAAACGCATTCATCAGCAAAGGGCGCTTGATGAGGCGGTACTCCTCGGCCATTTGACTCCTTGCCATATCCGGGGTCAACATTCCCTTTTCTTGCATCGCTGGCCAATCGATGGAAACGAAATTCCGGGTTTTCTCTGGCTGCCCGGATTCGTCGGCTTGATGCCTGGGAGCGGATGGGAGGGGTGGAGGTTGCGCCCCAGCAAGCTCGCTGCTATCGGAGCTTCTGCGTTCCAGTTCCTGATTGTCTTTTGTTTTTTCCAAGGCCTTTTCAATAATACTCATGGCATCAAACTTGGATCAGATAGGAAGATGTCGCAGATTAATGCCTTTAATCTCTAGCAAAATCACACCGACATATATAATGACAAGAGAAACCAAAGCGGCTAAAAACCGCATAAACTCACGCCTCTTAGTCCTTCTTGCTTCGGGTATCCAATTCATGGATATGCTTCCTAAAACCGCTAAACCAGTGACATCTCTTAACCCTTGCATTGTCCCAAAACTTGGACGCAACAGCGACATCAAAATGGCAAGGCCTATGCCTACCAACAATGCGCCAAACAATACGCCGCTGGACAACAAGATACGGTTGGGTGCCGACGGTTTTGAGGGTACTTGTGGCGGATCGACGATACGGAATTTCACGGCATCTGTCGTTTGCTCGACAGTGCCGGACATCCTGGCAGTTTCCCGTTTCGCCAATAGCTGATTATAGTTCGCCCTGACCATCTCATAATCTCTATTCAACCCTTGTAACTGGGTTTCAATCTTGAGCCGCTCATCCATCTGTTGTTTAAGCAGTTCGATTTTATTGTCATAGGCTTTTTCCCGCGCTTCAAGCGATGCAATATTTGCATCCACTTCTCCTAGGGCAATCTTTAATTGCTGATAGATGGGGTTGCTTTCCATGCCTTTCGGAGCGGGTACCTGCCCAGGTTGATCCGCCTCCGCCGCAACCTCCGCTTGCCGCTGCTTCTCAAGATCAGCAATACTCTTTCTCAAAGTGATTACCGCCGGGTGTTTTTCGGTGTATTTCAGCAACAACTCATCCAGTTTGGAACGAAGATTTTGGATGCGCAATCCCAGCGGAGAGGAGGACTTTACGATTTCGTCCTCCGAACCCCGCACCAAGGGTTCTTCGTTATCGAGCTGCCGTTGGATTTGATCCCGCCTTTGCACAGTTTCTTGAACTTTTAGCTTGGCTTCCTCCTGCAGGGCGGCCAACTTGTTTAACTGGTCGTACAAATCGTTCCCACCGCCGGACATCAATGCGTAGTTCGACCGCTTAAAATCCTCCCGCGCCTGTTCGGCCGCCAGCAACCGGCGTTCATGCTCCTTGATTTGCTGTTCCAAAAATTTCTGCGCCGAATCCGAATCTTCCCGCGATTCGCCCAAGCTTTGTTCGACAAATAAGGTCAATACGGCTTGGACAACTTTTTTCGCCGTCTTGGGATCGGGATCGGTAAAACCGATGGTGAAGAGATTGTTTTCGCCACCATCGATCTTCAACGCGCCCTGCATGTTTTTTACCAACTTTTCCATCGATTTCTCATCCTTGGCGGTCAAATCGAGGTCAGTCATTTTAGCGATTTTTTCAATATTGGGGCGGCTAAAAATCAGCCGGGTCATCAAGCGGATTTCGGAAGCGACATCCGGTTGAATCGTCATGCCCGCCAACAATGGGCGCAAAATAGAGCGGGTATCGACATGGACTCGGGTTGTCGCCGTGAAAACATCCGGCATTTGCGACACGAATATCCACCCTCCCAAACAGATCGACCACGCCACAAACAACGACACCCACTTGTACCGTGCGGCATTTTGTAAATAGTGGAGAACTTCCGCTATCAATCCATGCATGACATGTCTCTTTAGAAATAGGATTCGGGGATAATCAAAATATCACCCGGCAAGACGTTGATATTCGCTGTAATATCGGCACCCTCTATCAAGTCCTCAAGGCGGACCTTGAATTCTTGCTGCACTCCATTGACCTTGCGGATAATGCTCGCACGATTGCCGGCGGCGTACTGGCCCAATCCACCAACCTGGATCATCAAGTCTAACAAGGACATGTTTTCTTTATAACTGACAGCCTGCGGTTTGGTCGCTTGGCCAATGACGCGAATCTGCTCGCTGTAGGGACCCAACCCTGGGCCGACGATAATGGTCACCAGCGGGTCGCGAATGTATTTGGCCAGCTCTTTTTCGATTTCACGGGCCAACTGGTAGGAGGTTTTTCCGGACGCGGGCAGTTCCTCAACCAGAGGAAACGATATTTTGCCGTCCGTCCTCACAGTGACACTGCGCGAAATCTCTGGATTGCCCCAGACAAACATCTCAAGGCTGTCACCTGGACCGATAATGTAAGTGAACTCCGACAGGGGCTCGACATTGGGGGCGTAAGGTATCGTTGAGCAACCCACCAATGCCATCACACATGGCATAAGCGCGCCCACAAGCAATCTGTTTGCCAGCTTCACACATGAACTCCGGTATCTTGAGTTGAGAATTGACAGTAGTTTGGGCTGGAAAGCCCTTGACAAACCCTGCCATCCATGGCCCAACATTTGGGTTAGCCAAAGGCACCTTGGTCCATACGGAAGGCACCCAAGGTTTGCGTTGGAAACCGAGACTGAGGCGTTAACTTTGAGGCTAACAGACATATCTTACCATAGCTTCCCGGCGCGAAGCCGAGCCTGCCTATGGCTAATAAAGAAGCTGCGCGGAATTAAGGTAACGCTCCGTCATGGCTCCGTCTAAAATCCTTGCCCGGCACTGCTGCCTAGGCACCATCCGGCATGGACGTGGAGCGATTTCCCCCAGCTTGGCGGGCATTGTAAAACCAAACGCGGACAATTGCGTTAAAAAAATCCCCTGCGGCGCACCCGCCTATTCAAGCGCTACCCGCGCCTCCTGCCGATCAACGGCTGGGTCGGCCGGAACTGGCGGGTGCGCCCTAGAGCGGGCCGGCGAACTGGCATTCAATAAAAAATCTGCTCCGCCGTCAACTACTACCGCCTGACGCCTGCCGCCAAGCTGCGCAGGCGCGTTCGAGCGGCAAGGCAATCCACATCATCCGTTGACAGTTGCCCGCCGCGACAGTACTTTTAGCTGTTTTTTTACCTTAATGCGTGATCGGTGGCCTGCCGACAGCCACGCCGACCTAATTCCTCAACACACCCCACAAGAGCCCTGGATGGAAGAGTTTCAACGCATCAAACGCCTGCCCCCCTATGTTTTCAACATCGTCAACGACTTGAAGGCCAAGGAACGCGCCCAGGGGGAAGACATCATCGACTTCGGCATGGGCAACCCCGACCGGCCGACCCCGCAACACATCGTCGACAAGCTGGTGGAAGTGGCCCAAAAAGGCACGGCGCACCGCTATTCGGTCTCCAAGGGCATCCCCCGCCTACGCAAGGCCATCTGCAACTGGTATCAGACCCGCTACAGCGTGGAGCTGGACCCGGACAGCCAGGCGATTGCCACCATCGGCTCGAAGGAAGGCTTGGCGCATCTGATGTTCGCCACCTTGGGGCCGGGCGACGCGGTGCTGGTGCCGAATCCCGCCTATCCCATCCATCCTTACGGCTGCGTCCTGGCCGGCGCGGACGTGCGCCATGTGCCGATGACGCCGGGCACGGACTTTTTCGCCGAGCTGGAAAAGGCGATCAAGCTGTCCTGGCCGAAGCCGAAGATGCTGATCCTCAACTTCCCCGGCAACCCCACCACGCAATGCGTAGAGCTGGAGTTCTTCGAGAAAGTCGTCGAGATGGCCCGCGAATACAAGATCTGGGTGGTGCATGACTTGGCCTACGCCGACTTGGTGTTCGACGGCTATGTCGCCCCGTCCATCCTGCAAGTGCCGGGCGCGACCGACGTGGCGGTGGAATTCTTCACGCTGTCGAAGAGCTACAACATGCCCGGCTGGCGCGTCGGCTTCATGTGCGGCAACCGCGAATTGGTCGCGGCCTTGGGGCGCATCAAGTCCTACCTGGACTATGGCACGTTCACGCCCATCCAAGTGGCGGCCATCACCGCGCTGGAAGGCCCGCAAGATTGCGTGGCGGAAATCTGCGACCTGTACCGCCAGCGCCGCGACGTGCTGTGCAAAGGCTTGAACGACGCAGGCTGGGCGGTGGAAAAACCCAAGGCCACCATGTTCGTCTGGGCGCCCATCCCCGAGCAATACCGCGAGATGGGCTCGTTGGAGTTCGCCAAGAAAATGCTGCTGGACGCCAAGGTCGCCGTGTCGCCCGGCATCGGCTTCGGCGAGTTTGGCGACGACCATGTGCGCTTCAGCCTGATCGAAAACGAGCACCGCACTCGCCAGGCCATGCGCGGCATCCGCCATATGTTCCGCAAGGACAACTCGGTATAATCCAGCCACACCTAACTTAACAACAAGGAGTACAGCGTTTTGAAGCCCGTAAAAATTGGCCTGATCGGACTCGGCACCGTCGGCGGCGGCACCGTCAACGTCTTGCGCCGCAACGCCTTTGAAATCAGCCGCCGGGCCGGACGGGCCATCCAGATCTGCCGCGCCTCGGCCCGCGACTTGGGCCGGGCGCGCATCTGCACCACCGAAGGCATCACGCTGACCGAAGACCCCTTCGAGGTCGTCAACGACCCCGACATCCAGATCGTCGTCGAACTGATCGGCGGCCTCAGCCCGGCCAAGGAATTGATCCTGCAAGCTTTGGAAAACGGCAAGCATGTGGTCACCGCCAACAAGGCGCTGATTGCCCTGCACGGCAACGAGATCTTCGCCAAGGCCAGCGAAAAGGGTTTGATGGTCGCCTTCGAGGCGGCGGTGGCCGGCGGCATCCCCATCATCAAGACCTTGCGCGAAGGCTTGACCGCCAACCGGGTCGAATGGCTGGCCGGCATCATCAACGGCACCTGCAATTTCATCCTCACCGAAATGCGCGACAAGGGCCGCGACTTCGGCGACGTGCTGAAAGAGGCCCAGGCCAAAGGCTACGCCGAGGCCGACCCGACGTTTGACGTGGAAGGCGTGGACGCCGCGCACAAGCTCACCATCTTGGCCTCCATCGCCTTCGGCATCCCGCTGCAATTCGACAAGGTTTACATCGAAGGCATCACCGGCGTCACCCGGCTGGACGTGGCCTACGCCGAAGCCTTGGGCTACCGCATCAAGCTACTCGGCATCGCCCACCGCACGGAGCAAGGCGTGGAACTGCGCGTCCACCCGACGCTGATCCCCGAGCGCCGCCTGATCGCCAATGTGGACGGGGTGATGAACGCCGTGCTGGTCAAAGGCGACGCCGTAGGCCCGACGCTGTACTACGGCGCGGGGGCCGGGGCCGAGCCGACGGCTTCGTCGGTGGTGGCGGACATCGTCGATGTGGTACGGGCGCTCACCGCCGACCCGGAGAACCGTGTGCCGCATCTGGCCTTCCAACCCGAAGCCATCTCCGACATCCCCGTCCTGCCCATCGCTGCCGTCGAAACCGCCTATTACCTGCGCCTGTCCGCCGAGGACAAGCCCGGCGTGTTGGCCGACGTGACCCGCATCCTCGGTAGCCACCGCATCAGCATCGAGGCCATCCTGCAAAAAGAGCCGCTGGAAGGCGAAAGCCATGTGCCGATCATCCTGCTGACCCAGAAGACGCGGGAAAGCGAGATGGACGCCGCCATTGCCCAGATCGAGGCGCTGGATTCCATCAACAAGCCGGTGAAGCGGATTCGGTTGGAGACTTTGGGGTAATTTGAGTTAGGCTAGGTTCGGGGGCGACGCCATTGTCAAGTATTTTCCCGCAATGGGCGCAAGATCTGAATACTGGCCTTTCATTTCTAGGCTTCTGCGTCACAGTTTACGTGATGCGTAAAGTGAGGTTTATTAAAAAATCCTTTTTGCGGCGGGCGCGGTAGCAAGGGCTACGAATTCAAGGATTTGGAAATAGGACCGAATTTCTATCTAGCCCAAGGCGTGAAGGATGTGATTGTTTTCAACCCCTATACCCAAGTCGTTCTACATGTGCGCAAGGACAAAGTCGAACACGGAATCTCCCCGCTGGAAGTCCTGTTGCAATGTGGCTGCCGGGTGACCGTCTATGCTTCCTGTATGCCTTTCACACGCCCAACACAAAACGGAAACATAGTCTGATGACAGCACAACAAACCCGGCGATGGGGATGGGTTTTGTGGGTTATAGGGATAAGCCTGGCCGGATGCTCCCAGCCGCTAAAAACCACCGCTTCGCAGGAATCCATACAAGAGGAAGTCGAAGCCGCCAAGGAGGCTTATGACGACGGCGATTTCGCCGCCGCCGCCGCGCATTACCGCAAAGCCGCCGAGCAAGGCAACCCACAGGCGCAAAACAACCTCGCCACCCTCTACCATGCCGGCCAAGGCGTGCCGCAAGATTACGCGCAAGCCGCCGCGTGGTATCGCAAAGCCGCCGAACAAGGCTACGCCGGGGCGCAGTACAACCTGGCCGTCTCCTACCACGAAGGGCAAGGCGTTCCCCAGGACCACGCCCAGTCCACCCTGTGGCTGCGCAAAGCCGCCGAGCAAGGCGACGCGCAGGCGCAATACAATCTGGGCTTCAGCTACGACGAAGGAGTAGACGTCAAGCAAGACTACGCCCTGGCCGTCTACTGGTTTGCCAAAGCCGCCCAGCAAGGCTACGCGAAGGCGCAATTCGCCTTGGGCGCGGCCTACATCACCGGCCAAGGCGTGCCGCGAAACTACGAAGTAGCCGCCGAGTGGTTCCGCAAAGCCGCCGAACAAGGCCACAGCGGGGCGCAATACAACCTCGGAGTGTCCTACGAAGAAGGCCAAGGCGTCCCCAAGGACTATACTAAAGCCGCCGACTGGTACCGCGTCGCCGCCGAGCATGGCAACGCCAAGGCGCAATATGCCTTGGGCCATCTATACGAAACCGGGCGCGGCGTGAAGCGCAACGCCGAACTGGGCAAGGAATGGAAAAGCGAAGCGATGACGCGGGGCTACAAACCTTGACACCGCCAAGACCCGGGGTTGGCAAACCGCCCTTGGCCGGGACAACTTTAATCGAACCGAGACACAAGGAAATCACAAGATGAAAACACAATCATTCTGGCGTTTGGGGGTGGTTTTTTGGGTTTTGGCAACCGTTTTGGCCGGCTGCTCAGAGCAGGTGAAGGAGGAATCTGCGGTAGCCGCGCCCAGCGCGCAAACGGCCATGCAAAACGCCAAAGAGGCTTATCAGCGCCAAGATTACAAACAAGCCGCCGACTGGTTCCGCAAAGCCGCAGAGCTTGGCGATGTGAAAGGGCAATACAACCTCGGCTTGTTTTACAACGAAGGCAAAGGCGTCCCGCAGGACTACGGCCTAGCCGCCGACTGGTTCCGCAAAGCCGCCGACCAGGGGCTTGCGCAGGCGCAAAACAGCTTAGGTTTGTTGTGCCAGCAAGGACTAGGCGTTCCCAAAGACCCGGCCCAAGCCGCCGAGTGGTTCCGCAAGGCCGCCGAGCAAGGCTATGCGCAGGGGCAGAAAAACCTGGGGCTGGCCTACCGTAACGGCTTGGGCGTGAAAAAAGACCCGGCGCAGGCCAAGCAATGGCTGGGCAAAGCCGCCGCGCAAGGCGACGCGGAGGCGCAGGCGGCACTGAAGGAAGCCGGGAAAAGCGCAAAAAAAGCCAGCCCGGCGAAGCCTAAAACGCCGGCCCAAAGCGCCAAACCGCCTGCCAAAGAGAAGCAGTGAGTCCGGCAACCCAAGGCAACGGAATGCGCCATGCCCACGCAATCCGACGATTGCTACAGATGGGACTTGCGCAAAAACGCCTGCCGCTGCCGTTTTCCCCCGGCCCCGTCAAAGCCTGTTCCAAGCGCAACCGAAGGCTGTAAACGGCAGCGGCAAAGCTCCGTTCACGTCCGGCAGACTCTGGCGCAGTCCTTGATAGGGCTTTCCTGGGCGTAGCCGAAGGGAGGCTTTGCGCAAATCCCACAGGCCGAGACACGGCACCCTGAAAACCATCCCGAAAACCCGATGAAATATATCTCCACCCGGGGCCTAGCACCCGCCAAAACCTTCACCGAAATCCTGTTAGGCGGCTTGGCTCCCGACGGCGGCTTATACCTGCCGGAAGAGTATCCGCAGGTATCCCGCGCAGAATTCGACGCTTGGCGACAATTGTCTTACGCCGATTTAGCCTTCGCGGTGCTGTCGAAATTCGCCACCGACATTCCTGGCGAAGATCTCAAGGCGATCTGCGGCAAAACCTATACCGCCGAAACCTACCGCAACGCCCGCGTCGACTCCGACCCCGCGCAAATCGCCCCGCTGCGCACCTTGGAACCCGGCCTGCATTTGCTGGAATTGTCCAACGGTCCTACCTTGGCGTTCAAAGACATGGCGATGCAGTTGCTTGGCAATCTGTTTGAATACGCCCTAGACAAGCAGCACGACGAGTTGAACATACTCGGCGCGACCTCCGGCGACACCGGCTCGGCGGCGGAATACGCGATGCGCGGCAAACGCGGCATCCGCGTGTTCATGCTGTCGCCGCACGGGAAAATGTCGGCGTTCCAGTCCGCGCAAATGTATTCGCTGCAAGACCCGAACATTTTCAACATCGCCGTGCGCGGCGTGTTCGACGACGCCCAGGACTTGGTGAAAGCCATCTCCAACGACCATGCCTTCAAGGCGAAACACAAGATTGGCACGGTCAACTCGATCAACTGGGCGCGGGTGTCGGCGCAAGTGGTCTACTACTTCAAAGGCTACTTCGCCGCGACAAAATCCAACGATGAACCAGTGGCGTTCTCGGTGCCGTCCGGCAATTTCGGCAATATCTGCGCCGGCCACATCGCCCGCCAAATGGGCCTGCCCATAGCCCAGCTAATACTCGCCACCAACGAGAACGACGTGCTGGACGAATTCTTCAAAACTGGCCTGTACCGGCCACGCGGCACGGCGCAAACCTTCCATACTTCCAGCCCGTCGATGGACATTTCCAAAGCCTCCAATTTCGAGCGTTTCATTTTTGATCTGGTGGGCCGCGACGCCGCCAAGTTGCGCGAATTCTGGGGCCAAGTGGACGCGGGCGG
>CAZOTR010000019.1:19932-44332 GCA_964582755.1 uncultured Methylococcaceae bacterium | reverse complement strand
CATCCTTCCGGGGGTTGAAACCCCCGGCTACCCTCAAATGCCGCTACGCGGCTTCACCCTGGCTGCCTCGCTTAACTTAATGGCAGTGGGTTCCCACATGGAAACGCTCGCGGCGACGTTGGCTGAAAAATCTGGCTAATCAGGTGGATTTTTGCCAAACACATGCTCACATGAAAACACGCTAAGGCGATTCCAAGCGCTCCCGCCAGTGTTTGGCCCATGCGCCCAGCCGTTGCTCCACTGGCGCGAAGAAAGCGGAGACTTTCTCCGTCCAGCTTGGCTGCGCGGCACTAGGCGCATCATCGACGACGATGAACGAGCCGGGGATCATGCCCATCCAACAACTCCAGGGGATGACGCCGGTTTCCTTGGGAGTGAACTCGACAGTCTGCACGCCCGGCTTCAAGTCGATCTTCAGGTCTAGCTGCGGCACCACGATGCTTTTGTTGCACTCGGTCAATTCCTTGGCGTTGATGACCCATTTCACCGGCACGTCCTTGCGCAGCGTGAAGCGGTTGGGCGAGTAGCCGCCGCGCAGCACCTCCATGTTGACGGTTTGGTCCGGGTCGCAGGACGGCCCCACCGCAGCCACTGGCGACAGGTATTGCGAGGCCCGCGCCAGCAAGGTGTTGAAGTCCGCGCCCGTGCCGGTGACCGCCAAGCCGCGGTTAAGCATGACCGCCCCCAGCACCATGACGACGATGCCCGAGGCTTTGAGCAGCTTGGGGGTCAGGCTGGCGGATAGCAGGCTGGCGAGGAAGCCGAAGCCCAGCATCAGCGGCAAGCTGCCCAGCCCGAAAAAAAACAGCAAGGCCGCGCCTTCGCGCCAACTGCCGGTTCCCGCCGCCATCACATACATGGCCTGCAAGGGGCCGCAGATAATCATCAGGCCGTTGAGCAGGCCGATGACGAAGGGGTTGTGGTTCTTGCGGACTTCCTTGCCGACGAAGCGCAACAGGAAAGTGGGCGTCTTGAACTGCACATGGCGCAGGGACGGGAACACGTTCAGCATGTGCAGCCCGAACAGAATGAGGAACAGGCCGGCGGCCAGGCCGACCAGCCCCTGGGTGTAAGGCGTGAAGGCGATGACCGAGCCGAATGCGCCGAACAGCCCGCCGATGAGGGTGTAAGACAGGGTTTTGCCCGCGCCATAGAGCAGGTGCGAGCCGTGCGACTGATGCCCGCTGGCCGCTTGCTTGGCCGTGTAGCCCACCACCAGCGGGCCACACATGCCCACGCAGTGGAAGCTGGTCAAAAACCCCACCAAGAGCAGCAGTCCGTAACCCATGTCGCGGCGCAGGCTGGGCATCTCGGCATGTTGCATGAAATGGCTGTCCAGCCAGAGGATCAGGGCGATGTCGGCGAGGGCGAGCGTGGCGGCGAAGATTTTCTTGAGCGCGGCAAAGAGGCCGGGGCGGGGGGGCGGAGCGATGGCCGCAGTGTTCATGGGGTGTCCCTGCAAACGAGGAGGATGGATCGCGGTGTCGCAAGTATATTAGTCCATGTTTAAATAGTCGGGCGGCCCCCTAAACTTTATCCGCAAAACCGCGTCCAACCCACCAACCCCGCCGCCCTGCCACCGGGCGGCGTCCGCCATTCCACCGCTGCGAAAACCATGCTGGTCGTCACCGAAACCCTCCGCGTCCAAGGGATGCGCTGCGCAAGCTGCGAAGACACCGTCGAACGGGCGTTGCGGCATTTGCGCGGGGTGCGGGCGGCGAAGGCGGATTACGGCAGCGAAACCGTGGTGGTGACTTACGACACCTTCCGTTGCAATCAATTTCAGATTTCCCAGGCGCTGGAGCTTAAGGGATACGAATGCGCTCTGGCGCCGACGCCGCGCCCATTCCGCGATGGCATCCGCAAATTCCTGCGGATCGTCATCGGCCTTGCGGGCATCCTCGCCATCTTTTATGTGGGTAGCCAGATCCCGCAGGCCGAGGCTTTGCCCGGCCTGGGCCAGCAGGCCAGCTTGGGGCTGCTGTTCTTGGCGGGCCTGTTGACCAGCTTCCATTGCGTGGGCATGTGCGGCGGGTTCATCGCCGGCTACACCGCGCACTGCGCCATCGGCGGCAGTCCCGCGCGCGGCCTCGCCCACCTCGCCTACGGCCTGGGCAAAACCCTGTCCTACGCGACGATAGGCGCGGCGTTCGGCTTCGCCGGTTCCATGGTCAGCATCACGCCGCAGATGAAAGGCGCGGCGGCCATCGCCGCAGGGATTTTCCTGCTCGGCTTCGGGCTCAACATGCTGCATCTTCTGCCCCATTTGCGGCTGTTCCGCCTGCCGATGCCGCGCCGTTTGAGCCGCTTCGTCCATGCCGAGTCACGCCGCCGCCAAAGCCCCTTCGTGATCGGCCTGCTCAACGGCCTGATGATCGCCTGCGGACCCTTGCAAGCGATGTATGTCATGGCGGCCGGCACCGGCAGCGCGTGGGAGGGGGCGAAGATACTGCTGGCCTTCGGTATTGGCACCTTGCCGCTGCTGCTGGGCTTCGGCTTCCTCACCAGCCTGATTTCGCACCAAGCCAGCGGCAAGATTCTGCGGGCCTCCGGCCTGATCGTGCTAGTCTTGGGGCTTATCATGCTCAATCGCGGGCTGATCCTGACCGGCTCGGGCTATGATTTCGATTCATTGGCCGGGCAGGTCAACCGGCAGCTTGTGGCTTTGCGGGAGCGCCCGGCCGCCTTGCCCGGCCAGGAAGCCAACGGCCGGCAGACCCTCCGCACCGTTGTGACCCGCGAGGGCTTCGAGCCGTCCACCTTCACGCTGCGCCAAGGCGTGCCGGTGCGCTGGATCATCGACGCTAAGGAATTGACCGAATGCAACCGCGCCATCGTCGTCCCCAAGCTGGGCCTGCAAATCGACCTGCATCCGGGCGAGCAGACCGTCGAATTCACACCCACGGGAACCGGGACGATCTTGTGGAGTTGCTGGATGGGCATGTTGCGGGGGGAGTTCCAAGTGCTGGCCGACGACACGCAGCCCCCGCCGGCAAATCCCGCGCCGGATGCGGAGTTTGTCGGGCCTTTGCCTTGGCGGTAGGAGCGGGCCGCGCCCGCGACGAACCCGACGCTAGGCGCGGACGGAATCGGTCGCGCCCATGGGGCGCTCCTACGAGCGTTTCGCGCCAGAATTTGGCCTGATAGGTGATGGACGCTGAGTCGAAACTATTTCAGGGGATCGCCAAACAATGTGTATAATGCCCCCCATTCCAGTCCGGTTGTCGTTTCCATGCCATCCCTGCGGGGCTTGCCTGGGCGGCGGCGGCGTTACGGCGATTCCGATAGTGTGTGTTTACGGCAGCGATGCCGTTTTTTTTTGGAGGGTAGCTTATGTTTAGAGCATTGATTGGGCAGTCGCCCAATTTCGAGGCGATGCTGCGTAGCGCCAGGATGGTCGCCTCGACCGATGTCACCGTGCTGATCGTCGGCGAGACCGGCACGGGCAAGGAAGTGTTGGCCACTGCCTTGCAAAACCACGGCCCACGCGCCGGCCAGCCGTTCATCACCTTGAATTGCGCGGCCCTGCCGGAGTCGCTGGTCGAATCCGAGCTGTTCGGCCATCGCCGGGGCGCTTTCACCGGCGCGGTGGCGAGCCAGACCGGCCGCTTGCAGGCGGCGGACGGCGGCACTTTGTTCATGGACGAGGTCGATTCGCTCCCCCTGCCCATCCAGGCCAAGCTGTTGCGTTTTCTGGAAACCGGCGAAATCCAGCCGGTCGGCGACACCCAGCCGCAGCGCGTGGACGTGCGCGTCATCGCCGCCACCAACACCAACCTGCCAAAAAAGATCGCCCAGGGCGAGTTCCGCAAGGATCTTTACTACCGCCTCAATGTCGTGCCGCTGGACATCCCGCCGCTGCGCGAGCGCACCGGCGACATCCAATTGCTGCTGAACCATTTCATCGGGCATTTCGCCGCCGAACACAAGCTGCCGCCGCCCACCCTGTCCAAGTCGGCCTTGGCCCGCCTGCAAGACTACCACTGGCCCGGCAATGTGCGCGAATTGCGCAATGTCTGCGAGCGGCTGTCCATCCTGCTGGCCGGGCGCGTCATCGAAGAAGGCAACCTGCCCAGGGAAATCGCCAATCCCGCGCCCTCCGCCCACAACAAAGGCTCGTTCGCCTTGCCCGAGGGTGGCATCGAACTGGAGAAGGTGGAGCTGGACCTGATCCAGCAAGCCTTGGCCCGCACCAACGGCAACCGCAGCCGCTCCGCCCGCCTGCTCGGCATCTCCCGCGACACTTTGCTATACCGGATGCAGAAGCACCATTTGCGCTAAAAAAACGCCCTTCGGGGCGTTTTTTATGGTCGTTTATCGCCGGCTTTGGAGGGAACGGGGCCGGTTTCCCTTGGCCGGTTAAGCGCTATCATATGTGTAAGCCTTGGCGGGCCTACCAAACTAGACGCATCCACCTGATTGATTGGATTGCCCCATGATGCTCACATTGAAAGCCGCATTGCTTGCCGTCGCCCTGTTTGGCGGCATGATTGCATTCTTGGAGATAGGCCGCCGTGTCGGCCAATGGCGCGCCGCGCAAGACCCGGAGGGGGCGGACAAGGGTATCGGCGCGGTGGACAGCGCGGTATTCGCTTTGTTCGGCCTGTTGTTGGCCTTTAGCTTTTCCGGGGCGACCGCGCGGTTCGACCATAGGCGCGATTTGATCTTGCAAGAAGCCAATGCCATAGGCGGCGCCTATCTGCGCATCGACCTGTTGCCGGTGGAGGCGCAGCCAGCCCTGCGTTCGCTGTTCCGCCACTATGTCGAAGCCCGCATTGCCCGCTATCAAGACTACTCCGACGCCGAAGCCTCCCGCGAAGAATACTCGCTTGGTGTGCGCTTGCAGGGCGAAATCTGGAAAGCGGCGGTCGCGGGCGTCAACGCCTCCGCTAACCCGATGCTGGCGGGTCAGATCCTCCCCGCGCTTAACGCGATGGCCGACATCACCACCACCCGTTTGGTCGCCACCCAAACCCACCCGCCGAAGATTGTTTTTTTCATGCTGTTCGGACTGGCCTTGGTGGTTTCCCTGCTGGCCGGCTACGGCATGTCTTCAAGCAAAACCCGGCAGTGGCTGCATGTGCTGGCCTTTTCCGCAGCTATTACCGTGACCATTTATGTCATCATGGATGTGGAATATCCGAGGAGAGGCTTGATTCGCATCGATGCCGTCGATCAATTGTTGGTGGATGTGCTGGACGGCATGAAATGAGCCTGTAGGGTGGTCTTCGGGCCACCCTCGGCAATTCTCATTTTGGCTCGAAGCCCCGTCATTCCGGCATGGATGCCGGAATCCAGTGCCATGGACGGTAACTACCCGGTTGCGCAAGTGCTTGATTAAAAGGCTCTGTGCCAACGTGCAGATTCACATCCCTGTGACTGGATTCCGGCGATCCCTGCCGGAATGACGGACTATCCGGCAACGTCGGCTCAAAATAAGAATTGCTGGGCCACCCTACAGGGGCAGGCAAGTGGCTTGGGGGCCGCTCTACAAATGGCGCCATGTAACCCGGTCAATCCCTCACCCACTCCTCCACCAGCCGGCCCGGCACATGGGGCGATTCGGTGCAAGGCGGATGGGGGCGGCCTGCGAGGATGTTGTAGACCACCCGCAAGGTGTCCAGCACCAACACCCAAGTGACAACCAAAAACATCAAGGTCAGCGCGGCGTCCAAATAATCGTTGAAGATGAGTTGAGGGGCCGCCGCCGCTTGCGCCGCCGCCAGTTTGCCGCCGGCCAGCTTGGCGGACAGGTCGGACGCATGGGCGAGGAAGCCCACGCGCAATTCCGCGCTGAACAGCTTCTCCACCGCCGCCGTGCTGGTAATCACGATCAGCCAAGCCAAAGGCATCGCCGTCACCCAGAAATACCGTGCCTTGCCGGTTTTCACCAAAATGGTCGTCGCCACGCACAGGGCAATCGTCGCCAGCATCTGGTTGGCGATGCCGAACAGCGGCCACAGGCTGTTGATGCCGCCCAGGGGGTCTATCGTCCCCATGTACAGGAAATAGCCCCAGCCCGCCACGACCAAGCCCGAAGTCAGCAACACCCCCGGCCATTGCCTCAACCAAGGATTTTCGCTCCTTGCCGGGACGAAGTTGCCCAGCAAATCCTGCAACATGAAGCGGGCGACGCGGGTGCCGGCGTCCAGCGTGGTCAAGATGAACAACGCCTCGAACATGATGGCGAAGTGATACCACAGCGACAGCAGCCCCTCGCCGAACGCGCTGGCGAACAAGGACGCCATGCCCACCGCCAGCGACGGCGCGCCGCCGGTGCGGGCGAATAGGCTTTGCTCGCCCATCGCTTGGGCGAGATCGCGCATCTGCTCCACCGTCACCGGGAAGCCCCAGGCCGTGATCTTCGCCACCGCCTCCGCCGCTTCTTTGCCGACAATGCCCGCCGGGCTGTTGATGGCGAAATAAATCCCCGGCTCCAGCACCGTCGCCGCCACCATCGCCATGACGGCGACGAAAGACTCCATCATCATCGCCCCGTAGCCGATGAAGCGGGCGTCGGCCTCGTTCATCAGCAGCTTGGGCGTGGTGCCGGAGGCAATCAGCGCATGGAAGCCGGAGATGGCCCCGCAGGCAATCGTGATGAACACGAAGGGAAACAGCTTGCCGCCGAAAATCGGCCCGCTGCCGTCGATGAAGCGCGTCACCGCCGGCATTTTCACGTCCGGGTGCAGGATCAAAATCGCCACCGCCAAGGCGGTGATCGTGCCGAGCTTGACGAAGGTGGACAAATAATCACGCGGGGCCAGCAGCAGCCACACCGGCAGCACGGCGGCGGCGAAGCCATAGGCGATAATCATCAAAGCCAGTTGCGGGCCGTCGTAATCGAACGCGCCGCGCAAAACCGCCGACTCATCCACCCAGCGCCCGCCGGCCACCGCCAGCAGCAGCAAGCCCACGCCCAAGGCCGTCGCCTCCAACACCCGGCCAGGGCGGATGGCGCGCATGTACAGCCCGACGACGACGGCGATGGGGATCGTCGCTGCCACGGTCGAAGTCGCCCAGGGGCTGTGCTTCATCGCGTTGACCACCACCAGGCCCAGCACGGCGATCAAGATAATCATGATCGCCATCACCCCCAGCATCGCCGCCGACCCGCCGATGGCGCCGAGTTCGTCCCGCGCCATCTGGCCCAGCGAACGCCCGTCGCGGCGGATCGAGCAGAACAGAATCACAAAGTCCTGCACACAGCCGCCGACCACCGCGCCGGCGAGTATCCACAAAGTCCCCGGCAGATAACCGAACTGCGCCGCCAAAGTCGGCCCGATCAACGGCCCAGGCCCGGCGATGGCGGCGAAATGGTGGCCGAAGACGACCCATTTATTCGTCGGCACAAAATCGCGCCCGTCGTTGAAGCGTTCGGCCGGCGTCGCCCGCGTCGCGTCCAGCGCCAGCACCTGGGCGGCGACGAAGGCGCTGTAAAAACGGTAGCCCAGGCTATACACGCACACGGCGGCGGCGACGAACCAGAAGCTGTTGATCGTCTCGCCCCGATGCAAGGCGATGGCGGCTACGGCGGTAGCGCCGAACAAGGCCACGGCAGCCCAGGTGATGAGGCTTTTAAAGTCAAGTTTTGTTCGGTTCATGGCGTTCTCTTGAAATGGATGGCGGATTGGGTGGGCTTAGGGTAGCAGGCCGGGCAGGGGGCGCGAAAGCGAGGGCGGGGCGATGGCCGGAATTGGCGGGTGAAATGCGGATTTTTGCGCAGGCTTGCGCGGGCGAAACGGGCGCAGCGTTTCCGGGATTCAAATTCTGCCGGGAAAGGCGCGTAGGAGCGGGCCATGCCCGCGATCTTTGGCCCCACCCATTGCCCGAAGCCTTTCGCGGTCACGGGCCGCTCCTACGGAAACTATCAATAAATCAATTAAACCCACATCCGCAAAATTTGTATGGATTTTTTGCGCGTTCACGCAAATTTTTGCGCACCCGCCCGCCTGCGCCAGACCCAGCCATGTCTTCTTCAAGTGCGCGATAAATAACGATTCAATCCTCGCAAGCCTTCCCAAGCTTGCCGTGGAGGATAAACCGGCAACGCATGGCATCGTTTATGCCCGCAAAGAATCTGTGTTTATTGATACCCCCGGAAAGCCTATGAAAGCGGCCATATCAGCCCTGAAAGGGCGATTCCTGCGGCAAGCCAAAGCCTGCTGATGCATGGGGGCCTTGAGTTTTTCCTAACCCTGTAGGGAGCCTTTGCCATGAAAATTTCGTTTGCCGTCCGTTCCATCCTGGGATTGACAGGCGCATTGGTGTTGCAGTCCGGCCAGGCACTCGCCGCCGTGCCCACTTACACTCTTACTTGGCTGGGCTTGGGCAATACCCCGAATGCCAGCCATAGCCATGCCTGGGACATCAACAATGCCGGGCAGGTCGCCGGCTTTATCGGCCAGAACACCATCACCCCCACCGGTCCCGGCTCCTCCTCCATTTACACGAATTGGACCCACAGCGCGGTGTGGTCGCAAACCGGCGTCCTGTCGCGTGAGCTGCCCAATTCCGCCTTCCAGCCTTGCGCAGGCATTGACCCCGCCGCCCTGTTCTGCCCGGATGTGACCGGCGCCAGAGCCATCAACGACAGCGGCCTCGTCGTCGGCATCGCCAATGTGCCGGTCAGCAATTCCTATGGGGCTTTGCCCAGCGGGTCCGGCTGGGACCATTCCTATTATTACGACAGCACCGGCAACGGCTTGCTGTTGCCCGTGCCGACGCCGTTCGGGACCGCCATGGGACATTACGACTACGCCACCGACGTCAACAGCTTGGGCCAAGTGATCGGCCACATGGATGGCGCATTCACGGGCGCGACATGGCCTACCGTGGGCTATGTGTACACCCCCGGACAGGCGGCCGTGACCGTGCTTGCCCAGCCTGTGCTGGCGGACGGGAGCCGGCCGGCGGTGGTTTACCCCAAGGGCATCAACAGTTTGGGTGCGATTGTCGGAACCGGCTCCTATGTTTACAACGCCACATCCGCGCAAACGACCTATGGCTACCGTCCGGTGCTATGGCAAAGCAGCGCGGCCACCGGCCAGGAGATTGCCGGGTTTTCCTTGGGCGGGCCGTGGAGCTTCGCACAAGACATCAACACCTTGGGCCAAATTGCAGGCTATTCCCAAGACCCGACCAACTACGAATTCGCCCGGCTGTATGATCCGGCGACCGGCAACACCGTTACCCTGGGCCTAGGGGAGGCGCTGCGTATCAACGCCGACGGCTGGGCGGTGGTGACCAACTTCCAAACCTATCCGTTAGGCGGCGCTTTTGTCTTCGTGCCCGACGCGCCCAACGCCCAAACCGGCCAAACTTGCCGGCTCGACGTCGGCACCGTTCCCGGCTTGGCCGCCACCGACCATTTGGATTGGGCGCACTCCATCAACGACGCCGGCCTGATCGTAGGCTCCGGCAACCACAACGGGCATGCGGAAGGCTATGTGCTGACGCCGACAGCAACAGCCGCCAGCAACCCCACCTGCAATCCGGTTCCTTACGGGACTGCTCCGGTCACGCCGCCCGTGACTCCGCCGGTCACTCCGCCGGTCACGCCGCCCGTGACCCCGCCGGTCACGCCGCCAACCACGCCGCCTGTAAGCTGCAAAACCCCATCAGGCGCTGCCGAAGCCGCCGGCAAAGGCAAGATCACCGAAGTGGGTGACGGCTATATCAAGGTTGGCGCGAAAAAAGTGAGTTATGCCGCCTGCGCCAAGATCCATTACGAAGGCCATGCCAAAAGCTTTGCGGTAGGCCAGTCCGCCGAGTGGGAAGGCTATGCCCAAGCGGGCATCAACACAGCCAAGGAGATTTCGGTCGAATAAGCCAGTCCTTAGGAAAGCGGGAAAATGCGATAACATCCCTGCCAGGGCTATCGCTGGACTCCGCGCCGCCGCCGTTGCTCGTTCCCACGCTCCAGCGCGGGAACCCGTCTTTGGCCGCTCCAGCGGTCGGTTACGCGGCGCTGGAGCGCCAGGGCAGGCATTCCCACGCTGGAGCGTGGAAATGAGAGAACGAGAGAAGTGATAAGCAAGCCCGTCCTTCGCGGTGTTTTGAAGGCTTGAGGGCATCTCTGCCGGGAAGGGATGGGCGGACTGCGCGGCTCCCGCTATTCAGTCCCCCCGCCTTTGGTTTTTCTGGCCTTGCGTAGAGTCGCAATTGGCCGCGTGGCCGCTTGCCCGTCGTGGATGCCCATTTCCGCGACTAGGGCGGCGAGGGAGCGCAATGATGCTCCATCGGGCAAGTTAAACAGGGCATCCTGCAAGATTCCCCGCAGCGGTCGCGGGCGCCTCCCGGAGTGTCACCAGCTCCTGGCTCGGGATAGGCTTGCGACGCGCAGTCTTGGCTGCTCCTCTCTCTGGCCCCAAGCCTGCCTTGACCAGTTTTTCCACCAGATTGCTGGTCGTGGACTGATGGATGGTGCCGTAAAATGTGTTTGCGCAGATTGAATTTGCGCAAATATAATGGCTGTCCCCATATCCTTGGCCGCATGGCCCCAAATCTTGCGGCCATGCCATGGGTTTCATTTGCAATCAGCGGCATGGCAAAATGCAATGGATGCTCCCTCATGTCAACCCAAGATTCGCTTCCCACACAAGCAGTTGATAAGATGTGTCAACGCGGTCGCCGAAGACTTGCTGGCTGCGGCATAAGGCATTCCCGGCGAGGCTGTGGTGGCGGTTCGCCCGTTTTTACCTCCCCCGCGCCCGCGTCCGGCGGTGTCTGCCAGCCCCTAGTCGCACGGATGCCCTCCTGCTCTCGTGACGCCGCGTTCTTGCGTCCGCGCACACCCATGCCGCCCACCAGTTTATCCGGCAACTCCTTTGCACAAGCTGTGACCCATGAATAAAACATTTTCGATATATTTGGATTTGGTCAGGTTTCTGGCCGCAGTGGTGGTGTTTCTAGGCCATGCGAGTTACTCCAGGTTTGCCGGGGGGGCTAGGATTTTATGGGTATTGGAGGCGTTGGGCGCTGACACGGTAATGGTGTTTTTTGTGCTTTCTGGCGTTGTGATTGCCTATGTTGCCGATAAAAAAGAAAAAACCCTAGAGGAATATGGCATAAGCCGCTTGGCTAGGTTGTATTCCGTCGTGGTGCCGGCCTTGTTGTTGACGATAGTGCTTGACTCGCTTGGGCCGCATATCGCGGATGATGTGTATGACGGTTCTTGGTTCACGACTAGCGATCCGTTGTGGCGTTTTTTCGCCAATTTGTTTTTTCTCCATGAACTTTGGTTCTTTTCGGTCGAAGCATTCTCAAACTGGCCGTTTTGGAGTTTGGGGTACGAGTTTTGGTATTATGCGATATTTGGGGTTGCGTTCTATGTCCGGTCACCCGCTAGATATTATCTGGTGGTGCTAGGCTGTCTGCTGGTCGGGCCTAAAATCCTCTTGCTGTTTCCCGTTTGGCTGCTGGGCGTGTGGGTGTATTTTAAAAATAAAAACAATCCGGTGGGCGAGCCTTTGGGTTGGGTTTTCATGATTGGCCCATTAGTGCTGTATGCGCTGTTTCGGGGCCATGGCGGGCCGGACTGGTTGCAGTCTTGGGCGGAGGATGCGTTTGCGTATTTATTTGCGAATGCCCACCTGAAATGGTCAACTTACTTTTTAAGCCGTTATGTGACGGGGATGCTTATAGCGTTGCATTTTATCGGCATTGCCGCAGTTGCGCATCGTTTTGAGAACATACTAGGCCGCTTTGAAAAATCTATACGATATGTGTCGGGATACACGTTCTCGCTGTATTTGTTTCATTATCCGATGTTGTATTTTTTCAGCGCGGTGGCAAGCAAATTTGTCGATCCACCGCTACGCAGCCTGTTTTCTATGCTTTCCACGGTTGCTTTGGTATGGATGCTGGGGACGGTCACCGAAGGCAATAAGGCTGGGGTCAAGCGTTTCATTGTTTCCTGGCGCAGTAAAACCCTCTTGCTGGGCAATATTCTTCGGCAGGCCATGGCTGCGGCAGTTGCGGCGATAAAGCCAATCCCCCTGCATCGCCTGTTGGGTTGGCGCAATGGGATCTTGGATGGACAGCCCGTGTCCGTGGCCTTGGCGCTTGCGCAGGACGGCCACCGTGTTGCCTTGGCGAGCCGCCAGCATTATCTGGTCTTGCTGAAAGCGGCAATGGTGGGGGTTGTCTCCGGTGGCCTGGCCATCGCGTTTCACCTGTGCCTGGATTTTGGCCATGACTCCAGAAACCAGTTGATTGGGTATGTCCATGAACAAGGTGGGCCAGGCATGGCTATCGTTGTCGGTTTTTCGACGATTATGGTCATCATCGCGGCTTTCGTGGCAAAGCGCTTTACGCCGGAGATCGGCGGCAGCGGCATCCTCCATGTCAAGGCCGTGTTGCAAGGTTATCGGACATTCCGCTGGTTTCGCATGTTGGTTGTCAAGTTTGCCAGCGGTTTGATAGGCATTAGCGGGGGGCTTGTGCTGGGGCGGGAGGGGCCGATTATGCTGATGGGGGCCGCGGTCGGCGAGGGCTGGGCCAGCCTGCCGCAGACCCGGCAAAATGAGCGCCGGACTCTGGTCGCGGCAGGCGGCGGCGCGGGCTTGTCGGCGGCATTTAATTCCCCGCTGGCCGGGATCGCATTCGTTTTTGAGGAATTGCAATGGCGCTTCGCATCCCTGGAGTTTTTTGCCGCCACCTTGGCTTGCCTTGTCGCCGCCTTGGTTTGCCGGGCGGTGTTGGGCCAGTTTTCAGTATTTCAAGTCACCTTGCTCGAAACCCCCGACTTGACGTTGCTGCTTGCGTTCATTTCCTTAGGGATGCTCTCGGGTTTATTCGGAGTCGTTTTCAATAAAGCGCTGCTCGCCGCGCAGAAGTTAAGCGCATTCTCAACTAGGTTTCGCCGGGTGGCTTGGTGGTTGCTTTGCGGCATGGCAGTGGGCGCGACGGGATGGCTGGCGCCGCATTTAATAGGCGGCGGACAACGATTTCTCGACAGGCTGTTGAATGATGACAGTGGAATAGCCTTGTCTTCAATCCCCCTGTTTTTTGGAGTTCGTTTTTTGCTCACCATCGCAAGCTATGGCACGGGCGCTGCCGGGGGTATTGTCTCGCCGGTTTTGGTGCTGGGCGCGCTATTGGGCTTGCTGTTTGCGAATGCCCTCCAGATGTTGTTTCCACAGTTGCCGCTAGAACCCACTGCCTTCGCCGTGGTTGGCATGGGCGCTTATTTCACGGCAGTGGTTCGCACACCTTTGACAGGAATTGTCCTGATGGTGGAGATGACTGGAAATTGCGCGTTGATCTTGCCTTTGCTTGCGGCGTGTTATGCTGCGCTGTTGGTTGCGAAAGCGTTGCATGCTTTGCCGATTTACCAAGCGCTGTTGGAGTGCGATCTACAAAAGCAGCAAGCAAAAAGCGGAATGGCGAAGCCAGGTAGCTAGGCCAACCCGAAAACACCAAGTCGCTTCGTGGCGCGGGTGCGCTGGAACGAATCGTTAGGCCAGTGTGTTGATTGGAAATGTTGGGGTTCGTTCCTCACCCCAACCTACGGCCCTTGGCAAGAAGTGACATGCAGCCGTAGCGTGGTGTAAGAGCATTCGTTCAAAAATTTGAGGTGGGGCTACGCCATACCCCAAACTTTCTTGCCTCATTTTTTCGACAAGTTGACAGGACCTCCGACACACTACCGTACCGGGTGTACGACCCGCGAGCAAAACTCGACGAAGCGCTGGGCACATTGAGCTAGGCCATATCTTTCGCGGATCATGCGCGTACCGGCATCCGCCAGCGGACGGAAGCCGATGGGGTCCCGTAGGACGGCAAGTGCCTTGTTCGCTAGTTCATCGACATCATAGAAGTCCGCCAGCAGACCGTTTTCGCCGTCCCGGATGACTTCCTGTACCGGAGGCGTCGCTGAGGCCAGCACGACGCAGCCACAGGCCAGGGCATCAAACAGCGACCATGAAAGAACGAAAGGGACGGTCAGGTAAATGTGTATATCGCTCAAGGACAGGAGCGCTACCAGGGTCTCGGGCGGAATCCATCCGGTGAAATAAAACTTGCTCGGATCGAAGTCGCTCCGGCTTAACACATGTTCTTTGAACGAGGAAGTTCGGATAAACCGCTCGTCGCCACCGTAATAAATCTGGTCGGAGCCAATTACCAAAAACAAGACATCGGGGTAGGATAAGTAGATACGCCGGGCAACCTGCATGAAAATGTCGAAACCGCGCATGGATTCAAGCCCCCTGGAGACATAGGTGATTATGCGCGTTTTGGGGGGAATTTCGCGACCTGCAATACAACGCGGCACATCGATTCTCCGGTGCCAGAATTCGGTGTCAACGCCGTCGAAGATGACATCCAGCTTTGAGCGGTATGCAGAGGGGAAGAGCGAACGCTGCCATTCAGTGGGACACCAGCCGGCGTCGCAATTCTCCAGGTCGAGTAGGATCATTGCGTTCCGGGCCTGCGCCCTCAGGTAATCCAACTCGTCGGCGGGATATTCCGGTCGGAAGTCGATGTCGCTGCCACACCGCCGATAAAAGTATTCAAAATAGTTAATGACTGGGCATTGATAAAGATTCCGTAGGAAGAGCGTGGAGGTTAGCCCGCTGTGACCCACCACAAGATCGGGCGCACACGGCATTTGAAGCTTGCAGGCTTCGTAAACCGCGTGTGCCTTCCATATGGTATTTTCGAAGGTGCGGCTGCAGTAATGCGACAGATCGGTGGCACCGCCGGTGACTTGATAGCGCAGACACCGTACTCCCGCATCGTTTCCCGTGGCGTCTTCGGAAAGGAAAGTGCACCGCCATCCGAGCTGCGAGACCAGCCACCGCGCTAATTGCCCGAACTGGGCCGGGTAACGCTGGTGAATGAACAGGACATGCATACGGTCAAGGCCGAACGTAGAGGCACTCAGCGCCCATCAAGATCCTAGACAGTTCGATTGATAGCCGGTGCTCGACCGGATAAAGCGTGTCATCGTGAAGCGCTCCGCCGATCGTTTGCAGATTGTCGCCGCGGAGTGCCCCGCCGATCACGTTGGGCGAATCGTCGATAGTTGTGGACACTTTGCTGCCGTAAATCTCGATCCATCCATTGGGAACGAAATAATGCCGGAGAGAAGGCAACGCTCTTCCCAGGAGTGTGGCGAGCAGCCCGAGATCTCTGTGCGGAGCGATAATGCGCATGAGGCTGACAGACCCACAACCGACCCCCGGAGGCAGGAAAAACGGGAGCGGACTACCGGCGTGCCAACAGACATTGACAACATCGCCGCCCGACGGCGGCATACTGATCACAGAATCGACCAAGTTGACGACCATGCTGCGGACTCCTTCAACGTAGTATTCCAGTGTTAAAATGCAAATTCAGAGCTTCGGCCATATCTTCTTGAAAGATCAACTGCCCAAATTTTGTGGGTGACTGAGCGTCATACATAATGTATTAATTCTCAATACTTTTAATTAGCTCCAAACTGACAGTATAACAAAATTCTAACTTTTGGTGCTAGTTTCCAGCCGGGTAGGGTGGGCAAACGGCTCTATCGTTTGCCCACGCGAAATCTCCACGAATATTTAGAAAAATCGGTGGGCAGGCAAAAAGACGCCTGCCCACCCGGCCCGGCTCAATCGTTTTGTAAGCTTCCCAAGCCGCACGGGAAGTTTGCCTTTTCATTCAATCGGGAAGCTTGGACACCAGCAGCTTGTCCACCCGGTTCTTGTCCATGTCCACCACCTCGATGCGCAGCCCTTCCCACTCGAACCAGTCGGCGGCGGAGGGGACGCGGCCTACATGCAGCATGACGAAGCCGCCGACGGTGTGGAAATTGCCTTTGGCTTCGTCGAGCAGGCCGTCCACGTCGAACAAATCCTTGAACTTGTCCACCGGCATCATGCCGTCGATCAGCCAGGAGCCGTCCTCGCGCCGCACCATCAGTGGCTCTTCCAGCAATTCTTCGGAGGCGATGTCGCCGACGATGGCCCCCATGACATCGTTCAGCGTAACCAGCCCTTCGACCTCGCCGTATTCGTCCACGACCAAGGCGAAGTGCATCCGGGTTTTCTTGCATTCTTCCAAAAAGTGCATCAGCGAGATGTTCGCCAGCACATACAGCGGCGGCTTGACTAGGCTGGGCAGGTCGATGGGCTCGCCGCGAAATTGGCTGTTGAGGATGTCCTTGGCGCGGACTATGCCGAGGATTTGCTCGAAACCGCCCCGGCACAGCGGAAAGCGGGAGTAATGGCTGCGCATGAGCTTGTCGCGGTTTTGCTCGAAGGGGTCTTCGAGGTCCAGGAAAAAAATGTCCTTGCGCGGCGTCATGATCGAGGCGATGGCCTTGTCGTCGAGGCGGAAGATGTTCGACACCAGTTCATGCTCGGAGCGCTCGAACACGCCTTCCTCGGTGCCTTGCTCCAGCAGCACCTGGATTTCCTCTTCGGTGATGGAGGGTTCCTTGCCTTTCTTGCGGCCAAACAGCTTGAGCACGATTTCCGTGGACAGGCTCAGCAATTTCACCAGCGGGAAGGCGATGATCGCCAGCACCCGCATCGGCCCGGCGAAGAACGAGGCGATGGGTTCGGGGTTGCGCATGGCGAGGCGCTTGGGCACCAGTTCGCCGACGATCAGCGAGAAATAGGTGACGATCAGCACCATCAGCGCGACGGACAGGGGCTTGCTGTAAGCGGCCAGCTCAGGTATCTCGGCCAATTGGGCTTGCATGCGGTCGGCGATGGCGGATTCGCCGATGGCGCCGTTCAACACGCCGATGAGGGTGATGCCGACTTGCACCGTGGAGAGGAAATGGGAAGGCTCGTTGGCCATCTTGAGCGCGGTCGCCGCGCCGCGCCGGCCTTCGTCGGCCCAATGTTGCAAGCGGGTCTTGCGCGACGAAATCAAGGCGATTTCCGACATGGCGAAAATGCCGTTCATGACGATCAATAGAAAAATCAGCAGTATATCCACAGGTTACGCGATGCGCGGTAGTCTGACACGCGATGAGGATAGCATAGTGGGCGGCTTTACCGGAAACGCCCGCCTTGCTGGCCGGGCGGGCTTATTCCTGCCCGCCGCACAGGCTTTCGCAAGGAATGCCGTCGTGGTCGCGGTCCAAGCGTGACAAGCCGCATTGGTTCAGATACCGCATGGCTTCCTGGCACGAGACCATCTCCTTGCAATACCGCTTGCTGCCGCAGGTCGAGCGGAATTCCCAAGGCGGCGTAGGCTTGGCTTCGGACCATAAGCCCACCCTGGCGAGCCGGGCGGCGTTTTCGTCCTCCACCAAAGACTGGTCGTGCAGGTATTGCCGGTAGGCCCAGGCCATGCCCCGCTTGATTTGCTCACGGTTGATATCCTGCCCGCCGACGAAAATCGTGCCCACCGTCCTGCCGTATTTGTCGAGGGTCTCGGTTTCGACGCGCACGATGCGGTTGCGGACTAGGCCGGCCAAGGAGCGTTGCGATTGCTCCCCGTAAGCTTGGTCGCTTTCCGGCGCGTCGATTTGCGCCAGCCGGATTTTGATCTGCCGACCGTCCCAAGTCGCCAGGGTGGCGGTGTCGCCGTCGTGGACATTGACCACCCGGCCTTCGAGGGTTTCCGCCGCGTGGGCCGGCCGTCCGGCCAGCAGGAATAGCAGGCAGGCCAGCTTGAAGCGCTTGAATTGAAGCTTTGCCATCGTGCTAAGGGCGGCTTTTCCCTTCCACCCGCTTGAGCATGGAGAAGAGGTCGCTGTTGGTGGAAAGCACGAGGGTGGCGTCTTGGTTGACGACTTTTGAGTAGGTTTCCATGCTCTTCAAAAACCGGTAGAACTCCGCCGCCTCGGGCTTTTGCGTGTACGCCTTGGCGTAAATCGCCGTCGCCTTGGCGTCGGCCTCGCCGCGGATTTCCTGGACCTGCTTGTAGGCGCTGGATTCGATTTCGTTGATGTCGCGGTCGCGGTTGCCGTTGATCCGCGCCGCCTCGCCTTCGCCTTCCGAGCGGAAACGCTGGGCGATTTGCAGGCGTTCGCTAATCATGCGCTGGTGGATGCGCTCCAGCACTTGCGGGTTGTAATTGATGCGCTTGAAACGCACGTCGAGCAATTCGATGCCAAACTCGGCCAGCTTGGGCGCTGCGGCGTCGAAAATGCCTTTTTCGATGGCCACCCGCCCGTAGCGGATCGGGCGCAGCAGCCCCAAGGCGTCGGCGTTGGCCCCGGCCAAGGTCTCGTCTTGTTTCGGCTGGCGGTCTTTGTCGGTGCGCACGGCCTCGATCAATTCATGCCGGGCGATGGCGGTGCGCGTCTCGCTGCCGAGGATGTCCTCCAGCCGGGATTGCGCGCTGCGCTCGTCGCGCAGCCTGAGGTAATACTGCATGGGCTTGGCGATGCGCCAGCGGGCGAAGGTGTCCACTTGCACATAGGTCTTGTCCTTGGTGGACATCTCGACCATCGGCCCGTCCCAGGCCATGTAACGCTTGTCGAAGCGGTTCACCTGTTGGACAAACGGCAGTTTGAAATGCAGGCCAGGGCTGGTGATTGGTTCGCCGACCGACCGGCCAAATTGGGTGATGATGACCTGCTCGGTCTGGTTGACGGTGAACGCGGAGAGGAACAAGGTTAGGCCGATGATGGCGGCGGCAAGCGTGATGGCGGGCGTTTTCATTGGGCTTCTCCCTGCGGCTGCGAGGGCGGTTGTGGCTGCGACGGGAACGGCAGCATCGGCAATATTTGCTGCACCGTCTCGTCCACGATGATGGTTTGCCGGGCCTGGGGCAGCACGTCGCCCAAGGTTTCCAGGTAAATGCGGGCGCGGGTCACTTCGGGTGCCTTGAGGTACTGCTCCAGCACCGCGCTGAACGCGGCCACGTCGCCTTCCGCCTCGTTGACCCGCTTGAAGCGGTAGCCCTCGGCGGCGCGGATTTTCTGGTCGGCCTCGCCACGGGCGCGGGGCACCGCCTTGTTGTATTCGCCGTTGGCCAGGTTGATGGAATTCTCGCGGTCTTGCTGCGCCCGGTTCACTTCGTTGAACGAGGGCTGCACCGGCACGGGCGGGTTGACGTTCTTCAATTGCACTTGGTTGATGGTGATGCCGAGCTGGTAGCGTTCCGCCAGTTCGCGCATCCGGGCCAGGGCGGTGTCCTCGATCTCCTGCCGCCCGATGGTGATGATTTCATCGACCGTGCGGTCGCCGACGACTTCCCGCATGACCGCCTCGGACAGATCCCGCAGGGTTTGCCCCGGCTCGCGCACCACGAAGAGATACTCCTCCGGCTCGGTGATGCGGTATTGCACGATCCATTCGACCAGCGCCGAGTTGAGGTCGCCGGTGACCATGGATTTTTCCAGCGCCGGCTCCCCGCCGGTTTGGTCCGGGTTGGAATGGCCGGGAGTGGCGAAGCCGAATTCCAGCTTTTGCTGGCGCTGGATCGGCACGGCGATGACGCTGTCGATGCCGAACGGCAGCTTGAAATGCAGGCCGGGTGGAACCTTATGGATGTATTTGCCAAAGCGCAATAGCACGCCTTCCGACTCGGCGGGTGTTGTGTAGTACGAGGTCCAAACGCCTACGAGTGCGGCCAAGCCCAAGAGGATGGCCTGCATTGGAACCTTGGGCGGGCTGGGCAGCGTTCCCCAAGCCGTTTTGTCACTTTGCATAGTGGTGGTCCCGTTGAACGTGGAAAGCCATGCCCAGGATGGCGGGATGGACGAGTTTACGCCTACCGCGCTTGCCAAGCAAAACACTGAAAATCGTAGGTTGGGTTAGGTGCGCAGGGGGGATACTGCCTGTTTATCGCAGAACGTGATTGCGCACCGTAACCCAACGCTATCCTTGGCCCGCCTGTTGGGTTACGGCGCGCGCCAAGTTCGGGGTGGAGTCCGCATCAGTCTTGCGCGCGCCTAACCCAACCTACATCAGACAAGCGTCTTTGGGCAAAATCAGAATTGCTGTCTTCCGACGGCGCTTGTGCCGGGCATCTGTTATGTTATATAGTAACAAAAACTCTAAAAACAGGATTCCAAGCCCATGAACAGCGAGAACTTGAGCGGCGGGGAAGAATCGTCGGCGGGGGGCCATGACCATTTAGGCTGCATCCACAAGGCGATCCGCACGGCGGAACAATTGTGCGCGCACCGTGGCGTCCGGCTCACGCCGATCCGCCGCAAGGTGCTGGAATTGGTTTGGGAAGGCCACCGGGCGGTCAAAGCCTACGACCTGCTCGACCGCATCAAGCCGTTCGAGCAAGCCGCCAAGCCGGCGACGGTTTACCGCGCCTTGGATTTCCTGATCGAGCAAGGCTTGATCCACCGCGTGGAAAGCCTCAACGCCTTCATCGGCTGCGCAAATTCGGAACGCCGGCATGAACTGCTGCTGCTGATTTGCAACCGCTGCCAGGAGGTGGACGAAAGGCCGGCGCTGGAAGTGATGGATGCGGTGGCGCGGGAGATCGCGCAGGCCGGCTTTGCCGTCCACCACAAGGCCATTGAAATCCATGGCCTGTGCGCCCAATGCGCCCGCGCAGAGCAGGGATGACATCGCTTGCGGCGATGTTACCCCTAAAACTTTGGAAAAAACCGGAGCAACCATGTCCGCAAGATTTGCTTGGCCGCTGGCTATGGCCAGTGTGTTGAGCCAGGCCGTCCACGCCGAAGAACTGCCGGAGCCGCCGGAATTGGAAACCGTGGAGGTGAGCGCGTCCGTGGAGAAAGAAGCCCCGGAAAATCTCCGCCCGATGGCCGTGTTGACCGGAGAACAACTGGCTACCCAGGCCGGCAACACTATCGGCGCGACTTTGCAAGAAAGCCCCGGCATCAACAACCAGTCTTTCGGCCCCGGCGTCGGCTCGCCCGTGATTAGGGGGCAGGCCGGGCCGCGTGTGCGTGTCTTGCAAAACGGCATCGGGGCCAACGACGTGTCGGCGCTCAGTCCCGACCATGCCAACGGCGTCGAGCCGATGCTGGCCGAGCGCATCGAAGTTCTGCGCGGCCCGGCCAGCCTGTTGTATGGCGGCGGCTTCATCGGCGGCGTGGTGAATGTCATCGACAACCGCATTCCGGGGAAACTCCCGGACAAGCTAGTCGGTGGCGCGTTCGAGCAGCGTTACCGCTCCGTCTCCGACGAAAACGCCAGCACCTTGAAACTGGAAGGCGGGCAAGGCCCGCTTGCCTACCACTTCGATGGCTTTTACCGCGAGCAAGGGAATCTGCACATCGGCGGGCCGGCGATAGACGAAAACGCGGCGCGGGCGACCGACCCGGCCTTGGAAGGCGTCTACCCGCTGCAAAATTCCTATGGCGTCATCAACAACACCAACGCCCGCGCCCAAGGCGGCACGGTGGGCGTATCGCTGGTCGGCGACCCCGGCTTTGCCGGGATGTCGATCAACCAACTGGACAACCATTACGGCATCCCCCCGGACGGCACCGGTGGGCCGCCAGTGCGCATCGACCTCAAGCAGACCAAGTACAACTTCAAGGGAGAGTGGAACCAGCCGTTTGAATTTGCCGAAGCCTTGCGGCTGAAATTCGGCTACACCGACTACCAACACACCGAAGTCGCCGGCGGCATTGCCGGCACGACCTACACCAACCAGTCCTATGAAAGCCGCCTGGAACTGGCCCACAAGCCGTGGGGGCCGTTCAAAGGCACGGTCGGCTTCCAGTCGGTGAACAGCGATTTCGCCGCGCTAGGGCTGGAAACCATCGTGCCGCGCTCCAACATCGACACTTACGGACTGTTTGCCGTCGAGTCGTTTGCGACCGGCCCGGTGGGCTATGAACTGGCTGCGCGGGTCGAACACCAGACCACCTCGCCGCAAGGACTGGGCAGCAGCCGCTACGACACGCCGGTCAGCGGCGCGGCCTCCGCGCTATGGACAATCAACGAACAGCACCAACTCAGTTTGGGCATGACCCAATCCCAGCGCGCGCCGCAGATCCAGGAGTTGTATTCAAACGGCGTGCATGACGCCACCCACAGCTATGAACAGGGCGATGCCAATTTAAAGAAAGAAACCTCCTACAACCTCGACCTGGGTTATCGCTTCAAAGCCGGGTGGATGCAGGCCGAGGCCAATCTGTTTCACAACTGGGTCAACGATTACATCTACCAGCAACGCACCGGGGCGGTGTTTAACGCGGGCAGCGAAACCTTTGAAGCCCTGTGTTCCTCGCCGGGTGCCTGCCTGCCGGTGGTGCGAACCCGCCAGGGCAACGCCGTTTTTAAAGGCTTTGAGAGCAAGCTGGTATTCCTGCTCATGGAAAACCCTTATGGCATGGTCAATTTGACCCTGTTCGGCGACTACACCCGGGGCGAATTCACCAACGGCGGCGACGTGCCGCGCATGCCGCCGCTGCGCTATGGTTTCCAACTGGATTATGCCAAGGGTGATTGGACGGCGAACCTGCGCCTGACCCGCGCCGAGCCGCAGGATCATCCGGGCCAGCACGAATCCACCACGCCGGGTTATGTGCTGTTGGGCGTGGGCGGGCAATATCAGGTCAAGGCATGGCAACAGGCGGAACTGACGGTGTTTGCCAAAGGCAGCAACTTGTTAAACGAGAATGTCCGCAACTCGACTTCATACCTACGCAATTTCGCGCCGGAGCCGGGGCGGGGGGCGGAGTTGGGAATTCGGGTGAGTTATTAGGCGCAAGGGTTTAGAAAAAGCGACAACATCCCTCCAAGAGAGGTTGTCGCTCAATTGAATGGCAGTGAAGCAGGCGCTTGGAAACCAGCGGAACTATCCGAAGGATCACGTCTCGTCGATGGATTTTTCCGCTGGCGGGGCGATTTCATGGCTGGGTTCGGCCTCTTCGTCACGCGCAAAAAACCGCGCAAAGAACAGCCCCGACTCAAACAACAGCCAAATCGGCACCGCCAGCAGGGTTTGCGACACCGGGTCGGGCGGCGTCAGCACCGCGCCGACAACGAAGGCCAGCACGATGATGTAAGGCCGCTTTTCGATCATGGACTCGCGGCTGACGATCCCGGTCCACACCAGTAAAATTGTGAAGATCGGCACTTCAAAAGAAATGCCGAAGGCGAAGAAAATCGTCAGCACGAAATCCAGATACGCGGTGATGTCGGTCATCACCGTCACCCCCGCCGGCGCCGCCGTGGTGATGAAGGCGAACAGCAGCGGAAACACCACGAAGTAGGCGAAAGCGATGCCGGCATAAAACAGAAAGCTACTGGACACCAGCAAGGGCAGGATCAGCCGCCGCTCGTGCCGGTACAGCCCCGGCGCGACAAAAGCCCAGGCTTGGTACAGCAAATACGGCACGGCGATGAAGATCGCCACCACCAAGGTCAGCTTGAATGGCGTCAAAAACGGCGAGGCCACTTCGATGGCGATCATCTGGCTGCCGGCCGGCATGTGCTTTAGCAAAGGCCCGGCAAGAAAGGCGTAGATTTCGTTGGCGTAAAACGCCATCCCGAAGAACAACACGAACACCACGGCAATGCTGCGCAACAGCCGGTCGCGCAACTCGATCAGATGGGAAATGAACGGCTGTTCCTGGTCGAAGCCGGCATCCTCACTCATGTTCGCCCTCCTGCGGCTGGGCCGGCGGCTTGGGCAGCTTGCCATCAACAACAGACTTCTCCGCCAGCAGCATCCGCTCCATCTCGCGCTTCTGCTTGTCCATCGCCTCCTTCATGTCCTGCAATTGCATCTCGCGGTCGATCTCCTGCTTGACCGAGGAGGCCATCGTCCGCGCCTTCCTGATCCACAAACCGGCCTCGCGGGCGACTTTGGGCAGGCGCTCAGGCCCGAACACCAGCAGGGCAATCAAGCCCACCAGCAGCATTTCCGAAAAGCCTACGTCGAACATGGCGGCGCGGGCGCTCAGGCTTGGTCTTTCTTGTCGACGACCGCCTCGCCGTCGATAGTGCGGGACTTGTCCGCCGGCTTGTCTTCGTCAGGCTCCGCCATCGCGCTGCGGAAGCTCCTGATCGCGCCGCCCAAGTCGCCGCCGATGTTTTTCAGCTTCTTGGTGCCGAACACGACCACCACAATCAATAACAGGAGCACAAGCTCCCAAATGCCGATACCCATGGTTGATTCCTCAAGGTGAAAGGGTTGGCCCCGCAGGGCCGTTCAAAGGTTTGTAAGATACCTGGAAAAGGCCGAAGGGGATAGGCTGGGTCTGACAGGCAATGCTTCGGTTGGTTTTTGCGCGGTCCTGGGTAGGCCAAGGTAGGCCGGAATAAGCCTGTCCGGCGCAGCCAGGACAGGCGTTTCCGGCGCCTCGCCCCCGAATTCGCCGGAAACGCCCGCTTGGCGTTGCGCCCCAATCTCAGGATAGGCTCGGGCGGGCTTATTCCGGCCTACTCGACCCTCCCGGCTTAAAATTTCATGTCTTCGATGCTGGAGATGCGCGGCTCCTTGCGGCCGGCCGTCTCGGCCAGGTAAAACGGCTCCTTGGCCATGGCCTTGCGCAATTTTTCCC
>CAZOTR010000019.1:11934-19832 GCA_964582755.1 uncultured Methylococcaceae bacterium | reverse complement strand
GCCGTCTCGGCCAGGTAAAACGGCTCCTTGGCCATGGCCTTGCGCAATTTTTCCCGGATGTCTTCCACGGAATAATCCGCCTGGACCGGGAAACGCAGCAATGGCAAGCCCAAGTTCTCGCAGATCGACGGCAGCAGATCCGGCCCGGCCTGGGCCTTGCCATGCAACTGGATGGCGCAGGCCGGGCTTAAGGTGTCCGGGTCGCAGAGGACGAAATCAAAATGCCGGCCTGCAATGGCATCGACAGCCTCGCGGGAGGCGCCTTGCTTCACTAGGATGATGTCATCGACCCGGATCTTGCCGAAGATCGCATATTTCCCGCCCATGGCATCCTTCAGTGAGTGGAAAAATGCGCGTTCATCCGCAGAAAACAACGCGGTCTGCCGCTGGCAAGGGTGGCGGGACAGCTTGCCGCGCCGTCCGGCCACGCGCCTGAGCAGGAACAGCAAGAGAGCCAGTGCGGCAATGCCGCCGGCTAGCGGCCACGCCATCGCCGTCAAGGCGCTTCCTCCAAAGCTTGGCTGATGTGGGCGGGGTTATAGCCATGGATGACTTTGGTGTCGTCGATCACGATGATGGGAACCCCGCCGCCGCCCAGCTTCTCGTATCTGCGTTGTCCCTCCCCGGCGTCTTCGACGTTCAGTTCTTGGTAGGCGATGTGGTTTTCCGCGAAAAACTCCCGCGTCTTGGCGCAGTAGCCGCACCAGTGGGTGGCGTACAGCACGACCTGCTCCGACCCCGCCGGACGCGGCGGCGGCGGATTCAGCCAGCGGTCGATCTTATGCCAATTCTGGTACAGCCCCACCGCCATGCAGAACACAAACAACAACAGGGGTCTGGACATGTTTTCTCTCTATCGCAAAGATTGCGAGCCAATCAGCGGGGGAGGACGGGGCCGTCAGCCGCCGGACCGCTTCGCCTTCCAACCCCTGCGGCCAAGTTCCGCCACCAGCACATCGCGGTGGTCGCCTTGGATCTCGATGACGCCGTCTTTCACGGTCCCGCCGCTGCCGCAGCGGGTTTTCAATTCCTTGGCCAAGGCCTTGAGCGCCTCGCCGGCCAACGGCAGCCCGCTGATGACGGTGACGCCGGAACCTTTGCGGACCTCCCGCCCGACCCGGACATTGCCGTCGCCTTTGGGCGCTTGCAACTGGCCGCAGACGCACTGCGCCACCGGCTTGCCGCAGGCCGGGCACATCCGCCCCTGCCCGGTGGAATAGACCAGGCCCATCAGTGCCGCGTGGCCGACTCGTCCGGCTCGCTGCTGAGTTGCTGGGCGACATCCTCCGGCTCCACTTCCAGCCCTTCCAGGTCGTCGTTCCAATTGGGGCCGACCAGGATGCCGTCCTCGGCCATCCCCGCCAGCCAGTCTTCGACAAATTCCTCCAAGTCCATAGCCACCGGCCTGAATTCGGCCCATTCGCCCACGCAATGGCTTTTGGCGTAAGACTCGTCGGACCAAAACGGCATGACTTCTGACTCCTCGAATTCCGTGGAGTCGACCACCACCCAGCCCTCCTCGGATTGCAGGCCCCAGACCTGCCCGGATTCCAGGATGTTCTCGATGAAACGTTGGTAATTGGCGTTAAGGTCGGCCGTTAGTTTAATCATGGCTATTCTCGTCAAAGAGTGCTTGCGCAGACGGCCTGCGCCGCCGCGCGGGGCTAGGGTTAAGGCCGGCGGCTGTCGCAACGCCGGCCTGGGAGATAGAATTCTATTCCGAAGTTCCCCGCAATCCCACTTTTTCCCTTAAAAGACGCATCCCATGTGGCCTTTCCGCCAACTGCGCAGGAAGAAAATCTTGCGCGATTTCCCCCTTGCGCAAGCCGCGTGGCGCAAGGTCTTGCAAGACCACGCCATCCTCGCCGGCCTCGCGGAGGACGAGGCGCTTAGGCTGCGCGAGCTGTCCACGCTGTTCTTGCGCGAGAAGATTTTCGAGCCGGTCCAAGGCTTGGCCTTGTCCGAGGCCATGCGCCTTTCCATCGCCGCGCAATGCTGTTTGCCGGCGATGAACCTGGGGCCGGACTGGCTGGACGGCTGGCGCACCGTGGTCGTCTATCCCGGCGCGTTCATCCGCCCGCGCGGGCAGTTCGACGACTACGGCGTAATGCACGAATGGGAGGAGGCCATCACCGGCGAGGCGTGGGAATTGGGGCCGCTAATCCTGTCCTGGGCCGATGTGGAAGCCTCGGGCCACGGCGAGGGCTACAACGTGGCGATCCACGAAATCGCCCACAAGCTCGACCTGCGCAACGGCGAAGTGGACGGCTTCCCGCCGCTGCACCGGAACATGGACCGGCAAGTCTGGAACACAGCGTTCAGCGCGGCCTTCGACGACCTCAACCGCCGGCTGGACGAGGGCGAGGATACCGCCATCGACCCCTACGCCGCCGAGGAGCCGGGGGAATTCTTCGCGGTGTTGAGCGAATATTTCTTCGAGCAGCCGGATTTGGTGGAAGAAGAATATCCGGCGGTCTACCGCCAACTCGCCGCGTTTTACCGGCAAGATCCGCTGGCGCGGCTGCGGGCGGGCTAAGAGGACGTCCGGCACATAAGCTGCTTAGGCGGCCTCGATCCGTTGGCTGAAACCACGCATCCTTATCTCACCCGGTTGTCAAGGGCTAGATAGCGCGGTTGCCCTGATCCCCCCGGGTCGGTAGGGGACGGCAGGCGGTTTCTCTGCTATCCTTCCGCCACTATCCCACTCAGGTTTAACCCTCATGGCACTTTTAGAGACACCGGTTTGTGATTTTGGCCGCCAGGCCATAGCCTTTTCCTTGCCCGGCATCGACGGGAAAATCTGGACATTGGAGGAATGCCATGGCGAAAACGGCCTGCTGCTCATGTTCATCTGCAACCATTGCCCTTATGTGAAAGCCGTGCGGGAGCGCATCGTGCGCGACGCCCGCGAATTGCTTGCCTATGGCGTGAACTCCGTCGCCATCATGTCCAATGACGTGGCCGACTACCCGGAAGACTCGTTCGACAACATGAAGGCCGTCGCCGAGCGCTTCGATTTCCCGTTTCCCTATCTCTACGACGAAAGCCAACTTATCGCCAAGGCTTACGGGGCGGTCTGCACCCCGGATTTCTTTGGCTACAACAACCGGCTTGAACTCCAGTACCGGGGCCGGCTCGACGCCAGCCACAAAGAGGCCGCCCCGGCGGACGCCCGCCGTGAGCTGTTCGAGGCCATGAAGCAAGTGGCGCTCACCGGCAAGGGGCCGCAGGAGCAGATTCCCAGCATGGGCTGCTCGATCAAGTGGCGCAATGAAAGCTAAACCCCCAAAAGGGATAACCTCGCTGTTAGCGATGTTATCCCGGTCTGTTTTGTCATCCCTGTCTTTTGTCAAACCTTACCCTTCTAAGGAGACCCTATAATGACCTTCCTCCGTTTGACCGACCTTGACATCAAGGGCAAGCGCGTCCTCATCCGCTCCGACCTCAACGTACCCGTCAGCGACGGCAAAGTGACCTCGGACGCCCGCATCACCGCGTCGATGGCGACCATCAACCATTGCCTCGCCCAAGGCGCGAGGGTGATGGTCACCTCCCACCTAGGCCGTCCCACCGAAGGCGAGTGGTCGGAAGAAAACTCGCTCAAGCCCGTCGCCGAAAACATCGAAGCCCGCCTGGGGCATCCGGTCCACCTCATCAAACATTGGGTGGACGGCGGTTTCGAGGTGGGCGAAGGCGAGTTGGTGATCCTGGAAAACTGCCGCATCAACAAGGGCGAGAAGAAGAACCTCGACGAGACGGCGAAAAAATACGCCGCGCTGTGCGATGTGTTCGTCATGGACGCCTTCGGCACCGCGCACCGCGCCGAGGCTTCGACGCATGGCGTGGCGAAGTTCGCCCCGGTGGCCTGCGCCGGCATCCTGGTGGCGGAAGAATTGAGCGCCTTGGGCAAGGCGCTGGCGAACCCGGCGCGGCCTTTGGTGGCGATAGTCGGCGGCAGCAAGGTTTCCACCAAGCTGACCGTGCTGGAATCGCTGTCCGAGAAGTGCGAGCAATTGGTGGTCGGCGGCGGCATCGCCAACACCTTCCTCAAGGCGGTTGGCAAGAATGTCGGCAAGTCTTTGTGCGAAGACGACCTGGTCCCCACCGCCCAGGCGCTGATCGAAAAGATGAAGGCGCGCGGGGCGAACATTCCCATCGCCGTGGACGTGGTGGTCGGCAAGAAGTTCGACGCCAACGAACACGCCGTGCTGAAGAGTTCCGACGATGTGGCCGACGATGACATGATCTTCGACATCGGCCCGAAATCCGCGTGGGAGCTGGCCGAGATCATCATGAAGGCAGGCACTGTGGTGTGGAACGGCCCGGTCGGCGTGTTCGAGTTCGACCAGTTCGGCGAAGGCACGAAGATCATCGCCGACGCCATCGCCAACACCGAAGCCTTCACCCTGGCCGGCGGCGGCGACACCATCGCGGCGATCCAGAAATACGGCATCTACGACAAAGTGTCCTATATCTCCACCGCCGGCGGCGCGTTCCTGGAATACCTGGAAGGCAAGGTGCTGCCTGCCGTGGCGATGCTGGAAGAGCGGGCGAAGGGATAAACCCTTTATCGGACGGGCAAGGCCGGCGCGGTCTCTAAGACCGCGCAGGTCCGCAGCGAAAAGCGCGAAGCTAGGCGAATCCCGCCTCCTTCGCGTTTTTTGTTGCCCAAGGCCGTCAAGTTAAGCGTTTGCAGTCCCGCCTTTAGGTGGGAAAACCCCATAAGGACCGGCTAAAGCCGGGACTGCAAAACGGCGCGCCCCTGGACTATTTGACCGGCAACTCGATATTCTTGAACAGATCTTCGATTTCGTGCTTTTCCCGCAGGGCCAGCGCTTGTTGGATGATCTTCTGGGTCAGATGCGGGGCGAACAGGCGGATGAAGTCGTAGATGAAGCTGCGGATGAACATGTCCCGGCGCAGGCAGATTTTGGTGACGCTGGCGCCGAACAGATGTGCCGCGTCCAGGGCGACGAGGTCGCCGTCGGCCTCCGGGTCGTAGGCCATCCGCGCCACGATGCCCACCCCCAGCCCCAAGCGGACGTAAGTCTTGATGACGTCGGCATCGACCGCCGTCAGCGCCACTTGCGGATGGATGCCTTGCTGCTCGAAGGCTTGGTCCAATTGCGAGCGTCCGGTGAAGCCGAAGACATAGGTCACGATAGGGTAGGCGGCCACGTCATGCAGGTCGAACGTCTCCTTTTGCGTCAGGGGATGGCCCTGCGGCACTAGGACGCAGCGGTTCCATTCATAGCAGGGCAGGCGCACGAGGTTTTCAAACAAGTCCATGCCTTCGGTGGCGATGGCCATGTCGACCAGGCCACGCGAGGCCAATTCGGCGATCTGCGCGGGCGTGCCTTGGTTGATGTGCAATTGGATGCCGGGGTAGCGCTCCATGAACTCATGCACCACCTTCGGCAGGGCGTAGCGCGCCTGGGTGTGGGTGGTGGCGATGGCGAGGGTGCCGACCTTGTTGTCCTTGTAGTCTTGGGCGATGTTCTTGATGTCCTGCGCCTTGCCGAGAATCTCGCCGGCGAGGGCGACGATCTGCTTGCCGGCGTCGGTGATCTCGGTCAAGTGCTTGCCGTTGCGGGCGAAGATGGGAACGCCCAACTCGGTTTCCAGCAGGCGCACCTGTTTGCTGATGCCGGGCTGCGAGGTGTACAGGCTGTCCGCCGTGGCGGAAACATTGAGTTCGTGCCGGGAAATCTCCCAGATGTAGCGCAGTTGCTGAAGTTTCATGGCGTTCGGAGGGGAGGGAAGACGCGGCCCGCCCATCAGGGGGGGGCGCTGTGGATCGTATGCGGGAAAAGCCCCGCTGGGCTGGAACGCCGCTCCAGGGAAGCCCTGGGGCGGCAGGAAGGCGGCGGGCTTATCTTTCGAGAAATTCCAATTTGCCCGCTTTGCCCTTCCAGTCGTCGGCATCGGGCAGGGGCTTCTTGACCTCGGCGATGACCGGCCAAATTTTCGACAGCTCCCGGTTGAGTTCGATGAAGCCTTGCTGTTCGGGCGGCACTTCGTCTTCGGAATGAATGGCCTCAACCGGACATTCAGGCTCGCAGAGGGAGCAGTCTATGCACTCGTCGGGGTCGATCACGAGGAAATTGGGGCCTTCACGAAAACAATCGACGGGGCAGACGTCCACGCAATCGGTGAATTTGCATTTGATGCAATTTTCGGTCACTACGAAAGTCATCTTGGGGTTTCCTGAATCTTATTGGGGTGATTGGATTTTGGGGAGGCGGGGGGCGCAGGCGCAGCATCGGTTGCCGACGGTGCGGCTTAATGGACTCCGGGCCGGAAAGGCGGGCATTTTACAATGAGCGGGAGCATATTTCCAAAAATCGGCGCAAGATTGGCGATTCTCGCTGGCGTTCCAGGCCGGGAAGCCGGCGCAAAGCCGCAATGCTCCGCGTACCGGCCAGAGTAAGCCCGCCTGTCTTGAGCTTGCCGAAGGTGCGGCGTCGGGCGGGCTTATTCCAGCTTACACGGGGGATCGTCCGGGAGGTGCTGGCCCAGCCACTGCTTCCAGTCTTGGAACAGGGCGCTGTCGCAGGCCGCCACGGTGGAGCGCGGTTGCAGCGCCGGCGTGTAAATCGGCCCGCCCTCCAGGCTTTCCGAGGAGCCGCCGGCTTCGGCGAGGATCAGCGCCCCCGCCGCGTAGTCCCACAATTTTTGCCGTCCGTGCAGGTAGACATGGAAGCGGCCGGCCGCCAGCCAAGCCCATTCCAGCGCCCCCGAACCGAAATAGCGCTGCGAACTGTACGGCGGGCGGGAAACCAAGGCGGCCGCCATGGCCGGGGGCAGGCGCTTGAAATCCACCACGGCGATGCTTTTGCGCAGCGGCAGGCCGGCGGGACGGCAATGCAGCGGACGGCCATTCAGGCGGGTGCCTTGGCCTGCCTCGGCCATGAAATATTCGTCGCGGATAGGGTCGTAAATGAGTCCCAGCACGGGTTTGCGGCCGATGAGCAGCCCCAGGGAAACGCAAAAAAACGGGATGCCGCTGGCGAAATTGCTGGTGCCGTCCAGCGGGTCCAGGCACCACAGCCCGCCATCGCTGGATTGCAGCAAGCCGCGCTGTTCCTCGGCGGTCATTTCTTCGCCCAACAATTGATAGTCTGGCGCGAGCACCGCCAATTCCTCGGCCAGGCGCTGTTGCATGGCGACATCGGCCTCGGTGACGATGCTGCCGTCGGCCTTGAAACGGCGCTCGGATTCGGCGAAGCGCGGCAGCAGTTCCTCGCGGGCGGCGGTTTTGACGATCTGGGCAAGCGCTTCAAGCATGGCTGCGATAGGGTTTGGAGGCTAGTGGCGGGGTTGGGCGTTAAGTTTACGCGCTCCCTGCCTGGGACTCTAGGCTTGAGACTTAAAGTCCTCTGGCCTATAGTCACCGCCCACTAGCCAACAACCCCTGGCCGCCGCCTTATGAATTCCATGACCGCGATTGCAATCACCCGCCCCGGCGGGCCGGAGGTGTTGCAGCCTTGCCGCCGCCCCGTCCCCGCGCCGGGTCCGGGCGAGGTGTTGGTCCGCGTGTCCGCCGCCGGGGTAAACCGCCCGGATCTGATGCAACGGCAGGGGCTTTATCCGCCGCCCCCCGGCGCTTCCGACATTCCGGGGCTGGAGATCGCCGGCACGGTGGCGGCAGTGGGCGCGGGCGTCGCGGGCTTGGCGGTGGGCGACGCGGTCTGCGCCTTGGTCAGCGGCGGCGGCTATGCGGAATGGTGCTTGGCGGCTGAACCCTTGTGCCTGCCCATACCGCCGGGTTTGGATTTTGCGCAAGCGGCGGCGTTGCCGGAAACTTTTTTCACCGTTTGGACAAATTTGTTTGACTCCGAGCGGGGCCGTTTGCAGGCGGGCGAGAGCCTGCTGGTCCACGGCGGGAGCAGCGGCAT
>CAZOTR010000019.1:4064-11834 GCA_964582755.1 uncultured Methylococcaceae bacterium | reverse complement strand
GGGCGGCTGGTGCAGATTGCCTTCCAGAACGGCCCGAAAACCCAGATCAACCTGACGCCAATCCTGGTCAAGCGCCTCACCCTCACCGGCTCCACCCTGCGCCCCCGCAGCGTGGCGGAAAAAGCCGCCATTGCGCGGGGCTTGCGCGAAAAAGTCTGGCCGCTGCTGGCGTCCGGGCGCGTCCGGCCCGTCGTCCATGCCGTCTTGCCGCTCACCGAGGCGGCGGCGGCGCACCGCCTGCTGGAAAGCGGCACATCTATCGGCAAGATCGTTTTGCAAACCTCACCATGAAATCCATCAGACATTGTTTATTGGCGGCGGCGCTGTCGGCGGCCCTGCCCGCGCAGGCCGATTTCCAGGCGGGGCTGGTCGCCATCGCCCAGCGCGATTTCGCCGCCGCGCTGAAAGCTTTCACGCCGCTGGCCGAGCAAGGCAACGCCGCCGCTCAAGTCAACCTGGGCAATCTGTACATGAAAGGCTTGGGTGTAACGCAGAACTACCCGGAGGCGCGGCGCTGGTATCGCAGCGCCGCCGACCAGGGTGAGCGCATGGCGCAGTCCAAGCTGGGCATCCTCTATTACCACGGGCTGGGGGTGGAAAAAGATCCCGCCGAGGCGGCGCGTTGGTTCCAAAAAGCCGCCGAGCAAGGCGTCACTGGCGCGCAGACCATCCTAGGCTCGCTGTATGCCGCCGGCGACGGCGTGCCGCAGGATTTGGCCAAGGCGTATTATTGGTACACCATGGCCGAGGAGCAGGGCGACGCGGAGGGCGGCAAGGGCCGCAAGAGTTTGGAGGAAGAAATCACCCCTGGGCAAAGGGACGAAGCCCTGCGGTTGATGGCCGAAACCCGCAAACTCAGGACCGAGCAGGAGGAAAAAGCGTTTGAGAGCGCCACTGCCGGTTTGGGGCCGCCGCCCGCCGCCCAAGCCGACGAAACCCAGGCCAAGCCGGCCAGCCCTGGCAAAAGACGTAAGAAGCCGAAAACCGGAAAACAACATCACGACACGCCATGACAAGAACACCGCCCCCCCGCCCCGGCAAAATCCTGTCCCTGCTTCTGTTGTGCGGCTTGCTGCCGGGCTGCGCCGAGTTGCAGCCGTACTACTCCTCCTTCGGCTTCGGCACACCGCCGCCGCTGGACATGGGGGCCGAGGCCGAAGCCAAGATTGAGACGGTGCAGTCGCATGGCTTCTATTTGAACGGCGAGGACAGCGTGGTCGGGCGCTTGGCCCGCGTGCCAGTGGGACGGGGCGACACCTTGCTCGACCTTGCCCGCCACTTCGGCGTGGGCTACCAGCATATCGTCGAAGCCAATCCCGACTTGGACCCGTGGATTCCCTACGAGGGCGAGCGCGTCCTGCTGCCTTTGCAGTTCATCCTGCCCGACGCGCCGAGGACGGGCGTGGTCATCAACCTGGCCGCGATGCGCCTGTTTTATTTCAGCGGCGACAAGCGGCACCCGGCGGTTTCCACCTGGCCCATAGGCATAGGCCGGGAGGGCCGCTCCACGCCGTTGGGCATCATGGCCGTGGACCGCAAGATGGAGCATCCGACATGGTATGTGCCGGAATCGATCCGCCGCCGCCACGCCGAGGAGGGCGACCCGCTGCCCGCCGTCGTGCCGCCCGGCCCCGACAACCCGCTGGGCGATTACGCGCTCTACCTCAGCAGGCCCAGCTATCTTATCCACGGCACCAACAAGCCGTTCAGCATCGGCCTGCGCGCCAGCAACGGCTGCATCCGCCTGTACCCGGAGGACATCGCCAAGGCGTTCAAGGAAATCCCCGTGAAAACCCCGGTCGTGGTGGTCAACCAGCCCTATTTGCTGGGCTGGCTGGGCGGCACCTTGTATCTGGAAGTCCACCCGCCGTTCGAGGAGATTGACGTGAAGCAGGCCAAGGCCAACTTGGTGGCGAAATTGCGGCAGGTCGAAAAAAAGCAGTCGCGCAAGCTGGATTGGCCGAAGATCGAGGAGACGCTCAAGCAGGCGCGGGGAATTCCCATCCCGATCTTCGAGCAAACCGAAAGCTTGCAAGACCGGCTGGCCGGGGCCGCCCAGTTGGAGCGCCCCGAACGCCTGTCCGGGGCGCCGACCGCCGCCGGACTGTCGGCCACCGGCTGGACGCTGCGCACGGCGGAAACCAACGACGAGTATTGGGTGCGCAGGCTGGCGGCGCAGCTTAACCACCTGGGGCCGCGGATTCCGGCCCGCGTGGCCACCCACAACCGGCGCCACCGGCTTGTCGCCGGCCCGTTCGCGGACGAGAAGACGGCCCGCAAGGCGCAACTCACCCTCAGCGAGGATTTTGGGGCCAAGACCGAATTGCTCAAACCAGCGAAGCGGGAGGAGGACAAGCTTAAGGCAACCCTGTCCGTGCCCAAGGCCGAAGGGGGTAGGCCGGCGAAGCGGGAAGGGTGGAAGTGAAGATGTCTTCGCTCCGGCAGGCAGAATTCCCGAGCATTTTACTTGGCTATGGTGTCCAAGCCTGTACAATAAAACCCGTCCCAGACACCCCGCACGCTTGAAGAATAAGACCATGACGGCCATCCAGCCCCCTTCGCCCCCCGCCCTCATCGACCGCTTCGGGCGGCGCGTCACTTACCTGCGCGTTTCCATCACCGACCGCTGCGACTTCCGCTGCATTTATTGCATGTCCGAGGACATGAGCTTCCTGCCGCGCGCGCAAATCCTGACCCTGGAGGAAATCGAGGCGGTCGCCTCGGCCTTTGTTAGCCTAGGCGTGGACAAGCTCAGGATCACTGGCGGCGAGCCGCTGGTGCGCAAGGGTGCCTTGGGGCTGTTGCGCAATCTTGGGCGGCTTAAGGGGCTGCGCGAGCTGGTGTTGACCACCAACGGCTCGCAATTGGAGGCGACGGCGCGGGAGCTTAAGGAGGCCGGGGTCAGGCGCGTCAACATCAGCCTGGACACCCTGGACGAAAAGCTGTTTAGGCAGATGACCCGCGTCGGCGATTTGCGGCAGGTGTTGCGCGGGATAGACGCGGCTTTGGAGGCCGGCTTCGAGCGCGTCAAGCTCAACGCCGTCATCCTGAAAAACCGCAACCATGCCGAGGCGGGCCGGCTGGTGGAGTTTGCCGTCGGCAAGGGGCTGGACATCAGCTTCATCGAGGAAATGCCCTTAGGCGTGGTGGACGGCCACGACCGCGCCGAGGAGTATTACTCCAGCGACGCCCTCCGCGCCGACCTGGAGCGGCGCTTCACCCTGCTGTCCACTCTGGAAAGCAGCGGCGGGCCGTCGCGCTATTTCCGCGTCGCCGGTTCGGACACCCGCGTCGGCTTCATCTCCCCGCACAGCCACAATTTTTGCGGCGCCTGCAATCGCGTCCGCCTGACCGCCGAGGGACGCTTGCTGTTATGTTTGGGGAATGAACATTCGGTGGATTTGAAGCGGGTGTTGCGGGCTTATCCGGGGGACGCGGACAGGTTGCGCAGCGCCATCGTCAATGCCATGCGCATCAAACCGGAAAGCCATGAGTTTGATCTGGCGGAGAAGCCGGTCATCTTCCGCCATATGAGCGTCACCGGCGGATAAGCCGGGTTTTGACGTTATTTCAGAGGGGTTGGAGCGGCGATAACATCCTTGCAAGGGATGTTATCGCTCACTTAATGGCTAGGGCTGGGTCACTTTGAAGCCCCGGCTTTCCAACAGCTTTAGCAAGCCCTTGTCGCCGACTAGATTGCCCGCCCCGACCACGACAAAATAGGTCTTGTCGTCGCCGGCCATTTCCTTGAGCCGGTTCGCCATCCTTTCGTTGCGGTCCTCATAAAAGATTTTGAACAATTTGAGGCTGGTTTCCCCGGAATCGAAGTTTTGCCGGGTGATCTGGTCCATGGTTTCGGCGTCGCCTTTTTTCCAGGCGTCGGCGATGTTCTTGTAAAGCTCCGCGCCCCGCCCCAGATCCTGCAAGGTTTGCAATAGCAATTGCTCCTGCTCCCGCTCGGAAAGCCCTTCCAGCGTCTTGAGTTGTTCCTCCACGTTTTCCAGTTCCACGAGGGGCTTCTTGCCTTGGGCTTCCTTGATGAACGTCTGGTCGATGCCTAGCTCTGGAGTGTAGCCTGCCTGCTTCAGCGACTCGGTGCCCAGGACGATGGCCGCCATCCAGGGTTTGTACTGGCCCAGCACCTCTTCGTTGAAGCCCAGTTTTTTACCCATTTCCACCGCCTTGTTCCAGGTGACCGGCTTGATGTGGGTTTCCAGGGTGCTTTTGTCGTCATAGCGGCCCTTGCCTTTCAGCAAGGATGCCTGTTCCTTCTCGCTGAGGTTCCATAAATCCGCCTCCACCACCACGGCCTGGGCTGCGCCAAAAGCGTCCAAGACCATCTGCGGCAGGGGATACAAAGACTGTGTGCCATAGCGCAGGTTGCCCAGCAAATACAGGGTTCCCTTTTCCCCGACCGCCTTCCAGAGAAAGGCGCGTTCCTCCTGTCGGCCCGCGAGGCTGGTCAGCCAGCCGGGCAACCGCGTCGAGATCAAGTCCTGGCAAGGCTTGTCCTGGTAAAAGGTCTTGCCCTGCGCGTCCTTACATTTGTAGACACCGGCTTGCGCGGGAGAGAAACAGGCCAGAGCCAGCAGCCCCATGACAATGAATCCGGCTAGGTTGAGTTTGTTTTTGAACATTCGATCATCTCTCTTCAGGGAACGAAGGGGGCAAAATTGCTTCGAATCCTCCGAGCCGCCCGTAGTTGCTAACTTTAACCGAACCGCAGGCAAAGACAATCCCACACGGTAAAAAATGCCATCCGCCCGGATGGCTTTTTTAGCCACGGCCGAGACGGAACGGTCCCAGGCGCCGTTCCCGCAACTCCCGCCCGGCCAGTTCACGGTAATAGTCGTTGCGCAAACGGACCATCAGCGCCATGACGAAATAGCCATGGGGCAGCCGGGGGCTGGCTTCGTGCTGGCGCAGCCGCTGGCAGGGTTGGCCGGCATGTAGGTGGTGGTCGGCGTGGCGGGACAGGCCGATGAAGGCATGGAGGGTGAACCAAGAGTCGGTGGCCCAGGCGTCGGCAACGGTGAATTGAGTGCCGGCGCGGACCAGCCCCCAGTGCTGGACATAGTTCACCGCCTCCAGCAGGCGCACGGCGGCCCAGGACTGGTAAAGAAACAGGATTAACGCCAGCGGGCCGAAATAGGCGAAAATCAGCGCGAGTAAAACGGACTGGACGGCCAAGCCGCGCAACACGCGGTGGCGCAGCCAGCGGCCAGGGCCGGCGGCGATCCCGCCCAGCCTGCGGCCTTCCAGCCGCCAGGCGTCGGCCCATTGCCCGCGCACGCTGCGCTTGAAAAAATCGCCGAAGTCCTCGTCGAAACGGGCGGTGGCCGGGTCGGCCGCGGTGGAGGCCAGGCGATGGTGGCCGCGCCCGTGCTCCACGGCGAAATGCTCATAGCAGACCGTCCATAGCAACAGCCTGCCCATCCAGCGCTGGTGCTTGGGCCGGCGGTGGAGCAGTTCGTGGGCGAGCGCTATTCCCGAACAACAGGAGGTCGTGCCGGCCAGGATGCGCAGGGCGATGAGGGTGGCCGCGCTGTCGGCACACGCGGACGGCGTGGCAAAGCCCAGGCGGCTGGCGGCGTCCAACAACAGGATGATATTGGCCAGTTGCAAGCCGAACAAAGCGTAAAGCCGGGCATCCAAGCAGCATTCCGGCCAAACGGACAGGGGTGAAGAACCGTCGGCGGGGCTAAAATAATCGGCGGCGACGCACAGCCAGACCGGCAGGGTCCAGCACAGCGCGGCATCCCAGGCATGGGGGCCGGTGGCGAGGAAAGACAGCGTGGCGACTGGCAGGATGAAACAGAGCAAGGGTTCGACTCCCCGCCGCGCAGCGCGGCCCGCCGCCACGGCGGCGGAGACGGTTGCCTTGCTGGCGGACGGAGTGGACATGCTGGCCTCAAAAAAACAACAACATTCAGAAGGGCTTGATGGGCGCTAAAACCTATTACATCGGCTTAAGCGTAACGTACCACGATCCGGCCTTGGCCATCGTCGATGAAACCGGCGAGCCGCTGTTCGCCGAGGCCAGCGAGCGCCACCTGCAATCCAAGCGCGCGCTCAACGGCGAAGCCGACCCGCTGTGCCGGTTGCCGGCGTTGCTGGCACAGTTTTGCCCCGATGCAGGCCGCTTCGTGCTGGCCGGCAATTGGCGCAGGCGCAGGCCCCAATACGAACGCGCCGTCGCGGCCTTGGGGCTGTTAAATGCGCTGGGTTTGACCAAGCAAGGTTTGAAGCGGCTGGGTTCGCCGCTGGAAAACCACCAGATCCACCACATGATGGCCTGCAACCGCCTTGCCATCGCCCGCGTCGGGCTGAACCTGGCCCGCGTCCTGCGTGAGCATTATTCCGACTGCGCCGTGGAGTTCCGCGATTTTGAGCACCACGACACCCATGCCGCCTCCGCCTGTTACGCCAGCCCCTTCGAGGAGGCCGTCTGCGCCGTGGTGGATTCCTACGGCGAAAACGGCGCGTTGGCATTTTACCGCTACCGCGACGGACGCCTGCACCGGCTGCATGAGGCGCGTGGCCTGGGAAGCCTGGGGCTTTATTACATGCGCCTCACCGCGCTGTGCGGTTTCGACTGGACGCAGGGCGAGGAATGGAAAGTCATGGGGCTGGCCGCCCATGGCCGGCCCGACGGGGATGTCCACGCGCTGCTGCGTGACATCCTGCGGGTGCGTGGCCTGGGCTTGGAGCATCCACGCGGGCGATTGTTCCCCGCCCTCGCCAAGCTGGAGGAAAACTGCCGAGGCGGCCTCGCCCGCGCCGACTTGGCTTGCACCGGCCAGCAATATTTCGCCGAAATCATGGCGGAGCTTCTCTCCCGCTTCCACGCCGCCTATCCCGACGACCGGCTGGCCCTGGCCGGCGGGTGCGCGCTGAATTCCTCCTTCAACGGGCAGATCCGCGCCGTGACGCCGTTTGCCGAGGTCTATATCCCCCCCGCCCCGGCGGACGACGGCACGGCCCTGGGCGCGGCCTGGCTGGCGTTTCGCGGCGACCATTCCGGCTTTGGCCTGCCGCGCCCCCCCGCGCCCTTGTCCCCTTACCTAGGCACGGCGATGTCCGGCGAGGCGCTGGCGCGGCTGGTCCGCTTTGCCGGCGGGCTGGAGGTCCGCCATTGGCCGGCGACGGTCTGCGAGGAAACTGCGCGGCTGTTGGCGCGTGGCAAGCTGGTGGCCTGGGTGCAAGGCCGCGCCGAGTTCGGGCCGCGCGCCCTGGGCAACCGCTCCATCCTCGCCGACCCCCGCGACCCGGCGATGAAAGACCGGATCAACGCGACGGTGAAATTCCGCGAGGACTTCCGCCCCTTCGCGCCGTCCATCTTGCACGAAAACGGGCCGGAGTATTTCGAGGATTACCGGGAGACGCCTTACATGGAACTCGCCTTGCGCTTCCGCGCCGAAGCGGCGGGACGGGTGCCGGCGGTGGTCCACGCCGACGGCACGGGGCGCTTGCAAACCGTCAAAGAGCCGTGGAACCAACGTTTCCACCGCCTGCTTGCGGCCTTCCATCGCGAAACCGGCGTCCCGCTGCTGCTCAACACCAGCTTCAATGTCATGGGTAAGCCGATAGTCCACGCGGTGGAGGATGCCATCGCCGTGTTCATGACCTGCGGGTTGGACGCGCTGGTCATCGACGACTGGCTGTTCGCCAAGCCGGGGGTTTTATGAGGGGGGCGTTCATGCCTGCCGAAGGCGGGGAAGGGGCGCTGCGGGAGTGGTTCCACCGTCTGGCCAACGCCCGCGAAGATCC
>CAZOTR010000019.1:0-3964 GCA_964582755.1 uncultured Methylococcaceae bacterium | reverse complement strand
TTCCACGCCCCACTCGCCCTGCTGGAAGGCGCATGGCTGCAAGCCGTGGCGCAGACCGCAAACGCGCACCACCCGGAAGTCGCGGCACTGTGCGCCGCTTATCTGGCCTTGCTGGGCGCGGACGAGGCGGCTTCCCCTGCATCCGCCTATCGCGGCTGGCTGGACATCAACGGCGTCGCCTTGGGCAAGGCCACGTCCTGGCGCTTCGCCCAAGACCCGCGCATCGGCGCGCCAGCCCTGCATTTTGCCAGCCTGCAACTGGCCTTGGGCCAGCACGCGGCCAGCTTTTTCCCGGAAACCTTGGGCTTCACCCTGGCCTATCTGCGCAGCGACTCGCCTTGGCGACTGCCCGCCCTGCCGCCGCCGCGCCGCCAAGCCGTCCTGGAAGCCATGGCCTTGCACACGCGCCAGGCCCAACAAGCTTGGCTGGCCTGTGGCGGGGAAGGAGAGCGGCTGGAGCGCGGCTATGCGCTGTACCAAGCCGCCGAGGCCGCTTACCTAAACGCATTGCGCCACCACGCCGCCGTCGGCGCCAGCCTCGCCGAACAAGTGGCGGAGATCTTCCGCCGCAAGCGGCGCTTTGCCCAAGGCTACCACGCCGGGATAGCGTTGGGGGGGCAAAGCTTGGAAGACTGGTTCGCCGCGCCCGGCTTTGACGCGGCGGGTTTCCTGTCCGCCTTCGCCGCCTCGCCCTATGCCGCAGGGCAGGCGGGGCAACGCCCCTTCGACCGCCTGACGGCTTTCGGCGGGCCGATGTTCGGCGTGTTCGACCGCGAAGAGACGGCCTTGATCGACGCTTGGCTGGACCAAAGCGGGGGACAAGGCCAGGCCGGCGCGGTCTCCAAGGCCGCGCCGGTCTTCAGCCCGGTTGCCGCCTATCCGCGAGGGGCGGTCAAACCCGAGCCTAGCCATTGGCAGGAATGGCGGCGTGACGACAACCGCCGCCTGTTCCACCACCTGGTCGGCCACGACCCGCCGCCGGAAACCCTGGCCGCCGCCCGCCGCCAAGTCGAAACCATTTTGGCCCGCTCACGCCGGTCTTTAAGCCGGCGCGGCCCCTTGCACCGGCAATTTTTCGACTACTCCCCGTCCGCCTTCGCCGAACGCATCGCCCGGATCCACGACCAAGAAATCGCCAAGCATCAGCCCTTCCAAGCCCCGCCCAAGCTGCGCCGTGAAGAATATGTCTGGGGCATCCGCCAATTCGCCCCGGCGATTTTGGTGGACGGCTGCTGGCTGCGCCACCAAGGCGAGGCGGTCCACCAAGACAGCCGCGTCCATCGTTTGCTGCATTGCATCTATGTGGAGGAGCTGGGCGAGGGCCGGGCGGAATGGAACCATCCCCGCATCTACCAAGACTTGCTGGCCGGTTTGGGGATGGACCTGCCTGCGCCGGAAAGCGAAAGCTTCTCGCTGCATCCGGGCTTTCTGGACTCCGCCTTCGACCTGCCCGCGTATCTCCTCGCCATTTCCCAGTACCCCAAGACATATTTCCCCGAGACCCTGGGCCTGAACCTCGCCATCGAACTCAGCGGGCTGGGCGCGGGTTATCTGCGGCTGATCGAGGAATTGCGCCACTGGCATATCGACCCGCTGATCGTCAAACTGCACCTGTCCATCGACAACCTCGCTGGCGGCCACGCCGCCATGGCCTGCGAGGCGGTCCAGGCTTATTTGGACGAAATGCGGGAGTTGGGCGGGGAGCATGCGGTGCAAGAAGCTTGGCGGCGGATTTGGAGCGGGTATCTGTCGCTAGCCACCGCGACCCGGCGCTTCAAATGGATGTTGATCCTGGAATTCTGCCGGCGCTTCCTGCCGGGCAGGTTGTTGTCTTGCCTTAAGCGAGGTCCGCCATGAAAAAAACCGCCAAACCTGCCGCAGCCGACGCCGCCCCGCCCGTCCCGGACAGCGCCAAGAAAAGTTTCTGGCATCCGCTGGACGGGGCCAAGGAAGCCATGGGCAAGCTGGCCGGGGCGGCGGAGAAGCTGGGGGAAAGCGCGATGGCAAAGGCCCGCAAAGCCAGCCACTCCGCCGAAGCAACCGTCTCCGCCGCCGCCAAGGCCACGCAGGAAGCCGCCCAGCCCGCCCTGGACACTGCCCAGCATGCGCTGGGCGATTTCAAAGACACCTTCAAGGAAACCGTCGATCCGGCGGCGGTGGGCGGCGCCGTCGCCGGCATGGCGGCGGGGGAGGCGGTGGGCGCGGTGGTCGGCGGCGTGTTAGGCTCACTTGCCGGTCCCGCCGGGGCTTTGCTGGGCGCCGAGGCCGGAGCTTTCGCCGGTTCGGCCATAGGCAGCAAGCTGGGCTATGACGTGACCCATGAGGCGGTCCATCCCGGCGAGGCCGAAGCCGAAGCCGAAGCCGGGCGGTCGATCAAAGAGCGGCTGGAAGCCCTGCCCGAAGTCCTCAGCCGCAAGGCCGGGGAAAATGCTGGCGAGAAAGCTGGTGTCGCCGGCGGCGCGGCCATCGGCGCCGTCGTGGCCGGCCCGGTCGGCGCGATGGTCGGCGCGGCGGTGGGAGAGGCGCTGGCCGGCGAACTCGGCGAAAGTGGCGCCGTCCGCTTGTATCGGAAGGCGAAACAGCAGGCCGAAACCGCCGACGCTGAAGGGAAAGAGCGGCTTGCCGAGTCCGCGCAGAAGGCGGCCGGCGAGGCGGGGACCGAGGCCGCGCTAGGGGCGCTGGGGGGCATGGTGGCCGGCCCGGTCGGCGAACGCATCGGCCAGCGCGTGGGGGCCGTCGCAGCCCTGCACATGGACTGGTCGTTGCGCAGGAAGGCCAAGCCCTCTACTGCGCCGGAAGGCGGGGCGCAGGCGGAAGCTCCAGAAGAGGACAAGCATGAGGAATAACCGCTCCAAGCAATGTTGGCTCATTCGGGAAATTGGTGGAGCCACCCGTAGGAGCGCCCCATGGGCGCGATTGCGGCATTGCCTGCTGTATCCGCCGCTCCGGTCGCGGGCTTAGGCCCGCTCCTACGTTCATCTTTGCTGTTTTCACCCATTTCCCAAGATGAGCCGCGATGTTATCCCTGCTCAACCCACCCAATAATCCAGCAACAAGCCCACAAACACCGTCGCGCCGAACCAATGGTTGTTCAAAAACGCCCGGAAACACTCCGCCCGCCCCCGGTGGCGGACCAGCCATTGCTGGTACACGAAAAACCCAGCCCCGCCCGCCAACCCGAGGAAATAAAACCCGCCCAAGCCCTGCTGCCAGCCCACCGCCGCCAAAATCGCCAGCATCGCCGCTTGCAACCCGCCGATGATCTGCCGGTCATGTTCGCCAAACAGAATGGCGGTGGATTTCACGCCGATCTTCAAATCGTCCTCGCGGTCCACCATCGCGTACAAGGTGTCGTAAATCAACGCCCACAGCACCGTCGCCAGAAACAACGCCCAGCCGACTGGCGGAATCGCCCCGGTCTGCGCGGCGAAGCTCATCGGCACGGCCCAGCCGAAGGCGACGCCCAAGTAAGCCTGCGGCAAATGGGTGTAACGCTTCATGAAAGGATACGACGCCGCCAGGAACGCCCCGGCGAACGACAGCAAGATAGTGAAGCCGTTCAGCAGCAACACCAAGCCGAAGGCGGACAGGCACAGCCCCACGAACAACGCCAAGGCTTCCTTGGGCGACACCAGCCCGGCGGCGATGGGGCGTTGGCGGGTGCGCTCCACATGCGGGTCGAAATCGCGGTCGGCATAATCGTTGATGACGCAGCCCGCCGCCCGCATCACCACCACGCCGGCCACGATCACCGCCAACACCAGCGGCTGGGGACGGCCTTGCCCTGCAACCCACAAAGCCCACAGCGCCGGCCACAGCAACAGCAAAATGCCGATGGGCTTGTCGAAGCGCATCAACCGCCAGTAATGGCCCAGGCGCTCGCGCCAGGGGAGGGTGGTTTCGTCAGTCATGGTCCAGATACCTTGAAAATTTTTCAGGCCACAGGCAACGCCTTGCCCGGCAT
>CAZOTR010000018.1:0-44698 GCA_964582755.1 uncultured Methylococcaceae bacterium | reverse complement strand
TTATTTGACGAAATTTCGTCGAATAGGCGCGGAGCGCAGGGCTCGGCACTCGGAAAATACGGGCGGCGACTGCGCTCTTTTTTATCGGCGAAAAGTCGTCAAATATATTGACAATGAGTCAAGCATCGCTTATACTGTGCGTGCGTGCGACGAGCACGACAGAGCAAGCGAGCATGAGCGCTCGCACAATTTGAAAGGGCAGAGACATGAGCACATTTATCGCGATAATCGAATGGGACGGACAAAAGCCGCCGAGCAAGTATTATCGGCGCTTGCACGACTTGGCTTTGCGCTCGCGTGGCGGCGACAAAGACGAGAGCGTGCTCGCACGTCGTCAAAATATGAGCGCGCAAGCACTCCAACAGGCGCAGAGCACGAGCAAGCGAAATACCTCGCGCGCACGCACACGTCGACAGACATCGCGCGAGACTTTGCAAGGCGTCATTTTCCAAGAGGGTGCGATTATATGCCCGAGCGAGTCGCTTGCACGCACAATCGCGGCGCTCGCCCAACGCGGATTCAAAGACGGCAAGGGCAATGTCATTCGCGCAAAAGCGGTCAAGGTCGGCGAGGTGCAATTCCATTCCGACGACTTTGTCGCAACAGACGACGACGACAAAGCGCTCGCACGCATTGACAAAGTCTTTGGCTCGCGTGGGCGTCCCGAGGATGAGAGCGTTTGGTCTGTCGTGTGTTATGAGGAATTGCTCACGTCTCAAAAGACGAGCGCGGGCGTCGCGAATTGCCCGCACTGCGGCGGCGTGAGAATACGCACACGCGAGGGCAAGCCAAACGCATTCGCAGTGCCCGACGGCAGTCTCTTTGACGCGTGGGTGCGTGTGCGCTTTACAAGTGGGCATTGGGAGTCGTCGCACAGTGGCGACACGTTCCCCCCCGCGCTCTCGACAGTGCGCTCGCTCATTGGCGACAGTGGCGAGCAAGTCGCTCTCGCACTCATTGAAAAGTCAAAGCTCGACACGACGCTCGCGGGCTTTGACAAAGACACGGCGCTCAAAGTGCTCGACGCAGTGCTCGTCGGCATTGCACACTTGACCAAAGAGACGCGCGACGCTCGCAGACTTGAGGCATGGACGCGTTACGCACAGTCGGGCGCGAACCCGCTCGACTATCCGCTCGCAGGAAGCGACGTGCCCGACTTGCTCGACGCGGCGGGCGCACTCGGCGCAGAGCGCACGGCTCAATTGGCTTTGCGACTGCGCGACATGCAAGCCGTCGCAGCTCGCAAAGCGAAATAGAATACGACGAAATTTCGTCGAGCGCTTGCACTCTCACGCAGTGCAAGCGCTCGACACATTCAAGGGCAGAGACATGATTACCAAAAAGCAATTGCAAGACAGAGTCGACGAGCTGCGCTCAATGGGCGCACCGCGATACAATGGCGCGAGCATGAGCGTCGTCGTGAGTGAGGTTATGGGCGAGCTCGGCACTTTGCACGCAGACCTCGCCGACGTGCGCGCGATGTATGCGCCGAGCGAGTGCGACGCGTTGGTCGTCGCGGGCAGTGAGCGTCGAATGCGCTTGCTCTTTGCGCGACACGGCATCGCAGACATTGAGCACTTTGTCGACGAGGTCGCAGAGCGCACAAGTGCAAAGTGGGTATTCTTTTCGGGATTGGTCGAATGCTTGCACGTCACAAAAGGGGGCAGAGAATGAGCACACAAAAAGCACAGAGCAAAAAGAATCCGCTCGCACGTCTCGACACACAGCTCGTGTCGCGGTGCACGTGTGGGCACTCCGTCGCTCACCATTCAAAATGGAGCGGCGATTGCATGGCGAGCGCGCAGGGCGTCGAGTGCAAGTGCAAGCGATACAAAGCGGCGACTCTGCGCGCGCATTACAAAGCGATTATCGCGCGCTTGAGCAAGAGCGACAAGCGTGCGATGGTCGTCTCGATTATTGCGAGCACTGCGTCGACAGGCGACACGGGCGCGCGGCGCTTTGTGCTCGCACGTGATTGGCGCGGCGCGAGTCTTTTGAGCGACTCGGCGTCACACATGAGCGACACATACGGCGTGAGCGGCGACGAGCTCTTGCACTTGCTCGGCTTTGATTGGGCAAAATTGGGAATGTGAGACGAGCATGGCATATCGCACGCGCATAAATTGCATTGCCGATAATGGCAAGGTCTTTGAGAGCGTCCTCGCCGACGAGCTCACGCGGCGCGGGTATTCTGTGCAATGGAATCGCAAGCACAAGATACACGCCGTCGACGTGAGCGTCGGCGCAGTCGACATCGAGGTCAAGGGCGCACGCAAGAGCAAGGGCAAGCGCGCGGGCTATAAATTTTGCTTGCATCGACGCGGCAAGTCTGCGCCGATTGTCGAGCACGTCGTCGCTCTCGTGTGCGGCGACGACGTGCTCGACGCGACTTTTTTCCTCATGCCCGCGAGCGCAGTCGAGGGCGTTGGGTATATCACACTCCCGCTCAATGTCGCAGAGTATGCGGGCAAGTATTCCGTGTGGCGCGACGCATTCGACGTTATTGACGCAGAGACGAGGCGACTCGCAGAGCGCTCGACGACTTGACTCGTCGAGCGCTTTTTTGTGGGGAGCGCGCGCGCGAGCGTCTCGTGAGCACTATTCGACGAAATTTCGTCACACATGCGGGGAGCGCAGGGCTCTCCGCTCGGAAAAGACGGGCGACGACTGCGTGCAAAATGCCCGTCGAGAATGAGTCAAATATATTGACAATGCGTCAAGCATCGCTTATACTGTGCGTGCGTGCGACGAGCACGACACACAGACTCAAGTGAGGGCAGAATATGAGCAAAAGATACCGACACACACACAAAGTCGAACCGCAGACCGAGAACCCGAGCGCACCGCAGACCTTTTCGGGACTTGCGCGCGAGAGCGTTGTCAATATGTCTGCGAGCGAGCGCGCTCTTGGGCGCGCAGTCAAGCTCACGTCGCACGTCGACGACGTTGGCGACGCGAGCGCAGACTTGCTCGCAGACTCTTTTATGACGCTTTACAAAGTCTCGCCAAAAGACGCGCGTGAGATTCCGCAGACACGCACGCTCAATCGCAGCTTGCTCGATTGGGCAAGCGAGACGCCCATGTGGGAGAGCGCTCGCCAATTGTCGATGGGCAATTTACCCGTCGCCATGACGAGCGCGTCGCTCTTGCACGCGCACCTCTCAAGCGACGACGTGCTCAAGCAAGCAATGGAAAAGCAAGAGCAAGCCGCAAAAGACGAGCAAGCGGCGCGCGAGGCAGAGACGACGGCGCAAGCCATGCAAGCCAACGCACGCGCACAAGCACAAGCCGCACAAGCGGCGGGCGGCAACGCAAAGGCAACAAAGCAAGCCGCACAAGCACAGGCGAGCGCGCAAGCCGCACAAGCACAAGCGACGCAAGCGCGCGCACAGGCACAAGCGAGCGCTCAAGTGCTCAAGCAAGCACTCGACAAAGCCGAGAGCAATAATCTCACGCAGACCGCAGTCTCGCACGCAGTCAAAAAAGCGAATGAGGGAGCAAAAGAGGTCGCTCAAGCGCTCGCACAATTCGGGCACGACGGCGGCGGCAGTGCACTCAATAACGCAGACGAGGCGCTCAAGCTCTTGGCGCGATTGAATGACAAAGTCAAGCGCATACTCAAGCTTGCGGGACGTGCTCACGGCATCGCGGCGCAGACAAAGCGCGAGCGTGTGACAACGGGACAAGTGCCCGCTCGCGTCGAGCGCGTGCAAGACTTGCGTCACGTCTTTGTCAATGAGCTCGCAGAGCTCGCGCCGACTGCGCCCGCACACGTGCGAGCGCTCAAGACGTGCGAGTGGCTCAATGGCGGGCTCTTTGGTTGGCGTGTGCTCGGCAATGCAAAAGAGCGCGGCGCGTTTGTCGCGTTTGTCGACGTGAGCGGCTCTATGAGCTCTGCGCTCAATTGGGACGACGACGACGAGAATGCGCCGACACGCGAGGAATGTGCAAAAGGCATCGCTCTTGGGCTCGCACGCGGCGCACGTGAGGACTCTCGTCTCTATACCATCGCGAGCTTTGCCGCACAGAGTGACCCGACCTTTGTCGTCAAGTCGACTCAATCGTGGGAGTCTCATGTGCAGTGGGCAAATGACGCATTCGGCGGCGGCACGTCATTCGACAAAGCGCTCGACGGCGCAATGCAAGAGCTCAAAGCGCTCGGCGACGAGCACGCAAAAAAGGCAGATGTCGTCATTATCTCGGACGGCGAGGGTTATGTGAGCGACGAGACTGTCGTCGAGTGGCGCAAATTCCAAGACGACACGGGCGCTCGTCTCGTGTATGTCGGCGTGGGCGACGGCGAGGGGCTCGACGCAGTCGCCGACATCACATATCACGTCGACTCGCTCGACGACGACTTGACCAAAAAGCTCGCCGACGCGGCGCTCTGATTTTATCGTGACGAAATTTCGTCGAGCGCTTGCACTCACGCAGTGCAAGCGCTCGACACATTCAAGAGGGCAGAGCAAAATGAGAATGCACAATTATTCGCGCTTTGAGGATTTCAAGATTGCCGACATGGGACTCGACGGGCAAGTGCTCGTCGTCGACCCGCGCCAATACGTGACGCCTTATACTCAATTCGCGCGTGAGCAAGGCGTCGCAGAATACGGCAGAGCGAGACTTATCGCGCGCCGTCGCAATGGCAATAGCACGTATCGCTTTGAGGGCGTGCGCGATTGCGAATACTTTTTTGTCGAGGGCGGGCGCGGCGGGCTCACGCAAGTCTCGCTTGAGATAAAAGACAAGCGCGGCAGGTGGCGCGAGTGGATGCTCGACAATCCTTTGCATTGGCTTGGGACGACAGAATACGCAAAGCGCGCGGGCATGTCTCGACGTGTGCTCGTCGCAGGGCTCGGCATGGGGCTCGCACTGTGGCAGCTCGCAGAGAGCGACGCAGTCGACGAGATTGTCGTCGTCGAGCGTGAGCAAGATGTCGTCGACCTCGTGACGCCTTTTTTGCCCGTCGCACTCAAGTCAAAGAATTTCCGCATTGTCGTCGACGACTTTTATTCCTATTGCAAGTCGCGCTTTGATTCCCTCGCCGAGTCGCCGCTCGACGACGTGGTCGAGAGACTTGTCGACGACGAGACGCTCGACGAGAAGGCGCGCGTCGAGCGCTTGCTCAATCATGTGGCGAGTGAGGCAGAGCGCGCAGTGAGAGCGCTCGCTCTGCGCCCATTCTTTGACGCAGTCTATTGGGACTTGGCGGTAGGCACGTCGACGCAGTCTGCGCCCGCGCTCATGGAGGCGCGCGTGCTCGTGCCGCTCATGCTCGGCGATGTCTCGCTCGTGCGTTTTGGCATGAGGGGCGATTGGCGCACTTGAGCACAAACGCAGACGAGCGCAGTCGAGTCGACGACTGCGCTCTTTTTTTGTGGGGAGCGCGCGCGCGAGCGGGCGAGCGGGGGTTATGTGACGAAATTTCGTCGAATGCGCCCGTCGACTGCGCTCGCCGCTCGGAAAAAGCGGGCAGTGCAAGCGGGCATTTTGCTCGGCGAAAAGTCGTCAAATATATTGACAATGCGTCAAGCATCGCTTATACTGTGCGTGCGTGCGACGAGCACGACAAAAATCCAATTCACGAGGGCAGACAAAATGGCAAAAAAAGCACAGAGCACACAAGCGACGCAAGCGACGAGCAAGAGCGGCGCATATTTTATCGGAAAGTATGTGAGCGACATCGCGTATGTCGTGACGGCGAGCGCTCTCTCGCAGTCTCATGCAATAATGCTCGGCGCGGCGGGACGCGGCAAGACCGACATCACACTTGCGACAATGCGGCAGATTATCACAGGCGAGAATATCGCCACAGACGCCGTGAGCATGGTGCGCTTTGAACCGACAAAGACTCCCGATGTTATCTTGGGCACGCCCGACCCCGCAGTCGTGCTCGACGCGACGCTCACTCCCAAAGAGCGCACTCGGCGCATTATCGACGGCACAGTGTATGACCCCTCTGTCAAATTTTGTATCTATGACGAGATTGGGCGCGCCAATGACGCAATTTTTGACGCGGCGCTTGACCCGCTTGACCGCAAAGACACGCGCAACGGCGCGACCATTGTCGCCACGTCGAATTTTATGCCGACTACCGAACGCGTGCAAGCATTCATTGACCGCATTGCTTTGTGGCATTGGGTTCGCGCAGAGGGCGTCGACGAGCGTGAGCTCGTGCGTGCTCAATTGCTCGGACGCAAGAGCGGGCTCAAAGTCGACTATGACTTGCCGACGTGGGATACAATTGAGCAAGTGCGACGTGCCGACGCGGGCGAGCGCTCTGTGAGCGCAGTGCAAGACGTTGTCGAGACGCTCGCGACAGAGGCGCGCAAGAGTGGCTTGAGCGTGCATCCTCGCCGCTTGACGCAGTGGGCGTCGCTTGTGTATTCGATGGGCGTCTTTTATTCGGGCGACGCAGACTTTGCGACAGTCGACGAGCGTGCGACGCGCGTGCTCCGATACGCAATGCCGTCGCTCACGCAAGAGCAAGCGACAGAGTGGGACTTGATTGCTCAAAGCATTGTCGACGCAGTCGGCTCGCAAATTGACGCCATTCGGACGCAAGCGTATGAGTATTTCCAAAAAGTCGCGCAGAGCGACGCGAGCGAGCGCACGCAGCTTATCACGACGCTCGGCAAATTCCTCGTCGACACGCACACCTCTCTCAAGCAAGTCGGCGGCAATGACGCTCGTGTGCAAGAGACAATCGACGAGACGACTCAATGGATGGGGCTCGCAGTGCAAGGCAAGCCGCTCGTGTGAGCGACGAGCACTGCGCTCAATGTGACGAAATTTCGTCGAGCGCGCACTCTCACAGAGTGCGCGCTCGACACATTCAAGACGGGAGAATGACATGCCAACGCTCGATATAATTTGGGTGCAATTCGCAGACGACACAAAGCGTCACCAAGTCGCGCTCGTGGGCGGCGTCGACGCGACGACTCTGTGCGGCAAGCCGCTTGTCGACGCGCACGTGCTCACGCGATACCAAGAGCAAGCGACGAGCGTGCGCGGCGTGTGCTCTGCGTGCGCGAGTGCTCACCTCAAGCGCCTCACGCTCGCCAAAGTGCCGACGCGTCACGACCTCTGCGCGATTATCGGCGACTTGAGCGCCATGCTCGCACTCGCAGAGACTTTGACGCAAGCGACGCAGAGCATGAGCGCTCTCTATGCGACGAGCGGGATGCCGACACGCGAGGGGCATCTTGTCGACGAGTCGACGCAAGTGTATCTCGCGGCGCTCGCACGCGCGGGCAAGGGGCTCAAGGCGTCGACTCTGCGTGCACGCGCGGCGCTCGCGTCGCAGGGCGAGAGCGAGACAATGCGCGCGACGACGCAGAGCAAGCGAGCGAGCAAGCGCGTCGGAAATGTTTTGAGCAAGCGCGAGCGCGCACGTCGTGCGGGCGTCGATGTCGACGAGGCGTGCTCGGAGTGCTTTGATTGGTTTGACAATCCTCTCAATAGGGGCGCGGTCACTGCGACAAATCCGACGTGTCCCATATCGAGAGAGACGTGTGTGCGCTTTGCAAAAAAAGCAAAGACAAAGCGAGGGACGAAATGAGCAAGCGATATTCTGTGCAATTCTTCCGAGACGGCAGACCTGTCGAGACGCGTGTCGTCGAGCTCGCCTCGCCGAGAGACTTTGTGCGCCCGTCGACTTTGCTTGTCGCGTGGCGAGTCGCTCGACTCTTTGCCGCAGTCGGGAGCGCATGGGTGCTCTCACGGCTTGCGTGGGCGGGCACGATTGCACTCGCGCTCGTGTCGCTCGTGCTCAATAAAAGCTCCAACGCTCTGCGCCCTGTCGAGACTGTGCTCTTGCACGTCGTCGAGACGCTTTGCAAAAAGCGCGGGCAGGGCGAGGGGCGCTCGTGTCGCTCGTGCTCTCGACGGCGGCGGCAATGACGCTTGTGCTCGTCGCGGCGCTCGACGGCGTCGCCGACGTGCTCAATCTCATTCCCGCGCGCTTTGTCCAAAGCATTGAGCGCAAAGAGCGCGACGCTCGGCGAGAGCGTCTCAATGCGGGGCGACACAAGTGAGTGAGCGAGAGCGCAGTCAAGTCGACTGCGCTCTTTTCTTTTCGGCAGAGCGCGCGCGTGGGCGGCTCGCGGGTGTTATTTGACGAAATTTCGTCGAATAGGCGCGGAGCGCAGGGCTCGGCACTCGGAAAATACGGGCGGCGACTGCGCTCTTTTTTATCGGCGAAAAGTCGTCAAATATATTGACAATGAGTCAAGCATCGCTTATACTGTGCGTGCGTGCGACGAGCACGACACACAGATTCCAAAGAGGGCAGACAAAATGAGAAATCCATTCACAGGGCTCCAATACGACATGCGATACAAGACCAATGTGCGCGTCAAAGTCGGCGACTTGCAAGCGCGACTCGTGCTCGACAAGCGCGACATGGTCGAGCGCGGCGAGCATTATTGCATGAGCACTCGGCACACCGACGCTCGCAGTGGGTGCGGCAAGCGTGCGACGACGCTCATGCTCGTCTCTTGGGCACGTGACGGCTACTCGTGGGTGTGCTATATGTGCCCGTCGTGCGCGCACGTCGAGACGTGGCGCTCGTCGCAGTCGACGGGAATGTGGGAAGCTCGCGAAATAACAGAGCGCGACATGCTCGTCGTGAGCAATGGGACGTATGTGCTCCCGACGCCGCGCCCGCTCTGCGATGCCGACATCGAGTGCGATTTCCGCTCACAGTGAGGCGCTCGTGAGAGACACAGACACAATTTTGAGCGAGTGTGTCGCACTGCGCTCAATGGGACACGGCGCTCGCTTGAGCACACAAGCGAGCGCCATTGCGCGCATTGCGACGGCGACGGCGAGCGACAAGCGCACGCTCGCCGCACAAGTGCTCGACATGCTCGCCGAGAATGACTTGAGCGCGCAAGACGTGCTCGACGTTGTCGCCGAGGTGGGCGCTCGCACGAGCACAAAATGCGCGTGGCGCTTGGGATTGCTTTGGGCGGCTTTTGTCGTCGACGACGTGTGCCGAGACGACACAGACACATAGAGACAGAGCGCGCACAAGTCGACGAAATTTCGTCGACTTGTGCGCGCAGGAAAGGGAATGAGGCATGAGACGCATACCACAAGGGCAGTCATGGGAAGATACGCCCGACGCGACGCGTCAAGCGGCATTGCTCAATCGAGCGCGACGCGTGCTCGACGAGTCGTGCGAGCGCTCTTTTATCGACAATGCGGGCGACGCATTGACAGGCACGACGCAGAGCGACGAGCGCCTTTACTTGCTCGCATGGGCAGAGTGGCACCAAGAGAGCGGCATGTCGTATGTCGCTCGCTCGTGGGCAGAGCATTGGCGCAAATTGGGCGCACACAAGTCGCTCGTCAACGCTTGGGACACGCGCAGTCACGCGCACGCGGCACAAGCGCAGACGGCTCGGCGCGTTATGCGCGCGCATTACAAGCGCTTGCTCAAAGCGCGGGCGGCACAAGAGCACGTCGTGCGACTGCGTGCACGAGGGGGCGGGCAATGAGCGACGAGCTCAATGTGCGCGTGCACGTCGTCGTCGTCGTCGAGGGTGTGAGCGGCGCAGGACGTTCCATGCAAGCGCTCAAGCCGAGCGCACGCATTGAGAGCGACACGATTGTCGAGCACGTCGACGAGCGCGGGCTCGCACAAGTGCGCGCCGAAATAACATCGCTCACGCGCACGATTGTCGACGCAGTCGTCGAGCTCCATGCAAAGCGACATCGACTGCGCCCGCGCCCACAAAAAAGCGCCGCTCGACGTTCTCAATAATATGTATTATTGCAAATGAGAGCGAGAATGCCGCACGACGCCCCTACTCTGTCGCGTGGCGCTCTCGCTCTCGCAAAGGATGAAAAGCAATGTATAGCAGAGGTTATCTCGTGCTCAAGATGGCATCGACGAGCGACGTATTGAGCGACGCATTGAGCGAGCAAATTGAGAGCACGCTCGTCGACTCTTTGCGCGTCATGCACGCAGAGCGAGCGCTTGTCGTGGCAGACGACGGCGAGTCGCGCGTCGCAATTCTCTATCGCGTGCCCGCGGGCGAATGGTATAAGCTGCCCGTCGTCGAGCGAGTCGAGCGCGCCGACTCTGTGTGCACTGTGCCCCACTGCGAGGACTTGAGCGCAGACGAGGCGCAAGCGTGGCGCATTGGCGAGCTCATTTGGGTATCGGTCTTTTCGCTCGTCGCAGAGCGCGTCGGCGCACGCGCACGTCGACACGTCGACGACTTTATGGCGCAGAGCGCGAGCACTGCCGACGCAATGCAAGCGAGCGGCGAGGCATTCGCAGACTTGAGCGCGAGCATGAGAGTCGCGGGCGTGACTTTATTCGCAGACAATGCCGCTCCATTCACGCCGCAAAGCGCCGTCCCGATGGTCAAAGAGTCGAGCGCCGTCGAGGGCTACTATCGCGTCGACAGTGCGAGCGGCTTGCTCGTGCTCGTGACTGTGTCGCACGCAGACGAGCGCGGGCGCATAGGCGCTCGACATCTTGCGTATGAGCGCGAGGCGACTTTTGACACGCTTTGCGGCAGACAGTTTGTGCGACACGTCTCGACGACTTTGCTCGGCGGCACAGAGCGCGTGTGCTCGCACTGCGTCGCGCTCGCAGAGAGCGTCGCGCACAAGTCGACGCCGATTCCGAGCGACTTTGCGGGCGCTCGTCTCGGTCATGCGGCACTGTGGCTCGTCTCGCATAACGGCGAGCGTGTCGCACACATGACGCCCATGCGCGACGGCATAAACCTTGTCGACGAGACTGTGCACGCAGTCAATACGCTTTGCGGCGAGAGCATTGCTCACGGCGTGCTCGCACGTGCAAGCGAGTCGACGCGTTGCCTCAAGTGCGCTCACGCGCGTCGCTTTGCGTATCGCTCGTCGAGCGTGCTCGGCATTCTTTGAGAAAAGAGCGAAATGGACACAAAGACAATCATGCAATTTACGGCAGTCTATCTCGCACACTCTGGTCGCTTTGCCGATGTCGACGCGAGTGTCGCACACTTGCGCGCAAAGGATTCGGGCGGCATATTCTTTGGATGGAGCGGGCTCAATGCGCGCACTGTGTGCGGCGAGCATCTCGACAAATTTCGCACCGCGTCGCCCAATCAGTGCACACTATGCGACAAGTGCCTCAAGGGAGCGCAAAAAGCCGCGAGCAAAGCCAAAAAGCAATTGCACATTATCGGCTTGACCAATGACTATACGCCGCCCAAGACACAAGAGGAAGCGCACGCCATTGGCGCAGAGACGGCACGCAAGCAAGCCGATGGCACTTGGAAAGAGAATCCGACATGGAAAAGGATAATCGAATGAGCGACGACATTGAGCGACGTGTCGAGTGGCTTGAGTATGCGATGCGCGTTACGCGCGAGCGAGTGCTTGAGCACTATGCGGCGTCGTCGTGCATTGCGACGAGCATGACTCTCGCAGACGTATATATGCGCGCGGGCATCGCGTGTCGTCCCATGAGCGTCGCGCTCGTCGTGCTCAATGCGGCGCTCGCCGAGCGCATTGCGCGCGACGAGTGGGACGGCACTTTTAAGAGTGACGAGTGGTCTGTCGGCGTGGGCGTGCGACGAGACGCAAAGCCGACGCTCGACTTTGAGCAAAACCTTTGGAATGGACACCTCGTGCTCATTGCCAAAGTCGCAGACGAGCTCGACGTGCTCGTCGACGCGTCGCTCGACCAAGCGAGTCGCGACGAGCACAATCTCTCGCTCGCGCCGAGCGTATTTGTGCTCCCGCCCGACTATCTCGCCTTGCAATATATTTCCTATTTGCGCGGCGACGGCGTCGCTCTGCGATACACTCTGCGCCCAAGCGACTTGAGCTATCGAGCGACGGGTGACTACCAAAAGCGCGACAAGCGCGAGCGTATTGTGCGCGTTGTCAATGCGACAATGCGAATGGACAGAGCGCCCTACTCTTGAGCACGTGAGAGCGCAGTCGAGTCGACGACTGCGCTCTTTTTGTGCGCGCGCCTATTCGACGAAATTTCGTCACACGCGCGCGCGACTGCGTCAAGCATATTGACAATGAGTCAAGCATCGCTTATACTGTGCGTGCGTGCGACGAGCACGACAAAAATCCAATTCACGAGGGCAGAGATATGGCAGACCAAAATAACACACGCAGAGAGCAAGTGCCGCAGACAGTGCGCTCATTGCTCGACTATGAGACACACATGCGCCCGACGCACTTGCGCGGGCGGCGCATTGCGGCAAAGATTCGCGACATTCGCGATGAGGTCAAGCATCCCAACGGCAAGCCGACTCGCACGCCCGTCGCATACTTTTCGGGCAAACCCGTCGACGCACTCGGTATCGCTCATTTGGGCTTGCCGTTGTCGACGACCAACGTCGAGACGCTTGTCGACGCATTCGGGCACTTGCCCGCAGACTTTGTCGGACATTGGGTGTGGCTCGACATTGAGACAATGCAAGTCGCGGGCGAAAAGCAAACACCTATACGCATTGCTCCCGCATTCGACATCGACGCCAAAGAGCAAGCCATGCGCGAGCGCGTCGAGACGGCGAGCGCAGTGCAAGAGCAAGTCGCGAACGCGAGCGCGAGCGACGAGACGAGCACAGAGCAAGACGTGCCCGACAACGTCGACGCAGAGACAGGCGAGGTAATCGAATGAGCGCACAGGGCGACGCCGCTCTCGTCGCAGACATAAGCCGCATTGACTTGAGCGAGAGCGCTCGCAGTGCGGCAAGCGAGAGCGCAAAGACTGTCGAGCACTTGACAGGCGACAAGCGTGTCGACGTGGCGCAGTCATTCAAAGCGGCAGACGTTGTCAAAGCGGCGCGCAAGCAATGCTTTTATAATTCGCTTATGACCTATCTCGTGCTCAAGCGATATGACTCAAGCGCGCGCTATGTCGAGGGCTTTGCGGTTATGAGTGAGCTGCCCTTGCCTTTTATGCACGCATGGGTCGAGACGAGCGAGAGCATTGTCGAGCCGACCTTGCCCGATAGACTGCCGATTGCCTATGCGACGGGCATCGCTTATACAGACGACGAGCTTGAGAGCGCACTCAATACGCGCGGCTCCGTCTCGCTCCCGCTTGTCGTCACACACGACGAGCAATTATTGCCCATGCGCGGCGCGCGTGCTCTGCGACGCGGCGGGCTCGACGGCTTGAGCTTTGCGCCCATGCGTGCCGCATACAACGCGGCGCACAAAAAAGCATACGGGCTCTCGCTCGACGAAATGGTCGCCGCTCTGCGCGCGCAGACACACGGCGCAGACGAGAGCGTGCAAGACGACAAGAGCGCCGAGCGGAATGCAATCGTATGGGAATGGGACGACGAGCGCTTGCTCACGCATCCAAAGCGTGTGAGCAAAGTGCACGAGATTGTCTTGCTCGACGAGCACGAGAGCACACTCGTCGGCGGGCGCACTGCGTGCGGCGTGACTGTGGGCGGCGTGCACGTCTCGTCGCTCGTGCACGCAATGAGAGACGACAAAGCGACAGAGCTCGCGCACTTGCACTCGACGCGCTTGTGCGCGCGGTGCTATCGCGAGGAGTGACTTGAGTATGTGCCAAGAGTGCGCGCAATTCGGCTATCACCTCAATACACGCGAGCGCGTGTTATATCGAGAGCGTGTGCGCGCGCATGGGCGACGCAGTCACATGCTCCAAAAGCCGCGCGCGTGGGCAGTGCAAGCGACTCTTTTCGACAGACATCGACGCGACTTTGACTTTGTCGTCGTGCACGCGACGACGGGCGAGCAATGGCGCACGCGGGCATATAATTTCGACGAGCACAAGCTCGTCATAAATCGAGCGCATGGCGCTCAATACGCTCTCCCGCTCCAATGGTGGCTATACATTGACACGCGCGCACGTGCGCGCGTGAGCGATGTCTTGCCCTTGTGAGCGAGAGACGAGCAAGAGGGACAATATGAGAGACTCTTTTTTTGTGGACAGTCAAGGCAATTTTGTCTTGCACAGTGAGGCAGACATCGAGCGCGAGGCAATCGCACGCATGGGCGCAGAACAATGGCGCATGGTCAAGGCAGTCACGCGCACGCTCGCGCTTGTGTATGGCATTCTCGACACAAGCAATCCGCGCTCGACGAGCGGTATCGACGCACTCGCTTTCCAATTGACCGACATGCAAAACGCGATTATCGAGGACATTGGCAAGCGTGTCGAGCAAGAGCTCGCTCAAGTCGTCGCGACTGTGCGAGCACAGACCATCGCCGAGCTCACGGGCACTGCGCCCGCGCGCCCTGTCGAGACTGTGCGCGCATTCACGCAAGACGGCGACAACGCAGTGCGCGTCGACTTTGCATCGCCCGACAATCGACTCGTCATGTCGCCGCAAGCTGCGCTCACACTCGCGATACTGTGCGCTTTGCATCGCGCGGGCGGCAAGCTCACTTTTGCGCCCGCCGAGGTCATGGCGTCAAACGCGTCGACGCAAACCTTTTTCACTGTCGATTTTAACCAGACAGAGGGCGTCACACTCTCGCTCGCAAGTCAAAGCGACGTGCCCGCGAGCGTGCTCAAGCAAATGGGCAATGACGCGGCAGAGGGCTTTGACGCATTCATGGGGCGCTTATGACTCTTGACGACGCAGTCGATTCCTTTATTGAGCACGTCGCCGTCGCGAAAAGTCAATACACGTGCGCGACGTATCGCGTGGCGCTCACGCGCTTTGCCCGATATGTCGCACCACGTCGCGACGACGCAGTGCTCGACGTGTCGCTCTTGGGCGTGAGCGATGTCGACGGCTTTGCGCGCGCTCTCAAGCGAGAGCGCGCGCTTGCGGCGTCGACACGTGAGCTCTATCTCACGACGCTCGTGCTCTTTGTGCGATACCTTGTGCGAGTGCGTGCACTCTCGCTCGACGTTGCCGACGCCGAGCAATTGCGCGCGCTCGCCAAAGCGTATCGCGAGCGCCGCTCGCGTATGCCGCACGTCCCGCTCGACGAGCATGTCGAGCGAGTGCTCGTCGCCGCGCGCTCGCGCCTATTCGACGAAATTTCGTCGAGCGACGAGCTTGTGCGACTGCGCGCTCTGCGTGACCTTGCTCTCGTCGAATGCGCGCACTCAAGCGGCGCACGTGTCGGCGAGCTCGTCTCGCTCACGCGCGGCTCTCTTGACAGAGCGCACAAAGCGGCACGCGTTGTCGGCAAGGGCAACAAAGAGGGATATATCTATTTTGACCTTGCCGCGTGGCGAGCGCTTTTGACTTATCTCGACGCACGCGGGGACGGCGCAAGTCGCTCGTCGCTCGCGAGTGCGCCGCTTTTCGCAGAGCACTCGCGTCGCTCACGCAATGGCAAAGCGCTCACGACCTCACGCGTGCGTCAAGTGCTCGACGCGCTCAATGTGCGCGCAGGACTTGAGCAAAGCGAGCGACTCACGCCGCACGCTTTTCGACATCACTTTTTAATGCGAGTGCTCGACGCCACGCAAGACATTGTCGCGGCGCAAGAGCTTGCAAGACACGCGTCGATTGTCACGACGCGCGCATACCTATCTATTTCGCCGACTCGTGCGCGCAATGCACACGCGGCGACATTCAATCAAAAGGAGTAAAGCACATGAGCAAGACACAAACGCAAGCGGGCGAGCAATGGCTCACACGTGAGCAAGCGGCAGAGCGTCTCAAGGTTTCCATACAAACGCTTTACGCTCTCACAGAGCGCGGCGACTTGCATCCCGCGCATAAAAAGCTCGGCGTGGGACGCGGCGGGCGTCGCGTATTCTATGACGCGCGCGAGATTGCCGAGCTCGTGCCCGAGCGCAGTCTCTTGACCACGCGTCAAGCGGCAGAGCGCATAGGCGTCGACACGCGCACGATTGCACGCGCCGTCGAGAGCGGGCGACTGCGCCGCATTGCGCCGCACATTGGGCGCTCTGCGCTCTTTTATCCCACAGACATTGACGCGCTCGTGTCGCTCGCCGTCCCGCGTGAAAAGGCGCGCGCGCGCAAAAAGGCGCGCGCATGAGCACAAACGCGCGGCAAGATGTCGTCGAGCACAAGCTCGGCGACATCTTGCTCGCCCTGCCCTGTCACGCTTTTACACGTGCGATATTTTATGCCGCACGTTCCGAGCATGGGCTCGTCGTCGTGTCGCTTGTCGACGACTTGGGAGTCGGCGGGCGTATCGAGCGCGCAGACGGCAAAGGATTTTATCAGGCGCAAAAAGCGCTTGAGGAATTTGCGGCGGGCGAGCACGACAAAGCGCTCAAGCGTCTCTCAAAGACCTTTGGGCATGTCGAGCGTCGCGAGGTGCGCGGCGCGCGTATGTGACGAAATTTCGTCGAATAGGCGCGGGCGCGTGACCCCGCGCTTTTCACTCTTGACGCTCATGTGCGTCTCTTGGTATAATGCGCGCGTGAGGAATGACGAGACAGAGCGCCCGCGCACAAGCGGCTCCTCTTGCACTATGTCGAGGGCATAACACATGGGAGAGCAAGCTATCTTTGACAACGCGGAAAAGCTCACGCTCGTCGTCGCGTTATTGCTCGCACTCTTGAGCGGAGCGCGCGGCATGTGGGTATTTGGATGGCATTACCGAGACTTGCAAAAAATGTATGACGAGCTCCTAAAAGAGCGAGACATGCTTTTTGAGATTGCCTTGCGCGGGACTGCCGTCGCAGAGACGAGCGCCTCACTCGTCGAGAGTGCGCTTAGAACGCGCAACAAAGAGGACAAAGGTGCATGAGACAATGCGAACCCTAGCCGCTCGACTGCGCTCGATATGGACTCGCTCAATCGAGCGCATTCTCCCGCCCCCTGCCCACTCTCTGCGCGACGCCGCGAGCTCAATATCCCTCGCAGACATTGCCGAATTGAGCGAGCGCATGTCGCTCGTCGAGACTCGTCTCGCAAACATTGCGAGCAATTTTGTCCATAAGGAATTTCCCAAATGAACCTCATTTCCGACTCTGTGCTCTCTGTGGTCGCTCAAGGTTTGCTCGTCACGCTTATTGTGCAAGGTATGCGCGCGTTTGGCGTGCCGCGTGTCGACGAGCATCCTCGAATGGCGCTCGTGCTTGTCGGCGCGCTCGTCGTGCTCGTGAATTTTATTGTCATGCGTCTATCTCCCGACGCTCAAGCGCTCTTGCACGAGCTCTCGCCCGCGCTCGACATCTTGCTCGCACTCGCCGTCGCGAGCGGCATTTTCGGCTATGCCAAAATGCTCACAAACGCGCTCGACAAAAAGAGCGAGACAGACGACGCAAGCGCGTCGCCGTCTCAATAATCGCCTCATCTCTCTCCCCTCTTGCATGAGCGCTCGCGTCCCGCCCGCGCGAGCGCTCTCTCTATCTCTATGACTCACTCACTCAAGACTGTCACCCCGCCACGCGCCAAATACGGCATACACAAATTGGTGTGGGCAGACCCGAAAAGCGTCGACGACAATCCGCGCAATTGGCGCATACACGACGAGGCGCAAGACAAAGCGCTCGACTCTTTGCTCACCGATGTCGGATGGGCGGGCGCAGCTCTCTATAACACAGAGACACGCAGACTCATTGACGGGCACTTGAGGAAAGACAAAGCGCTTGCACGCGGCGAACCTCTGCCCGTTATTGTGGGACGTTGGACGCCCGACCAAGAGGCGCTTATACTCTCGACTTTTGACTTTGTGTCGACAATGGCACTCACCGACGCGACAAAGCTCTTGAGCATATTGCGCGACGCGGGCAATGCCGCGTCACAGTCGCACGACTTGCTCGACGAGCTCATGGCAAACGCACAAGCGCAGCTCGCCGAGGTCGAGCGTCTCGCGATGTCGCAAAGCGCAGACGAGACAGACGCAGAGAAAAAACCCAACCCGCGCATTTTGCCGCTCGATGTCATATACACGGCAACTATAACGGCGTCCTGTTGTGTCGCCGTCGCGGCGGGCTTGCGATACGGCGTGCAAAGTGGCAAGGCGCTTTGTCCCTACACGTCGAGCACGCCCGCACACGCGCTCGCGTTTGTCGATAATGACTGGCGCGCGTATGACCACGTCAAGCACTCTGCCGTCGTGCATGAGACACGTCCCAAGTATGCGACGACGCGCGACCTCTTGACAAAGTCGCAAGCAAAAAAAGAGGGCGTCGCATTCTATTCGCTTTAGCAAGTGCTCGCATGGGCAGACGAGCTCGCGGCGAGCGCAGAGAATGTGATTGTCATTCCAAAATATGATTGCCTCGACAAGATTCCCGCGCGCTTTGTGCTCGGCTATTCTGTGCCCACGACACACGGCGGCACGCAGCTACCGCCGAGCGCATTCAAAGGACGACGTGTGCACTTGCTCGGCGGCTCGTGGAAATCGCAGCTAGAATACTTGCGCGTCATGGGCGACGACGTGGTGAGCGTCGACAATAATTATATAAGTCGCATTGCCGATTGGGCACACTTTACGTATCCCGATGGGCGCGACGGAAACTTGACCGACATCGGCTTGAGCGAGCTTGTGAATCCAAAATTTGTGAGCATAGCTATCTCGCTTGGAAACATTGCGGCGGCAGTCAATGCGCTTTATGCCGCGCGCAGTGCTCAAAAGCGTGTCGACGCGCAAGCGAGCGACACGTCGCAAGAGACAAAGCGCAAAGTCAAAACGCGCGGTCACCGAACCCGCGCCCATTCCAAAACGGAGGAATAAAGTGACGAAATTTCGTCAAGCATTCGCCGAGCGCGTGTCGCTCATGTTTGTCGTGCTCTCTGCCTTTTACTGTGTCGCCCTCGTCGTGTCGAATATCATCGCGGGCAAGCTATGGGCGGCTCCGCTTGGGCTCACGCTCACGGCGGGCACTTTGCTTTTTCCAATCGTGTATATTATCGGCGACATCGTGCCCGAGGTATACGGCTTGAGAAAAGCGCGACATCTTATCGCCGTTGGCTTTGCGGCAAATTTGGTCGCAGTCATATTCTATTACCTCACGCTCGCATTGCCCTATCCCCCTTTTTGGCAAGGGCAAGCGGCATTTGAGACAGTGCTCGGCTTTGCGCCGCGTCTCTTGCTCGCGAGCTTTGTCGCGTATCTCATTGGCACAAACGCGAACGCGATAACCTTTGTGCGAGTCAAAGCGCTCACCAAAGACAAATATCTTTGGGCGCGCACAATCTCGTCGACCATTGTCGGCGAGTCGCTCGACTCAATCGTATTTGTCTTGGTCGCCTTTCATGGCGTTTTGCCCGACGACGCACTCGTCCCGCTCATTGTCTCGCTCGCAAGCGTCAAAATTATTTATGAGGTGCTTGCGACGCCGCTCACCTATGTCGTCGTCGACTTTGTCAAAGAGAATGAGCGCGCGGGCGACGAGGTTGTCGCGACAGAGCGAGGGGGACGGATATGAGCGCAGACACAAGCTCTCGCACGCACACATATTCGGCGCTCGGCATTCAGAGCGCAGAGGCGCGCACGACCTTTGACGCAGTGCCCGTTGTCGACTCTGCGCTCGATGTCTCTGCGCGCGGAATGCACGTCGTGCTCACGTGCACAGAATTTACCTGTCGATGCCCTGTCACGGGGCAACCCGACTTTGCCGAGATTGTGCTCGACTATGTGCCCCATGAGCATTTTGTCGAGAGCAAGAGCGTCAAGCTTTATTTGGAATCGTGGCGCGAGCAAAGAGTATTCCACGAGCATTTGGCTCAAGCCATCTTGAGAGACTTTGTGCGCGACATCGCGCCGATTGCCGTCGACGTGTGCGTGCGTTTCAATGTGCGCGGCGGCATTGCCATTGAGGCGACGGCATCATATCTCAAAGCGGGCGACGCATGAGCGAGTCAAAGGTCATTGTCGTCGCGAGCGGCGGGCTCGACTCGACTGTGCTCGCCTATTATCTCAAGCACAGAGGGCACGAGCTCGCGCTCGTCTCTTTTCGATACGGGCAACGCCACGCGCGCGAGCTCTTTTCGGCACGCAAAGTCGCAGAGGCGCTCGGCGTCGCTTTCCGCGTGCTCGACTTGCACGCGCTCGGCGATATATCACACTCGTCGCTCACAGACGCCCGCGTGCCTGTGCCCGATGGTCACTATACAGACGAGCGCATGGCAATCACTGTCGTCCCTTTTCGCAATCCGATTTTCCTCTCATTCGCATTCGCTCTCGCCGTCAATGCTCGCGCCGATGCCGTCGCGATTGGCGTGCACGCGGGCGACCATGCAATATATCCCGACTGTCGCGTCGAGTTTATTGACGCATTCGCAGACATGCAAAAAGTCGCGCTCGACGGCATCGCGCACGTCGAGCTCATGGCTCCCTTTGCGCGACTGCGAAAAGAGGAAATAGTCTTGCTTGGCGCAGAGCTGCGCGTGCCCTTTGACTTGACGTGGTCATGTTACAAGGGCGGCTCTGTGCACTGTGGCACGTGCGCGACGTGCACAGAGCGCCGCGAGGCGTTTATGCTCGCGAACGTGCCCGACCCGACAGAGTATGCGCCCAAGTGAGCGCTCTTTGTATCTAGTCTTTGTATGAGGTATTGAATGGCTCGCAAACAAAAAAGCGCTCGCACACGTCGAGCACAAACGCAGACACAGTCGCAGTCGAGCACGGCGCACAAGCGCTCGTCGATTGAAATAGAACGCGACAGGCAAGAGATTGCGACGCTTTACTTGCGAGGCGACACACAAGCGCAAATTGCCGCGCGTCTCTCGTCGACGCGCGACTATAATCTCACGCAACAGCTTATCAGCTATGACCTCGGCGTCATTCGCTCGCGTTGGCTTGACTCAATGCTCCGCGACTTTGACGAGCTCAAAGCACAAGAGCTCGCCAAAGTCGACACGCTTGAGGTCGAGTATTGGAGCGCATGGGAGCGCTCAAAAGGCGCACGCGAGGAAACTGTGACCGAGCGCATAAGTCGCGCGGCGACGAGCGCAAATAAAAAGAGCGTGCCACTGCGTGACCGCGCGGCAGTGCGTAAAATGTCGCAATTCGGCGACACAAAATATCTCGACGGCGTGCAATGGTGTATCGAGCGACGTTGCGCGATTTTAGGGCTTGACGCTCCGAGCAAGCACTCGCTCACCGATGTCGAGGGCAAGGCGCTCTCGCAGACGTGGCGCGAGATTGTCGTGCACAAACCCGCAGACTATGCCAACCCGAACGCGCCCGCGAGCACTGTCGACACAACCGCGCCCGCAGTCCAAAGCGCGTGACGAGCGCAGCTCGACGAAATTTCGTCAAATTGCGCCGAGTGCGCCTGTCCCGCTTGTCCCTACGCTTGCGCCGCGCAAGCTTTGGCATATCGCAGACGAGCGACTCGTGCTCGACTTGCACGCAGGACAAGCGCGCGCATGGGACTCACGCGCACGCTTTATCTTTGTGCTCGCGGGCACGCAGAGCGGAAAGACGACATTCGGCGCATGGTGGCTCGCGAATGAAATAAAGCGCAGAGGCGCGGGCGATTATCTTGCAGTAACATCGAGCTATGACCTTTTTAAGCTCAAGATGCTCCCCTCACTGCGAGAGACTTTTGAGCACGTGCTCGGCATCGGACGTTATTGGCGCGGCGATAGAATCATTGAGATTGCCGACCCCGAGCGCGGCTTTTGGGCAAAGCGTGCGGGCGAGCCAATGTATGCGCGAATTATTTTGCGCTCGGCACAGGCAGACGGCGGGCTTGAGTCTGCGACTGCGAGTGCGGCGTGGCTTGACGAGGTCGGGCAAGACACATTCACGCTTGAGCATTGGGAAGCCGTCTTGCGCCGTCTCTCACTCGCAGAGGGGCGAGTGCTCGCGACGACGACTATCTATAATGTGGGATGGCTCAAAACGGAAGTCTATGACAAGTGGGAGCAAGGCGACAAAGACATTGAGGTCATACAATTTCCGAGCTATGCGAATCCGTCTTTTCCTTTTGCCGAGTATGAGCGCGCACGTCGCACGATGCCGAATTGGCGCTTCCAAATGTTTTACGCGGGACTTTTCGCGCGTCCCGTTGGGCTTATCTATGCCGACTTTGACGACGCAGTGCAAGTCGTCGACGACTTTATTCTACCGAGTGCGATGCCGCGTTATGTGGGCATCGACTTTGGGGGAGCGAATGTCGCACGCGTTTGGCTTGCTCACGACGAGATTGCGGACGTATTTTATCTCTACCGAGAATTGCTCGACGGCGGCAAGTCGACACGTGAGCTCGTCAATGACACGCGCGCACTCTCTCGCGACGAGAATGTCGTCGCTTATTACGGCGGCGCGGCGAGCGAGTCGCAACAGAGACGCGATTGGAGCGCAGAAGGACTCGACGTGCTCAAGCCGCCCGTGGGCGATGTCGAGGCGGGCATCGACAGAGTGACCGCACTCGTCAAGCCGCGCCCGCCGCGTTTCAAAGTGTTCCGCTCGTGTCGAGGCGTGCTCGACGAGCTCGGCACGTATCGACGCAAGCTCGACAAGCGCGGGATGCCGAGCGACGAGATTGAGAGCAAGCGCTTTTTTCACAGACTCGACGCTCTGCGTTATGCGGCGTGCGGCGTCGCAGAGAATGCGACTCAAAGCTTTGTGTATAATTATCTTGAGACGCAGAGACGCAAGTGAGCGCGCATGTGTGACGAAATTTCGTCGAATGCGCTCGACCAAAAAGGAGTGAGCAAATATGATTCCCTCATTGACGACAAGCGACGAGCTCGCAGTGCGCGCGGAGCTCGCGTATGAGCAAGCGCAGAGCACAGACGAGCTCGCATTGCAAAAGGCGATTGAGCTATGCTCGGAATACTTTGACGGCAACCAAGACGTAAAGCTCGACGAGCGTCTCAAGAGCATTCTCGGCGACCAAAGCTCGGCGAGTGACCCGCTTTTCCGTCTCAATGTGTGCCGCACTGTTATTCGCGCAGTGAGCGAGCGCTTGAGTGTGACATCGTTTGCCGTGACGAGCACGTCGCCGCAATATGCTCAAGCGCCTTTGCCGAATGCGACGCCCGCCGACGACGTGCGACTTTTGCTCGCTCAAATTTGGGAGCGGAATAAAATGAATGCGCGCGCGCAAGTCGTGCACGAGCAAGCGCTCGCACGTCGTGAGCATTTTGTCTTTGTCGATTGGGACGCAGAGAATGCGATGCCGCGCTTTACACTTGCGCCGCGATACACGTCGCCGCAAGTGGGCGGCAATGGCGATGGGTGCTTTATGGTCTATGAGAATAATGACGCAGACCAAAAAGCGCTTTATGGCGTCAAGGTTTGGACAGACACAGAGACGCTCGACGGCAAGCTCAAGGCGCGCGTGCGCGTCAATTTGTATTTTCCTGACCGCGTCGAGAAATATATTATAAAAGACGGCAAGAGCTTTGTGCCCTTTGTCGACGAGACGACACGCACGCACGTCGTGCCTTGGACAGACGCGCAAGGCAACCCGCTCGGCATTCCGCTCATTCATTTCCGCAACGCCGACGACAGGTCAGAGATATGGGACGCGATTCCCATGCAAAGAGCGATAAACCATGTGCTCGTCGACTTGCTCGGCGCGAGTGACTTGACTGTGTTCCGTATCTATCGCGCGCTCGGCTTTATTCCCACGACAGACGGCAAGCCGCTCAATTCAGACATGAGCAATAAGCTCACAATCAAACCCGCGAGCGTTGTCGGCACGCCCAAGTCGCCGAGCGAGGCGTCTTTTGACGCAATCGACGGCGCAGACCCGCGCCCGATAATCGAGCTCATTGTCGCACTCATGCAATGGACGGCAGCTATCACGGACACGCCCGTCTCGCGTTTCCAATTGACGCGGCAAGTGTCGAGCGCAGAGTCGCAAAAAGAGGGCACATTGCCCTTGCTCGCAAAGTGTCAAGCGCGTCAAGTAAATTTTGGCACGTCGTGGTCGAGCGTCATGTCGCTCGCTCTGCGCTTGTGGAATAATTTTAATTCGACACAGTCTTTTGACGACGTGCTCGACATTTTTCCGCAGTGGGCGAGCGCAGAGGTGCGTGACCAAAAAGTCGTGGTCGAGACTGTCGCAATCGAGCGCGACAAATTGCGTATCCCTCTCGTCGCCGCGTGGAAATTGGCAGGGCACAGTGACGCAGAGATTGCCGCATGGACGCAGACAGAGGAATACCAGCTTTATATCGACGCACTGCGCGGCGTGTCGACATTGAATGCGCCGACGAGTGCTTGACCGACGAAATTTCGTCACATAAAAAGAGAGATGCCCTATGCCCACAGTGCACGCGCAAGCATACAAGAGCGCACTCAAAGCGAATGAGGACGCACGTCGACTCTTTGCGCGTTTGGGCGTGAGCATGTCGACGCGCGGCGTCGTCGTCGTCGCGTATCGACAAGCGCGTCGCGCGCTTGACGACGTGCAAAGCACTCGCGCACTTGTCGACACACTCGTCGACTTGCGTGCTCAAGTCGAGAGCGGCGTGCGCGCAGTGCTCGTCGACGCAGTCACACAGAGCGAGACGCGCGCAGAGCGTGAGCTTGCATTGCTCGACGTGCCCTTTGTGCCGCGTCTCGACGAGCGCGGGCAGACGGCGGGCGACACACTCGTCGACACGTCTGTCGAGAGCGTGCTCGCTCCGCTCGACGAGCAAGTGCGTCGCATTCGCGCAATGGCAAGCGTGGGCACGCTCGACAAGTCGCTCGTCTTGGGCGACGAGGCACGTGTCGGGCTCTTGAGTCCCGCGCCTGTGCTCAAGGCGGGCGCAGTCATGCTCGCGACAATCATGGCGAGCTCTTTTGCGTCGTCGCTCTCGTCGAGTCTGCGCTCGGCGGGCGAGTCGCGCGACGAGTATGCCAAGCAAGCTATCGCCGCAATCGACGAGAGGACTACCGATTGTTGCTTGAGAGTGACAGGGCAAGTCGTGCCGCTCGATGGCAAATTTCACTTGACAGGCGAGCCGCGTTTTGCCGACGAGCTCGACTCGCCGCCGTTTCATTGGTGGTGCCGCACTGCCGTCGCACTTGTGCACGTCAAGCAAGTCGACGACTCGCTCACGCGCGAGATACGTGACGCCGCACGCGCAGAGCGCGACGCACGAGACACGACCAAAGCGCGAGAGGAAATCCATCCCGCTCACGCGACAAGTCGACGAGGCACGCAGTGAGCACGCTCACGGACGCAGAGCGCACAGAGCTCGACGCTCTGCGCTTGCAAGTCGTCGAGCTCTCGACTCGGCTCGACGCACTTGAGACTTTTTTGAGAGAATACGCTTTGCTTGAGCGGCGCTCGCTTTTGGGTATTGCCTCATTTGTCGGGAAACGGTATAATATCTCACGAGCGACGACGTGCGCGCAGTGCGGCGCGCGTGTGCCGCTCAAGCATTGAGTCGACGAGGTGCTCTTGTGACTATTGAGGCGAGAATACTTTTGGACACTCTAACCGCAGTCGTGGTCGGGGCGTTTGTTGCTTGCGTCGTCGTGACGCCTGTCATGGTCACGCGTCAATACCTCACGCGCACACAAGCACACGTCGCTTTTTATCAGAGAATGCGCGCGCGAATTGCGAGCGCTCGTGTACTGTGTCAAATCCAATTTACTCGATTGGGCACACAGACGCACGCACGAGCTCTCTCAATTCGCTCGACGTTGTCTCGACACCTCAAGCCATGACGCGAGAGCGCCTAGTGCTTTGGCACGCGCATATTGCCCCTGCCCTTTTCCGACACGTCTCTCTTGACGAGGACGTGCGTGCGAGGGCATGGGCTTTTGTGTGCTTGAGTGAGTGAGTGCGGCGAGTGAGTGAGAGAGTGAGTCTCTCAATAAAGGAAAGGGGGCGAGATGCCCGCAGACACGCAGACCGCGCAGGACGCGGCAAAGCAAGACACGCAGGAAACGCAAGACACGCAAGCGACGCAAGACACGCAAGCGACGCAAGCGGCGTCGAGCGTCGAGGAATTGAGTGCACGACTTGCCGACATGGAAAAAGAGCTCAAGCGCACGCGTGGCGAGAGTGCCGCTCGTCGCAAAGAGCTCGCCGAGCGAGAGCAAGCCGAGCAAGAGCAAAAGCGCGCGAGCATGACCGAGCAAGACAAGCTCGCCGCAGACTTGAAAAAAGCGAGCGACGAGAATGCGCGCTTGATTGGGCTCGTGCGCGACATTCGCATTCGCTCGACTGTCGAGGTGCTCGCGGGCGCACTCAATTTCCAAACGCCCGCCGACGCATTCAAGCTCGCCGACTTGTCACAAGTCAATGTCGACGACGAGGGCGAGGTCACAGGCGTCGAGGATGCGCTCAAAGCGCTTGCCAAAGCGCGCCCCTACTTGCTCAAGCAAGCGGGCGGCACAAATGGCAATATCGACGCGACGGCACGCGCAGACAAAGGCGCTCAAGACAAAGCGCGCAAGTCGACGCTCGCGTCGCGTTACGGACTGCGCTCGGGTTAGCAGACACGAGCGCCACACACAGACTCTTGGAGGTCTAAAATGGCAGATATAGCAGTTACCGCAAAAGACGTGCGCCCTCTCCCGAATGCGCTTGTCGAGCGTCGACGTGCGGGCGGGAGTGGCAACGTCGGCGACATCGTGTATATGGCGGCAGACGGTGACGTGGAAGTCACAGACGCGAGCGCGGCGGGCACGACATACGGCATGGGCGTCGTCGTCGCAGTCGCAGGGACAGACCAAACCGCGTTTGTCGCGGGCGATAATCTTGACGTTGTCGTCTTTGGTCAGGTGACAGGATTCTCGGGCATGACGCCAAACGATGTTTTATATATCAGTGACACGGCGGCAAAGCTCGGCGACGCGGCGGGCACGACCTCGCATAAATTTGCGCGCGCTCGCTCTGCGACTGTGCTCTTTGTCAACCCGCCCATGACCGAGGCGTAAAGGCACACTCGCTCTCTTTTGGACTATCCGGACGGACACGTGCACGCGCCAACGCGACGAAATTTCGTCGAATAGGCGCGAGCACTGACTCACGACTCACACACTCACTCACGGAGGTTTATAATGGGTGTTCTCTCATTCAGTGACTTGAAAGACAACGCACTGCCCGCACTGTGGGACACAGCGGAAATCAAAAAGATTGAGCTCGCAGACGGCTCGACATTCGACCTCGTCGTCGCAGACTTGCGCGCGGGCTTACAATCCCTCAATGCCGAGCTCTTGACCACGTCGCACTATGGCGGGCTCTTGAGCGTCACAGACGAGGCGACTGTGTCGGACATTATCGACAGTGGCACAAACGGCGTCGAGGAAGCGACAGAATACGGCATCCCGACGCCTCGTCGTGGCAATGAGACGGGGCACATGCTCCCTCTCAAAAAGTATGACCGCGCGCTCGGTTGGACTTTTATGAGTCTGCGCGACGCGCGACAAAGCAAGCTCGACTCGGACGTGCGCTCTGCGTTCACAGACATTCGCGACGCGTGGCAAAAGCACACGCTCACGCGTTTTTTCAAAATGGAAGCCGAAAAGGTCGGCTCGACTGCGGCGGCGTCTGTTCCGTTTGCCGATGGCGGCACAAATGACGCGACGTATGTCCCGCCGTCGAGCGGCGACGGCTTGACGTTCCTCTATACGCACGACCACTACTTGCGAACCGCGACGCTCAATCAAGCCGCGCTCAATGCGGCAGTCGCGCACTTGCAAGAGCATGGTCACAAGCCCCCATTCGATATTGTCGCGTCGCGCGCAGACATTGCGACGTGGACAAACACGACGACGTTCACGGGCTACAAAGCGCCCGAATGGGCGGGCATCGTTTATCGTGCCGCTCAAGACCGCGCCCAAGTCGCAGACGTGTCGGAATTCTTTGGGTATATCGAGACGCCCTACGGCATCGCTCGCTTGTGGCTCTCGAATCGCGTGCCCACAAATTATTTCGGCGTGTATCGCAGCTATGGCGACGGCGACGCGCGCAATCCCTTGCGCGTGCGTATCAATCCGCGTTTTGGCTTTGGTTGGAATATCGTGAGCGGGCAATATGTCAATGCGCCGCAAGTGCTCGCCGTGATGTATGCCGAATATGGGTTCGGCATCGGCGAAGACCGCACCAATGGCGTGCTCACATACATTAACGCCGCGGGCGACTATGTGACGCCGACCATCGCTTGACGAGAATAAAAGACGAGCAAGTCTCACGTGCACCTCTGCCCGCGCGTGGGGCTTGCTCGTGCTCATATCATGCACAATACATCTTTGGGACTGCCGAACAATTGCGCGCACTGTGGCGACGCAATTGTCGCCGACACGTGGCTCGCACGCAGTGACGACGAGGCGCGCAGTGGGCTCGGCGTCTGCGTCAAAGTCGAATGTCGCGCAAGTCTCGGCGACACGAGCGCACAAGTCGCTCAAGCACAAGTCGACGAAATTTCGTCACATACGCGCGAGACTGTGCCCGCGCTCGCTCACACAAAAAAGAGCGCGACCAAGCACTCGACGCCCAAGCGCAAAAAAGGATAACCGATGTCATTCTCAAATAGCTTGAGCACAGATGTCGGCATGGTGCGAATGCACTTGGGCGACGACGTGCAAAATGCGGGAGTCCTGCCCGACGCGTCGAATATGAGCGACGAGCAAATACAAGCTCTCTTGACACAAGAGAGCGACGACGTTATGCGTGCCGTCGCCGCGTCGTGCGAGGTGCTTGCACTGCGATACGCACGCGCCGTCTCGACAAGCATCGGGCAACGGCGTCAAGAGCTCCAACAGATATTTGAGCACTATTCGCAGACGGGCAAGGCGTTGCGCGCGCAATATGGCGGCGACGCTCGCGCGTTCTCGATTGCCTTTGAGCGCGTCGACGCATACTCGACAGAGCGCACAGACGGGCTCACCGAGGCAGAGGAAGTCGAGCAAGCGGGAGCGGGCACATGAGCGCGGGAGCGGGCTCATTCTCTTTTGACATGCTCGCGACAGTGACGGCGGCGACCAAGCGCTCGCCCGCGATGTCGGGCGACGGCTCACGCGCGGCGCAGTCGTCACACTTGAGCAACATACGCATATTGCCGCTCGACCCTATCGACGCAGACTTGCTCGGCACGCAAGCGACAGAGACGCCGCACGAGCTCAAAGTCACATACGCGCGCAGTGGGCTTGACATTCGCGAGGGCGACGTGCTCGTCGTCGCGACAATAGAGTATCCGATACGCTCTGTCGCCGAATGGACTTGGGACAGTGAGGGCGACACGCTCGCGATTGTCGTCGAGCAAATGAAAGGGTAAAGCGCAGACATGCCACAACAGGGCGGCGCACGTATTGAGATACGCGGCATCCAAGAGGTGCAAGCAAAGAATAATAAAATGATTGCCGCGCTTAAGCCGTCGAGTGCGCTCGGGCGCGCCGTAAAATTCGCGACCATTGCCGCACACCGAGGCGCAGTGCGACGCACACACGTCGACACGGGTGCTCTGCGCTCGGCTCTGCGAATGGACGTGCGCGACGCACGCGGGCGCGTCTCTATCGACGAGGGCGCATACAACCCGCGCGGCGGCGCGAGCACAAAGCCGTCGCAATATGGCTTTTTTGAATTTATGCGCGGCGGCTCGCACAATGCTTTTGAGCGCACAGTGAGCGAGGACGGCGCACACATTGCGGCAGACGCAATCAAGCTCATTGAGGGCGCGTTATGAGCACTGTGTCACGTGCGACGACAAAGGGACACGTCTCGACTTTGCTCTCGCCCTATTTGACGACTGCGCTCGGCGTCAATGGGCAGCTCTTGCAATATCAACCCAAAGACCTCGCGGGACGCTCGCCCGTCGTGACGCTCTTGTCGGCAAGCTCTCTGCGTGAGCGTGCGACGGCGCAGGGCTCGCGCGCGACATTTGGCTTTGACCTCAATCTCTTTGTCATTCGCGTCGCAGACAATTGGACGGAAGCGAATGCGGAGAGCAAGCTCGACGAGCTTGAGCTCTGTGTCGCGACCTTTGTCGACGCAAAGAGTCCTACGCAAGATGGCAAATGGCTCGCGCTCGACTATGCGGGCGAGAGCGTTGTCGCACTTTTCAAGACACAGAGCGGGCACGTGTATCTCACAGAGCGCGTGCCTCTCGCCGTCGCGGTCATGTTATAAGTCGAGCGCAGTGCTCGACGAAATTTCGTCACATACGCGCGAGAATGCGCGGGGAGGATTTTTGAATGGCACAGACCACAGGCGCAATGAGTATGCGCGACGCCAAAGTCGAGCTCTCGACCAATGGCACAGTTTGGACAGACGTGTCGGGCTTTTTTTCGTCTGTCGAGGTGAGCGGCGGCGAGCGCGACGTGAGCGAAAAAAAGACCGCGTCGGGCGACACGCCCATTATCACAATCGGCAAGCGTGCGGGCATGGACATAAAAGTCTCGACGGTCTACACAGAGGCGGCGAGCGAACCCTTTGAGATTGTCAATACCGCGTATGAGGCGGGCTCTGCGCTTTATGTGCGATGGTCGCCAAAGGGCGGGCAGTCGGGAGAAAAGCAATTCACGTCGGGCGTGGGCACTGCGCTCAATCCTGTGTATCCGTCGGGCAGTGTCGAAAACGCCGACGCCATTCTCACGGAATTCACAGTGCGCGTCGCGACAATTGTGCCGTCGACAGTCTCGCCGTAGTATAAAAGGACAAAGCAAATGTCACACAAGCGCTCTCTCACTGCGCCAACAAAAAGCGCAGAGCGCGTCGCGCTCGATATTACAATTGACCCCGACGCCCTACTCTTTGACGACATCATACTTCTCACAAAAAAAGAGATACCGCCCGCGCAGCTCGTCGACATCTTGAATCGCGCAGTCGTCGGCGGCATCGGAAAGCTGCCCGTCTCGGCAATGCCCGCGATACTCAAGGCACTGCGCGCGCAGCTCTCGCAGCTCACGTCGCCCGACCCAAATTAACGCGGCGGCTCGTCGCTCACTTGTGGGCAGACGCGCCGCCGCCCGTCGAATACGTGCGACTTGCCGCGTGCCGTCTCTATCATTGCACGCCCTCGCAGCTCGCGCGAGAGAATGCCAAAATTGTGTATCAGGACTTGCACGCGCAATCGCTTGAGCACAAAGTCGAGAGCGAGCGCACGCGCACACGTGCGCGCTCACGCTCTCGCAAGAGATAACCCATGCCTGACTATTCCATAAATATACTCGTCCAAGCAAAAGACGAGGCGAGCAAAGTGCTCGGCGGCGTCGGCGGCGCTTTGTCGTCTCTCGGCGGCATCGCAGTCGGCGGCGCTCTCGCGGGCGCAGTCGCACTCGGCGCGGGACTTTTCAAGAGTGTAGAGGCGGCGGCGCAGGCAGAGGAAGGGCAAGCGCAGCTCGCCGCGCGCATTGCGTCGACAGGCGGCGTCGCGGGCGTGACTGCGGAAATGGCGAATGAGCTCGCATCGAGCTTGCAAGAGGTCACTCGCTTTGAGGACGACACAGTCTTGAGCGCCGAGAATATGCTCTTGACTTTTACAAACATTGGCAAAGACGTTTTTCCGCAAGCGACGGAAATGACGCTCGACATGGCAACGGCATTCAAGACCGACGCAGTCTCGGCGGCGACCATGCTCGGCAAAGCGCTCAATAATCCTATCGAGGGCGTGGGCGCTCTCTCGCGCGTCGGCGTGCAATTCACCAAAGACCAAGAGGCGATGATAAAAGGGATGGTCGAGGCGGGCGACATCGCGGGCGCACAAAAGATTATTCTCGGCGAGCTCACGCACGAGATTGGCGGCGCAGCTCAAGCGGCGGGCGACACGTTCTCGGGCAAGCTCGACATCTTACAAAATAAGTTTGGCGACGTTATGGAGACAGTGGGCGGCGCGCTCTTGCCTATCTTGAGCGACGGCGCAGACGCCCTCGTGGGCTTTTTGAACAATCCGCAAGTGCAAGCGGCGGCGGGCGCACTCGCGGCGAGCATCGGCGACATTGCCTCGCAAGCGGGCGACATGCTCAAGTCATTCGCGTCGACAGACATCGGCGCGACGGTGTCGAATATGTTTGGCGGCATCGGCGGCGCTTTGCAAAGTGCGGGCTCGTCTCTTGTGGGATGGCTCTCAAGTGACCTCGCGCCCGCATTGCAATCTTTTGGCGACACAGTCGCGACGGCGGCAATGCCAACGCTTGAGCGTTTGGGCGAGTGGATTCAATCGACATTATTGCCCGCGTTACAACAGCTCGCCGATTGGTTGGGACCGCGCATACAAGAGGCGCTCTCTGCGCTCGGCTCTTTTATCACAGGTCAAGCATTGCCCGCGCTCGGGCAATTCGCCGCGTGGATATTCTCTGTGGGCTTGCCCGCACTCGGCGACTTTGCGGGCGTCGTGTCGGGCGCAGTCAATGGCGCAATCGAGACGCTCAAAAAGCTTTGGGAAGGCGCGGCAAAAGCATTTAGTGACGCCGTCGATTTTATCAAAGCGGCTCAAGGGGCTTTGCAAACATTTGCCGATGCCGTGAGCGGCACGATTGCGAGCGCATTGCAAGCATTTACCGACAACGTGCTCACGCCCATTCGCGACGCATTCGACGCAGTCGCGGGCGCGATACAAGATGTCGTCGACTGGCTCAATGAGCTCGCGAGTATGTTCGGCTTTGAGATTGGTTCGGGCGCGTTCGCCGACTTTTTGTCGTCGCTCGGCATTCAGGGATTCGCGGCGGGCGGCGCAGCTCAAGCGAATGTTCCAATTATGGTCGGCGAGAGCGGCTCGGAGATATTTGTGCCGCGCACGAGCGGCACGATTATTCCGCACTCTGCGCTCACAAGTGGGAGCGGGCTCGGCGTCGGCACGACTATTATTATCGACGTGCAAGGCGACGTAATTGTCGACAGTGCGCGCAGAGTCGACGAGTGGGCAGAGCGTATCGCCGAATTATTGCGCGCGGCAGAGGCGCGAGGTGTGGCATGAGCTTGCTTGACCTTTATGTCGACAGTGCGACAGTCTCGCTCGACGACGCGACGACCTATCAGGTCGCAAAGTATATTCCAAGCATTGACGGGAATGACGAGATTGTGCTCGACGTGCTCGGCGCAAGCGTCGACGCAGTGCACGACAATCTCAAAGCGCTTGAGCGCATTGTCGCGAATGTGCAAGAGCGTATCGCGCGCGGCGTGTCATACTATGCGCCGTGTATGTTGCGATTCCAACCGACAGGCGGGAGCTATCAGCTTGAGAGCGAGATTGTCGACGCAGTGCTCGCACGCAAGCGCGAGTATGAGGTGCTCAAGCGTCCCGACGGAAAGCGCGTGCTCACCGATGTCTCACTCAAGCTCAAGCGACGCTCACGCGCGGGCTTTGCGTATTTTGACGAAATTTCGTCGGTTAGTCTCGCGAGCGGGAGCACTGTGTCGAATGTCGGGAATGGCGCAATCGCGCTCGCGACATTTCGCGGCGACGTGCCCGCGCCGCTTGTCGTCACAGTCACGCCCGCGTCTGTGACGGCGACACGTGTCGCGCTCGCGCTCGCACAGAGCGGCACGCCCGCGAATGCGCCTGTCATACTTGAGGCAGACGGCTCGACGGGCTCATACACTTTTACGCGCGATGTCGACGCCGCGAACCTCGTGGACGCTCAATTGAGCGGCGGCGTCGGGACGCGTGTGACGCCCTTGACGACTGCGTGGGCGCGTCGCATGTATTGGACTCTGCCCGCGACAAACCTCGTCGACTCTTTTCGATATATACATTTGCTCTGTCGATGTCGCGACAATCACGGCAGCTCGCCCAAGACTCTCGCACGTGCGCGCGTGGGCATCGTGTCGGGCGGCACGATTGCGGCGTATGGCAATTGGGGCGCACTCGCACGCAAGACTCTCGTGGTCGGCGGCACGACTGCGCTCCCTCTTATCTCGCTCGGCGTGCTCAAGCTCCCGCCTGTCGACGTGGGCGTGCAAGCATTGCAAGGCATCGCGATAGAATTGCACACGCAGAGCGCGAACGTCGCGACATTCGATGTCGACTTGTGCGTCGCCCTGCCCTGTTATGACGGCGGCGACGGGACGGGACTCGTCTTTGCGAGTATGCCCGTATCGCTCTCGGCGAGTGCGCGCGCAGTCGTCGACGCACGCGACAGACGCGGCGGCGCGTATGTCGTCGACGGAAGCGGGAATGTGCTTTTTGGCAAAGAGCGCTTGCATGGGAGTCCTCTCTTGCTCAATCCCTCACGCGCCGCGCGTTTGTATGTCATTTCCTACAAAGCGAGCGACGAGACACACGTGCTCGGCAATAACACAGTCGACGTGTCCGTCCAATATCGACACATGCTCGCACGAGGCGCATAGATAATGCTCGGCATCGACTTGCACTCGCCCGTCTTGCTCGGCGCGACACATTGGCTCACGCTCTCAAGCGCATACAATGTCGGCGAGGCGCATTTTGCGACAGACCGCGTCGGCGGCTTTGGCTCGGCGTCGCTCGTCTTGCGCGATGTCTCATTGACCAACGTGCGCGACGCGCTCTCGGATTGGCTCATGGCGCATGTGACCATCACAGACGGCGCAGGGGCTATCGCGTATGAGGGACTCGTCGCCGAAATGACGTGCGAGTATGAGCACGAGGTGCACAAGCGACGGCTCCAATATCTCGCGACACGTGTTATCGCGCGCTATACCTATGCGGTCACACGTGACGGCGAGATTGTGCGACGCGAGCGCGCGAATGATACGGACATGCAAGAGCGATACGGCGTGCACACATTCAATCTCGACTTGACTGACCAAGGGCAAATGAGCGCCGCACAAGCGTCTCGTCGAGCGGCGCTTGCTTTGCAATTGCTCAAGGACTTCCGACCTTTTACTCGTCGAGCGACACGTGCGCGCTCGCCCTCAATTCGACTTGTGCTTTTTCCCTATTGGGCGACGCTCGCTTTGCAAGAGATACAAATGCGATGGCGCAAAGCCAAAGCGCTTGAGACAATTGTGAGCGACGTGCTCACGTCGAGCGGCAATCAGTTTATCCCCACGACAGACTTGAGCGGGCTCGGGACGACGGGCGTCTCGATAAAATTCAATACCAAAGCGACGCACGCGACGCCGCAAGACATCATCCAAAGCGTTATAAAGTATGGCGACTCTGCGTCGCGCCGCATTTTGTTTCAAGTGCTCGACGAGCGACGTGTGACCATGTCGAGCGTGCCGACGACGCTCGGCGCGCACAGTGACGCGCTCTCGGCGCGCATATACGGCGCAAATTATTCGGACGTGCCCGCGCACCGCGTGCGTGCGGGCGACTATGTGGCGAGCGACGTGCTCGGCGGGCTCGTCACGTCGTCGAGCGCAGACACAGAGAGCGACGCGACGGCATTGCTCATTGAGTCTACCAATTATGACTTGCTTGCCGACACGCTTGAGATTGAGACGAGCGACAGAGATGTCGAGTCATTGCTCTCGGGACGCTTTGCAAAGCGTGCGGGCAAGCGGAAAGTATTTGCATGAGTGCCTCATTGTATTCTGCGACTCTGCCCTCTTTTGGCGCGAGCGCAGACAAAAAGCGAGTCAAGCGCACGACCTTTGTGCTCAAGGGCGACGGCGCGACTATTCCGAGCGACCAATATGTGCTTGACGTGCTCGGCGGCGTTGTCGCGCAACGGACGCAAGACGACACGCTCGTCGATGTCGATTGGGAATCTTATGCGAGCATGACGTGGAGCGGCACGATTGTCGACAACGGCGTCACGAGCACAGTGACCAATGAGGCGCTCACGTTCTCAATCTCGGACGACGAAATTTCGTCGAATATCGAGAGCGAGGGCACAGTCACGACGCGCTTTGTCGGGAATGTCTTTGTCGATGGCGGCATCGACGCGACTTGGGGCACGATTGCGGATTGGGACATCTTTGAGGACAGACTCGTCAAAGACACAGGCGCAGACGCGACGAGCGCGGGCATGTCGCCCGTCGACTTTCCCTTTTATGCGGGCGCGACATACGCACACAGAGCAAGCGCGCCTTTTCGCGTCACACCTGCGGGCGTGCTCAATGCGACGGGCGCGATTATCTCGGGCTCATTCTCTGCGACGGGCGGCACCATATCGGGCGACCTGATTGTGTCGGGCAGCTTGAGCAATTCTGCGACGCCCGCGCGTTGGGTGCTCTCGGCGGCGGGACTCAAGACATACAACGCGAGCGCCGCGCAAACATCGCAAATTTTGAATGACGGGAGCGGCTGGCTCGGCTCGTCGGGCGTATTCTCTTGGACGACGGCGGGCGTCGTCTCTTTGAATGGGAGCGCAGTCGTCGACGGCTCGCTCAATCCGAGCAAGACAAATTTTGCGATTCCTCTCTTGAGCGGGCTCGTGCTCACAGACAATTCGCCGAGCGGCGGCTCGCTTGCATGGTCAAGCTTTTCGCTCACCTATTTGGGCACGACGCACACAGTCGCGGGCGGCAATTCGGCAAACAAGTATATCTATTGGCAGCTCTCGTCGCCGACTGTGCTACAGACGAGCGCGACTGCGCCCGCAATCAGTGACGACACATATCTCGTCGCACTCAATTTGAGCGGCACAGGGTATGCGACTCTGTTCCAAAATTTTATCTATGCGGAGCACATTCGCACGACGACGCTCTCGGCGATTGCGGCTGACTTGGGCTCAATCACTGCGGGCACTGTGACAGGCGCAACTATTCGCACTGCGTCGAGCGGCGCACGTGTGCAAATGGACACGACAGGGCTATTCGGCTATACGGCGAGCGTCGGCGTCTTTGCTCTGCCTGTGACAAGTCTCTCATGGGGCGGCGCGAGTGAGTCGCTCTCGGCGGGCGACATTGTCGTCGGCGACAACAGTGCGAGCAAGAGCAACCTCGCGTATATTGGCGGCGTGCTCACATTGAGGACGGGCACGACAAATAAAGTCACAGTCGGCACAGACGGCTCGCTCTTGGTATCCATGCTCGGGCTCATGCGTGTCGACGTGAGCATAGACTCATACGGTGGCGCGTATCCCAAGACGCTTGACCTCGACGTGTCGACGGATACCTTTATGCGCTTGACTGCGTCGGGCAATTTTATTATCTCGCACATTAAAAAAGGCAAAGACGGACAAGTGCTCATTCTCAAAAATGACTCGCCCGTCAATATGACGCTCGCGAATAATCCTGCGAGCGGCGCGTATGGCGGCATCTCGACCTATACGGGCAGAGCGGTCAAGCTCAAGGGCTATTCTGTGTCGTGGCTTGTGTATGACACCGCGAACGTGCGTTGGACACTTATGAGCACGCGCGCAAAGGCGAGCGCAAAGTATGAGCTCGCCGTCGAGGGCGACGACGTGCCCGCGAGCGTGCTCATTGCGAGCACTGCGACCCGCGTCGCGATGGGCGGGACGCAAGTCGTCGCAAAGAGTGCGGCGTCGCTCGACGCGGAAATGGCAGTGCCCGCGGCGGGCACGTGGACAATGGAAGTCTCGACGCCATTCGACGGCTCTTGGGTGTTTGCGAATAGTGACATTGTCAATGTCAAAGGCGTCAATGGCGAAATATGGTTCACTGTCGCTCAAGACACACTCGGCGCAGACTCGCAGAGCTACACGTGCACATACTCAAGCGGCACGCGTTCGGTGAGCTATTATATCGGCGAGCTCGCGCTCGACTATGGCGCGAGCGGGCAAGGGCACGTCATTTTGTCGAGCGACATGAGCGGCGCGCCGTTTGTGTCGATACGCACGCACGCGGGCTCGCCTTGGACGACGACGACAGAGCGCGCACGTCTCGGAAATTTGAGCGGCATTACCGACGCCGTCTTTGGCGCTTTGAGCGGCTATGGACTTTGGACGGACAATATCTATTTGACGGGCGCAGTCAATGCGACGAGCGGCGCAATCTCGGGCACGCTCACTGTGTCGGGCACTCTGCGCTCTGCGGCATCGCCTAACGCGCGTTATGAGCTCACGGGCACAGGGCTCAAGACATACGACTCGGGCAATGTGCAAAGGGCGCAAATTTTGAATGACGGGAGCGGCTGGCTCGGCTCGTCGAGTGTATTCTCATGGACGGCGGCGGGCGTCGTCTCTTTGAATGGGAGCGCAGTCGTCGACAATTCACTTGCCGCAAATAAGACGACATTCTCTGCGCCGACCATAAGCGGGCTCACGCTCACAAATAATTCGCCGAGTGCGGGCTATGTCGCATGGTCAAGCTTTGCGCTCACGTATCAGGGCGTGAGCTATACAGTCGCGAGCGGCAACTCCAACGCGAAATATATCTATTGGAAAAAAGCGACATCGACGACAGTCTTGCAGACGAGCGCGACTGTGCCCGCGAACGCGGCAGACCAATTTATGGTCGTGCTCAATTTGTCGGGCACTGCCTATCAAAGCAATTTTGCGCCGTATGTGTATGCCGATTATATCGCGGCGGGCACAATCACGGCGACGCAGCTCTCGGCGACTGCTATCGACTCAATGACCATCACAGGCGCAACTATTCGCACTGCGTCGAGCGGCGCACGTGTCGAGCTCAATGCGAGCAACCTTTTTTCTCTCGGGTTCGGCGGCATCGGCGGCTATAATGGCTCGACGGTCATGTGGTATGCAAAGACGAGCGACGGCAAAATTTACGCGGGCGGCGGCAATATCTTCCTCGACAATAACGGCGTGACTTTTGTGCAAGGCACAGGGCTCTCTAATTCGCTCAAATGGTATAACAGCTCGACATTATTCTATCAAGTCTATGGCGAGCGGAACGCGTCGAATATCTCATACGCGCGTCATTGGCTGACACCTGGAACGGCGAGCGATAATACGGACTTTCAAATTTTGTCCGATACCAATAGTGCGACCTATGTCGGACAAATCCATTTGGAAGCGGCGTGCGCGAGCACGAGCGCGCAAATTGCAATGTATGGACATCCGACAGGCAGTACGGAAATTCAGATGTCGCCCAAAGTGTTTATCGGCTATGCGGGCGTGAGCACGACTAACCCCTTTATGACGCACTGCGGGCTCTCGATTTATATTGACAACGCGCCACAGACAAATGAGATATTCTCAATCGGCGGCAACGGCATCGCTCACGGCTTTACAACAGACACAGAGACAGACACGGCATTGAGCGTCAAGGTCGTGTCGACAACACAGGGCGGCGCATTATTTACGGGCTTGACGAGTGCGACCATTGCTCTGCGCTTGCGCGGATGGAACGTGACAGACAATACCACGCGCTCGACGGCGGCGACAGGGTGTGTAATTATCGACGGCGCAAAAAAGTCGGGCACGTCCAACGGTGCGCTCGGCGCGAATGGCAACATACTCGTCGTGAGAGACAATACCAACGCGCGTTTCCTCGTCGACAAAGAGGGCGATATACACATGGACGCGACGAGCAATATCAACGCGTGGGACTCGCACGACGACATTGCCTTGCTTGAGACGTATCGCGTCAAGACGGCGGGCGTCAATTTTGCGCGCACATTCGCACTCGACATTGAGCGACACGCACAAGTCTTGAGCGAGACGGGCGTGCTCACATTCAACGCGGACGGACATCACTTTGTGAGCGTCAAGGCGCTTTTTGGCTTGACCATCGACGCGATACGACAGACCGCTCACCGCGTGAATGAGCTCGACGAGCGCGTCGCTCGACTTGAGAATGCAATCGCAATATAATAAAGTCACGCCGCGCACATGCGCGACGAAATTTCGTCACATTATTGGAGGCAGAGAATGAGTGCGAACCAACCCCCGCAAGACAAAGAAAAGCAAGACGCCGCAAAGAGTGCGCTCGACGCGCGCTTTGCCGAGCTCGTGAGCGTGAGCACGCCCGCAGACACAGGCGAGACAGACGAGCAAAAGTCACACAAGCGCGCGCTCCGCTTGAGCATTCTCAAGACTCGGCGCGCAGAGTGGGCGGCGCAGCTCGACGGGCTCATTATCGACATGCGCGTCGCAGTGGCGCTCGCCGACGAGACGGCTCAAGACAACGTCAAGCAAAACGCGCGGCGATGTCTTATCGCGCTCGATGTCATTGCTCAAGAGCTTGCGGCAATAGAGGTCGTCGAGACTGCGCCCGACGAGACTGCGCCCGCGTGATGCCTCGACGAAATTTCGTCGAATAAAATTGCACGCGGTGCGGCGTGTGTTATCATGTGCTTGTGTGACGAGCGGCTCACTCGACACACCTGCCCGACTCGCTCGACGTGCTCTGCGTCGAGCGAGTCTCTTTTTGCGACAAGGTATCAGGTATCGGCTCGGCGCGCGAGCGACGCTCTCACGCCCGAATTGACTATATTTTGACTAGGTAAAAGTGCCCTTTTTGAGAGTCTCGCGCTCTGCGCGAATTGCCTCAAAAAGGCACTTGAGAGCGTTTTGGCGTCTGCGTGCTCGCAGGGCAGGGAGCGCGAGTCGACGAAATTTCGTCGAATAAAATTGAACGTCGCGCGCGGTCTGATATACTCAAAATGAATGAGAGACAATCCGACAAAGAGAGCGAGGTGAGACATAAGTGCAAGCAAGCAAGGCGACAGAGCTCGACAAAATTTGGGTGAGCGTGCTCGATATACTCAAGGGGCAAATGACGCACGCGACATTCGACTCGTGGCTTAAGCACACCGCGCTCGTCGCGCTCGACGACAAGTCGGCGCGTGTCGCAGTGCGAGACGAGCAAGCGCGACAGTGGTGCGCTCTGCGTTTGTCTCAAATGATAATTGGCGCACTTTGTGTCGCGACAGAGCGACGCGAGTGCGCCGTGTCCTTTGAGGTCGATGTCGACGCGAGCGTCACACACAAAAAGAGCAAGCGCAAAGAGCAAGTCGCAGAGACGACAGAGGGCGACGCAGTGCAAGCGGGCGACGTGGTCGTCGAGGTATTCGCACTGCCGACGACGCCCTTTGTCATGGTGTCAAAGTATGCGCTCTATTATTGGCAACCCTATCTCGGCGCACGCGCATTCGCAGTGCTCAATATGTTGCGAGCGCAGGGGCGCGAGTATGAGGGCACGAGCAATCGCACGCGCATTTCCGTCGATGTCATTGCAAAGACTCTCGACATTGACCGACAAGTGATAACGGGCAGATGGCGCAATATCAGAGCGGCGCACATTTGGGACGCGGGACTATTCGACGCGCTCAATGCGTCGCGGCTCGCAAGCATTCGACGACTCGGCGAGGGACGTGCGGCAGTGTATGACGCGCGTGTGTGGCACGACGTGCCTTTGCTCACGCCCGCGCAAGTCGCGACGCTCGACGCGACCATACAAAAGCGACACGAGCGATATTTACGCGACTTCCGTGTCGACGTGCGCGCGTGGGCTCGCATAAAAAGCGAGTCGCTCGTGCTCGACTTTGACGACGCGGCTCGCTTGTGACAACGTCACAAGCAAAATGTGTGAGAGCAAATTGCTTGTGACAACGTCACAAGCGGCTTATGACAGTGACATATCGAGCTTGTGACGTTGTCACAGATAGCTATAAACATAAAAAGAAAAAAGAGGAGTACAGAATATGAGCACACAAACGGCAATGAGCAAGAGCGCAGTCGCACAGAGCGGGACTCTCGACGCGCTCGACTTTGAGACATTCGCAATCAAAGCGGCGCACGAGCTTAAAATGCGCGCGCTCAATACGCCTTGGAAAGAGGGATACGATTATTCTCACTTGCAATGCAAGCTCGCAGACGAGGTCGGCGTGGTCTTTTTGCTCGACGAGACGAGCGGGCAATATCGCTTGACGCTCTCGCGTCGACATCGCCCACTCACCAAGTCGCACTTGAGCATATTGCAAAGAGCATTTGACGTGCCCGCGTCGCACATTCGACAACCCGTCGACGAGAATGACCAAAGCGCAGAGGGCGAGCGATATATTGTGCGCTACCGTTGGCTCAAAGTGCGGCAGGACGAGCGCGTCGACGCGTCGACTCTGCCTTTTGGCGCAAAGGTCACACTCGCAGAGCGAGACACGCGGTGCACAGAGTGCTCGCGCGATATTGTCAAAGGGCGCGCGCTCATTCGCCCGCCAAAGCTCGCGGTCAATTTGCATCCGCAATGCTTTGGCGCATGGAGCACGCGGCGCAAAATGCAAGAGGACGCACAGGCGAGCGCTCAAGCACAAGTCGACGAAATTTCGTCACATGCGGGCGACGGGGAGAGCAAGACATGAGCACAGACTTACAAGTCGACATTGAGGTCAAAGGGCGAGCGCGAGTGCTTGAGGCGCTCGCCGTCATGCTCGCGCATGAGACGCTCGTCGACGCGCTCGCGCACTTGCACGAGGTGCGAGCGGGCACGACGAGCGAGGTCGTGGGCGGCGCGCGTTTGTGGGTGATGGGCGACAACGCACACGCGTCGCTTGAGCGCGCGCTCACCTTGCTCGACTATTGCGTCAAAGCGCTCGCTCAAGCCGATGTCGCGACAGGGCTCGGCGACACGCCGCGCAAAGAGCTCGCGCGTTATCTTGAATGGCGCGAGGCGCTTGGAAAAGACGTGCTCACGCGCGACGAGCTCGCAGTCATTCGACGCGCGCTTGAGCGCATGGCAGTCTCGCTCGGCGAGATTGAGACAAAGACGGCGAGCGCGATTGCGACGGCGGCAGAGGTCGTCGAGCGAGACGTGCGCGCGCGTCTCGACGAGAGCGAGGGCGACGCATGAGTGCTCGCAAAGTGCTCGCCGTCGACGACTGCGTCGGACGCTTTTTTGAGGGCGACGCTCGTGACATGCGTGAGCTCCCTGACAATTCGATTCCGCTCATTATCACGTCTCCCCCGTATAACGTCGGCAAAGCGTATGCCACGCACGACGACGCGCAGACGCAGAGCGGCTACTTTGCTTTTCTCTATGCGCTTTGGGACGAGTGCTATCGCGTGCTCGGCAAGGGCGGGCGGCTCTGTGTCGTCGTCGCGAATACAGACCGCAAGCCGTATCTCCCGCTCAATGCGATTATCGCGACGCAGTGCATTGAGCTCGGCTATCTCATGCGCGGCGAAATAATTTGGGACAAGGGCGCGAGCGTCGGCGTCTCGACGGCGTGGGGCAGCTTTGCACGTGCGAGCAATCCGACTTTGAGAGACGTGTGCGAGTATGTGCTCGTGTTTTCCAAAGAGCAATACCCGCTCGCTTGCACGCGCGGCACGCAGAGCGGCATATCGAATGCCGACTTTGTCGAGCTCACGCGCAACGTGTGGCACATTCGCACAGAGCGCGCGAGCGCAGAGGTCGGCGGCGTCAAAGTCAAGCACCCCGCGCCGTTTCCGCGAGCGCTCGTGCGCGCGCTTTGTCTCATGTATTCCAACGTCGGCGACATCGTGCTCGACCCGTGTATGGGCAGTGGCACGACGGCAATCGGCGCGCTTGAGGTTCGACGAAATTTCGTCGGTTATGACGTGAGCGCGCAGTATATCGCAATGGCGCTCGCTCGACTCACGCGACGCAAAGAGCTCAAGTGTGTCGACGACTCGCGCTTTACACTGTGCGAGACGGCGCTCACAAAGCGAGTGAGGGCAAAATGATAATCGACGTGATTGAGGTGCAAGCGTGCATGACCTTTTTGCTTGTGAGTTTATTCGCGGGAGCGCTCGGCTTTATGCTCGGCGCGGTATGGATGGCTAGTAAAGGAGTCGAATGAGTGACGCACAATTGAGCGACATGCTCTCGACTATTTTGTGGTATGCCTTTTTGAGCATTGCTCTCGGCGGCGTCGGGTTTATTCTCGGCATGTCGCATGAGCGCAGTCGCAACAAAAAGCAATGACGCTTGACGTGAGGGCAGAGCATGGGCAAGCAAAAGAAAAGAGCGACGCAGCTCGTCGAGGTGCGTCGCACATTGACAAAGCGGTATCTCAAGTATTATCGAGTCAAAGTCGCGCGCATGAGTGCGCGAGACTTTGCTCACGAGCTCAAAGTCGGGCGCACGACTCTCAAAAGCTATGAGGGCGCGACGCCTATCTCGGCACGCTTTGAGTCGCGCTTTTGGGCGTATGTCGACACACACGGCGCGCAGCTCGCGGCGAGCGTCGTGCGCGTGACGAGTCGGCACAGACTTGTCGACGGCGTCGAGATTGCGGGCAAGCCGCGTCGGTGTTGGGGGTGTCGTCGCTCTGTGATATTCGCCGACGTGCGCCAACGCGTGCACAAGTCAAAAGCGTGTCGTCGACTCGCAGAGCGTCGACGCAAGAGGGGAGAGGTATTGAAATGACTCCAAGCGGATTTGTCGTGAGCGTCGTCGTCGTCGTCGAGACAGAGCGCGGGCTTGAGCGTGTCGTGCTCGACGCGCCCGACGCGGAATTTTTTGTGTGGGATATTTATGCGCCGACGCCGCGCGACGACGCGCGGCTCTGTGCGCTCGACGTGCCCTCGCCGTCGCGACTCTGCGCCTCACGAGTGGCTCTCTGTCGCGCAGTCGAGTCGACGACTGCGTCGAGGGCGACGTGCGGCGCGTGCGCGTGGGAGATATTTACATTGCAAGCAAAGAGAGGACAAACGATGTCACAAATTGAAACAAGAGCGCAGACAAAGCAAGAGCTCGCGCAAGCACTGCGCGCGCTCGCAAAGATTATCGCACGCGGCGACACAGACTGTCTCGAGCTCGCAGTGCGTATCGAGCGCGGCGACTTGAGTGCGGGCGACGTGTCGGCAGAGTATGTCGGCAAAGAGGCACGTGCACTCATGCGACGCGTGGGCAATCAAAGTCTCTGTCGCGGGTGCTCGGCGATTGTATATTTCGTGCCCATGCGCGGCGGGCGCATTGCGCCATACGACGGGACTGCCGTCTCGCACTTTGCGACGTGCCCGAACGCGGAGCAATTCAAAGGCAAGGCAAAGCAAGCGCGCGCATGAGTGCTCGCAGAGCGTGCAAGCGAGAGCGCAGTCGTCGACTCGACTGTGCTCTTTTTTGCGGGGAGCGCGCGCGTGAGCGGATTCGCGCGCTTATTTGACGAAATTTCGTCGAATAGGCGCGGAGCGCAGGGCTCGGCACTCGGAA
>CAZOTR010000017.1:39910-45027 GCA_964582755.1 uncultured Methylococcaceae bacterium | reverse complement strand
CGCCAACTACCTCGACTTGCTAAATTCAAGGACGCTGTTAAAAGATCGCTTACGCTTTATCAAAGTCTCGTAGTCTCGTAGGGTGCGCATTGCGCACCTTTTCCAATGTCAGGCATCCGTTAGTTCACTGCCATTAAAATAGCGGCATCGCGTAGGTCGGGTTAGCGCAGCGTAACCCGACCAATCCGTGCCGCATCCGTTGGGTTACGGCGCAAAAAGACGCGCCTAACCCAACCTACGGCTTAACTTAATGGCAGCGCACCCTGCGCATTAGCCATGCACATGGCGGCTGGCGTCCGGCGGCAGCAACTCAAAAACCGGATGCTTGGGCAAGCCAAACTCTTGCGGGTAATACACCCCGCCCAGATATAAGCCGTCCGCCGGCGCGGTGATCCCGCCTTGCTTGCGGTCGCGCAGCGCCAGCAATTCCCCCGCCCAGGCAGGTTCGCGTTTGCCGGTGCCGATGTCCATCAACACCCCGGCGATGTTGCGCACCATGTGGTGCAGGAAGGCGTTGGCGGACAGTTCGATGACGACCCGCTCCTCCTCCCGGCGCACGCGGATGAAGTGCATGATCCGCTGCGGGCTTTTCGATTGGCAACCCTGGGCGCGGAAGCTGGAAAAATCATGGTGGCCGATCAAATGGTTTGCCGCTTCCTGCATCCTCGCCGCGTCCAAAGGATAAAAGCACCAAGTGGCTTGCCTGCGGAACAACGCCGAGCGCATCGGACGGTTGATGATGACATAGCGGTAAAAGCGGGCGATGGCGCTGTAGCGGGCGTGGAAGCCGGGGTCCATTTCCTTGGCCCAGAGGATGCGCACATCGTCCGGCAGGTTGGCGTTGACCCCCATCACCCAGGAACGCGGGCTGCGCACCGCCTCGGTGTCAAAATGCGCCACTTGTTCCAGGGCGTGGACACCGGCGTCGGTGCGGCCGGCGCACAGCAGGTTGACCGGCGCGGCGGCGACCTTGCCCACCGCCTCCTCCACGCAAGCCTGGACATTGCGCTGGCCTAGCTGCCATTGCCAGCCGGCGAAGGCCGAGCCGTCGTATTCGATGCCTAAAGCGATGCGGGGCATGGGTTGATGGGCCTGTTTCTTGATTGAGTGACCAATGTTATACGTTTGTGCTTGTAGGCCGGCCTACGCCGCTTCCAAAGCCGCCAGCAGCGCTTCCACCGCCGCGGCCAATTGGCCGGCCAGCGGATCGGCCGGGACTATGCCGCCGGCGCGGGCCTTCTGCCGCAGTTGCGTGGCGAGGTCCACCACCCCCTGGGCATGAAAGTGCATCGCCATGCCTTTCAAGGCATGTGCCGCCTCGGCGGCGGCATCCGGGCCGGATTGCAGCCGGGCGAGTTGCGCGGGTGCCTCTCTGATGAACAAGGCTTTCATCTCGGCCAGCAAATCATGGTCGCCGCCCAGCATGTCCAGGGTCGCCTGGGCATCCCAGAGCGGTTCGGCAGGGGCTGGCGGCGGCAACCAGCGCAACAACATTTGCGCCAAATCGTCCAGCATGAACGGCTTGACCAGACAGTCGTCCATGCCGGCCGCCAGGCATTTCTCCCGGTTCTTCGCCTGCGCGTCCGCCGTCAAGGCGATCACCGGCATCCGCGTCCCGCCCCGTCCGCGCTCGATCCCGCGCAAAGCCCGCGTGGCGGTGTAACCGTCCATCTCCGGCATGTGGCAATCCATCAACACCCAGTCGCAAGCGTCGAGTTCCAACGCGGCCAGCGCCTCCCGCCCATTGCCCGCCAGGCGCGTATCGACTTTGAGGCATTCCAACATTTTCATGGCGACCCGCTGGTTGACCGGGTTGTCTTCGACCAACAGAGCCTTTTTTCCCGCCAGGCACTGCACAGCCTGTAGCCGTTTCGACCCGGCCGGCGAGGGCTTGGCCCTGGCTTCGGCCAGGATCTGGGAAACCGCGTCGAACAACAGGGATTGCCGCACCGGCTTGGCCAGGGATAGGCGGATGCCTGCGGCGGCGCGTTCACGTTCGCTGACCGACCCGCCGGCGTTCAGCAGGATGCGCGGGGTCTGCGCGAGTCCCTCCTCTTGCGCCATCGCCCGCCCCAGCGCCAGCCCGTCCATGCCGGGCAGCCCCAGATCCAAAACCACCAAATCAAAGGGTCCGCCCGCGTCGCGGGCGGAGCGCAACATTTGCCAAGCTTGGGCGGCATTTTCCGCCGTGTCCACGCCCGCGCCCCATTCTTGGAGAAACCGGCTGAGAATGCCCCGGCTGGTCGCATTGTCATCCACGACCAAGAGCTTGCGCCCGGACAGCGCGGGCGGGGGCGCTTCCGCCGTGGCCACCGTGGGTTGCTTGTCCAACTCGATGTCAAACCAAAACGTGGCGCCCGCGCCTGGAAAGCTGTCAACTTGGATGTCGCCGCCGCCCATGCGGGCCAGCAAACTCTTGGAGATGCTCAGGCCCAAGCCGGTGCCGCCGAAGCGCCGCGTGGTGGCCCCGTCGGCTTGCTCGAAGGGATTGAACAGGCGCTGGCGCTCGGCGGGCGCGATGCCGATGCCGGTGTCTTTCACCGTGAAGCGCAGCACCGCCCGCCCTGCGTCCTGCGACAAACAGGCCACTGACACGGACACTTCCCCTTGGCGGGTGAATTTGATGGCGTTGCCGACCAGGTTGGTGATGACCTGGCGCAGGCGCGTGGGATCGCCGCGCACGGCGGCGGGCAGGCCGGGCTCGACAAAGCAGGTGAGTTCCAAGCCTTTGGCGAAGGCGGACGCCGCCAGCAGGCCGCAAACATCCTCGACCAGGCTCCTCAAGTTGAAATCCACGCAGTCCAAATCCAGCTTGCCGGCTTCGATCTTGGAAAAATCCAGGATGCTGTTGATGATCGCCAGCAGCATTTCCGCCGACAGGGCGGCCATGTCGGCAAAGCCCTGCTGCTCCTCCGTCAACGGGGAATCGCGCAGCAATTCCAACATGCCTAACACGCCGTTCATCGGCGTGCGGATTTCGTGGCTCATATTGGCGAGGAATTCGCTTTTCTGGCGGGAGGCGGCCAGCGCGGCGTCGCGCGCCTGCTCGACCATTTGCCGCGTCTGCTCGCGGATGACCGCCAGCCCCATGTATTCGCCCAACTGCCGGAGAAACTCGATCCTGTCCGCGCCATAGTGCGGATAGGGGTCGGTGTAGAGGAACAAAACGCCCAGGGTGTCGCCGCCTGCGGCAAACGGCACGACATAATGGCCGTGGCTGGCCGTGTCCGCAAACGGGCGTTCATGACGGACGTCGCAAAAGCAGTCGTTGGAGACCACCACCTCGCCGCTCACCGCCACCCGCCCGCACAAGCAAGTGCCTAGCGGAATTTGCTGTTCCCGGCGGACGAATTCGTCGCTGAATTCGCCGCGCAAAACGAACAGCTCCAAATGGTCGGCATTGCCGGTGCGCAGAAACACCCCGCCTTTTTGCTGCAAGGCCAGACCCGGCAAATCGAACAGCCGGTCCAGGACGCGACCGAAACGCTCGTCCAGCGGGGCCGACTGGTTGAGGATCTCCACCACCGCCAAGCGGGCGCCGGTGTCCAAGCGGTTCAAGGCCAGCCGCTCTTCCTGGGCGACCGTTTCGCTGATGTCGCGCTGGATGGACACAAACCCCAGGTTGGCTCCGGCCTCGTCACGGATCGGCGTAATGGTGACATCGGCCCAATACAGCAGGGGGTCGGGCTGGCCGGTTCCAGCGGGGGCGGGATCTTCCTTGCGGCGGCCCGGCAAGCCTTCCTGCCAAGCCGGCGGCGCGGCCCGCTCCGCCGCCGGGGCTTCCCGGCGGCGGTTGAGCAAGCGGCCGCGCCACATCTCGCCGCGCAGCAGGGTTTCCCACATGACGCGGTAAACTGCGGGCGCGGTCCTGCCGCTGCGCAGAACCTTGGGCGTCCGCCCCAAAATCTGGGCGCTCTCCCAGCCGGTGAAATGGCAGAACGCCGGATTGGCATACTCGATCACGCCTTCGGCGTCGGCCAGCAAGATCATGTCGCCGCTGGCCTCGGCGGCACGGCGCAGGCGCAGGCGTTCGCGCTCCGCCGCCTTGCCCTCGGTGATGTCGTCCCAGGAGCCGACTATCGCCTGCACCTGGCCTTGCCCGTCGCGGACCACCCTGGCATGGTCGCAAATCCAGCGGTATTGGCCGGTGGCGTCGAGAAAGCGGTATTCCAGCGTCGCCTGCCCGCTTTCCAGCAAGCGATCCATTTGCCCCGCCGCGTCCGCCCGGTCGGCGGGATGCAGATGGTCCAGCCAGAAGCCGCGCTCCGCCAACATGCGCTCGGGGCTGTAGCCGACGATGGACTTGCCGCTGACAAAGGTGCATTCGGCCAGATCCTGCGGATTTTCGTTGGCGTAGATCACCGAGGGCGAGGCGTCGAGCAGCCAGCGCAGGCGCTCGCCCAGGCGCTGGGCGCGCATCTGGGCTTCCTTGAGGTCGGTGATGTCGCGCCTGACCGCCACATATTGGTAAGGCTTGCCGTGTTCGTCCAAAAAGGGAATGATCGTGGTGTCCATCCAACAATGGCTACCGTCCTTGCGGCGGTTGCGCAGCTCGCCCTGCCACACGCGCCCTTGTGAGATGGTTTGCCACAAGGCGCTGAAAAAATCGCTGTCGTGATAGGCCGAGTTGACGATGCTATGGCTCTGCCCCAGCAACTCCGCCTCGGTGTAGCCGGACACTTTGCAGAATTTTTCGTTGGCAAAAATAATCTTGCCATCGACATTCGTGATGCTCACCAAGGCATGTTCGTCCAGCGCCCGCTTGAGGTCGGCGTTCAAACGCTGCTCGGAGCCGATCCGGTCCATCACCCCGGCCAACTGCCCGTGCAGATGCTTCACCCCGAAGAACCAAAACAGCAGCACGGCGCTGACCACGACAATCTGCGTGTCCAGCGCCACCTGCAACCAAAACGGCCACGCCCCGTCGGCCAGCTTCAACAAAACCATCACCGCCGACTCCACCACCCCGATCAACGCGGCGATGGCCAGGACGCGCAGCCAGGGGTTGCCAGGAGCCGGGGCGCTCGGGTTTGATGCGGGTTTGCCCATGGCCTATGGTTCTCGCCGCCGCCTTCAGAGGGCGCGGATTTTTTCCGCCTGCTCCTTCAGTTGCGCCA
>CAZOTR010000017.1:30804-39810 GCA_964582755.1 uncultured Methylococcaceae bacterium | reverse complement strand
TCGCGGTTGCCGTCCAGCCATTGCCGGTCTTGCTCCGAGCCGTTTTGCAGCAGCACCGGCAAGGGTTTGCCGGGGGCGATGTCCATCTCGCCCCGGATGCGGCGGACGCCCAGCAGAAAATCCATCACCCAGGCCATTTCCCGCTCGGCGGCCTCGTCGATGCGTCCAGCTTCCGCCTGCGGATAAGGCTGGTTCATGATCGTCGGGCCGGTCTTGCCCGCCAAGGGCGCGACGCGCTGCCAGATTTCCTCGGTGATGAACGGCATCAACGGATGGGCGAGGCGCAGAATGCCTTCCAAGACGCGCACCAAGGTTTGCCGGGTGCCGCGCTGCCGCGCCGCGTCCTCGCTTTGCAGGCTGACCTTCGCCGCCTCCAAATACCAGTCGCAGTATTCGTTCCAGACGAATTCATAAATCGCCTGGGCGGCCAGATCGAGGCGGTAGTTGGCGAAGGACTCGCGCACCGTGCCGATGGTCGTGTGCAACCGGCTCTGAATCCAGCGGTCGGGCAGGCTGTAAACGCATTCGCCAGCCAGGCCGGTGTCTTGGCCCTCGGTGTTCATCCACACATAGCGGGCGGCGTTCCACAGCTTGTTGCAGAAATTGCGGTAGCCCTCGACGCGTCCCATGTCGAACTTGATGTCGCGCCCGGTGGAGGCCAGCGAGGCGAAGGTGAAGCGCAGCGCGTCGCAGCCATAGGCGGCGATGCCGTTCGGGAATTCCTTGCGGGTGCGCTTTTCGATCTTCTCGGCGTCCTGTGGCCGCATCAGACCCAAAGTGCGCTTGGCGACCAGCGATTCCAAGTCGATGCCGTCGATGATGTCCAAAGGGTCCAGCACATTGCCCTTGGACTTGGACATTTTCTGGCCTTCCGCGTCGCGCACCAAGCCGTGGACGTACACCGTCTTGAACGGGATTTGCGGCGAACCGTCCGGGTGCTTGACCAAGTGCATGGTCATCATCACCATCCGCGCCACCCAGAAGAAGATGATGTCGAAGCCGGTGACTAAGACATTGGTGGGATGGAAAGTTTTAAGCTCCGGTGTCTGCGCCGGCCAGCCCAGGGTCGAAAAAGTCCACAGCCCCGAGGAGAACCAAGTGTCCAGCACGTCCTCGTCTTGGCGCAGCGGGGCGATGCCCATCTCAGCCAATTCGTGGTTGCACAGCGGTTCGTCGATGTCGGGGCGGATCGTCCAGTACTTTTTCTGCACGTCCGTAATCAAGCCCTCGCCGAGCAAGAAATCCAAGTACTTAAAAAACACTTCGCGGTAATTGCGGCCCACGAACACCTTGCCCTTCTCGCCATACCACGCCGGGATGCGGTGGCCCCACCACAATTGCCGCGAGATGCACCAGTCCTGGATGTCGCGCATCCACGAGAAGTACAAATTCTCGTACTGCTGCGGCACGAAGCGGATACGCCCGTCCTCCACCGCCTCGATGGCGGGCTTCGCCAGCACCTTGGCATTGACATACCACTGGTCGGTTAGCCAAGGCTCGACCACCACGCCGGAGCGGTCGCCACGCGGCACTTTCAAGGTGTGCGGGTCGATTTTCTCCAGCAATCCCAGGCTCTCGAATTCGGCGACGATTTGCTTGCGCGCCTCGAAGCGGTCCAGCCCGGCATAGGCCGCCGGCGCTTTCTCGCCATGGGCCTCGGCGTAGCCCTCGAAAGTCAGCACGGTGAACTCGTGCAGGATGCGGGCGTCGCGGTCCAGCACGTTAATCAAAGGCAAATTGTGGCGCTTGCCGACCTCGTAGTCGTTGAAGTCATGCGCCGGGGTGATCTTCACGCAGCCGGTGCCGAACTCGGGATCGACATAGTCGTCGGCGATGACGGGAATCTCGCGGCCCGCAATCGGCAGCAGGACCGTCTTGCCGATCAAATGCTTATAGCGTTCGTCTTCCGGGTGTACCGCCACGGCGGTGTCGCCCAGCATGGTTTCCGGCCTCGTGGTGGCGACGACCAAATGCCCGGAACCGTCCGCCAGCGGATAGCGGAAGTGCCACATCGAGCCTTTCTCCTCCTCGCTGACCACTTCCAGGTCGGAGATGGCGGTGTGCAGCTTCGGGTCCCAGTTCACCAGCCGCTTGCCCCGGTAGATCAGCCCGTCGTCATACAGCCGCACAAAGGCTTCTTGCACGGCCTTGGACAAGCCCTCGTCCATGGTGAAACGCTCGCGGGTCCAATCCACCGACGAGCCTAGGCGGCGCAATTGGCGGGTGATGGTGCCGCCGGACTCGGCCTTCCATTCCCAGACTTTTTCCAGAAACTTTTCGCGGCCCAGGTCGTGGCGGGTGATGTTCTGCGCCGCCAGTTGGCGCTCCACCACCATTTGCGTGGCAATGCCGGCATGGTCGGTGCCCACCTGCCACAGCGTGTTGTGGCCGTCCATGCGGTGGAAACGGATCAGCGCGTCCATGACGGTGTTGTTGAAGCCGTGGCCCATGTGCAGGCTGCCGGTGACATTCGGCGGCGGGATGGTGATGCAATAGGGTTCGCCCGCGCCGGAGGCGGCGAAGCGGCCTTGTTCCTCCCAATCCTGGTAGGTGCGTTGCTCGATGGCTTGGGGGTTGTAGGTTTTTTCCATACGTTTGTCAGTCAAGTGGGCTGTCGGGAATGGGCCGAAATTATACGCGAGAAAGCCGGAGCGTCGGCGTCTCGCCGACTTTATAGCCTAGGCCGTAGGCCGGAATAAGCCTGTCCGGCGCAGCCAGGATAGGCATTTCCGGCACCTGCCGGCAATACGCCCTTCGACCTTGCCACTTATCAGTTGCGGGAAAGGTCAGCAAATCATCTGTAGGAGCGGGCTTTAGCCCGCGATTTTCGCGGGCTAAAGCCCGCTCCTACTTGTGGCAAGCAAAGCGCCTGCTATACAGTGATGCCGCAAATCCACACACTTTGAATGTAAAGGAACAAGCCGTGATTCGACCCCTCATCCTGCTGTTATCCACCCTCCTCCCCCTCTGCGCCGAAGCCGAACCCGCCGGCACGCTAAAAATCGGCGTCCTTGCCTTCGGCACGGTGAACTGGGAATTGGAGGCCATCCACAACGAAGGGCTGGACAAAAAACACGGCCTGGAACTGGCCGTGCAAAAACTGGCCGGCCCCGACGCCGGCAAGATCGGCTTGCAGGCCGGCAACCTGGACCTGATCGCCACCGACTGGATCTGGGTCGCAGGCCAAAACCAAGGCGGGGCGGACTACCGCTACATCCCCTATTCCGTCCAGGCCGGTGCCTTGATGGCCCCCGCCGGCTCGGACATCCGTGGCGTCGCGGATCTGAAAGGCAAAAAGCTTGGCGTGGCCGGCGGGCCGTTGGATAAAAACTGGATCTTGCTCAAGGCGTATGCGAAAAAAGCCGCCGGCCTGGATTTGGACAAGGACGCGAGTCCGGTCTTCGCCGCCCCCCCGCTGCTCAACCAGCAACTGGCCGAAGGCAAGCTCGACGCGCTGCTGAATTTCTGGCATTACGCCGCCAAGCTGGAGGCGCAAGGCTACCGCCGGGTGTTGGACGGGCGCGAAGTGTTGCAAGGCTTGGGAGTGGAACAACCCCTGCCGAATTTAGGCTTCGTGTTCAAGCAATCCTGGGCCACCGCCCACGGCCCGGCCCTGGATGCTTTCCTGCAAGCTTCCGGCGAGGCCCGCGCATTGCTGTGCGGCAACGACGCCGCCTGGAGCAAAATAGCCCCGCTCACCCAGGAAAAAGACCCGGCGCAGCAAGCCGCCCTGCGCAAAGAATATTGCGCCGGACTGGTGAAAAATTGGGGGGACAAAGAAAAACAGGCGGTGGCGAAAATCTACGCCCTGCTCCGAGAAACTGGCGGCGCGGCGGCGGCTGGCAAGGCGGAGAAACTGCCGGACGGTATTTTCTGGCCGTATTCTTTGGAACAAAACGACGGCAAAGGACTCTAACGCGCAATCCGTGCGGGAACACAAGCCACGGAGAAGCGCGGAGTTTAAGCGCATAAACCAATGGCGGGATTAAAAAGCCCGCCCAAAATACTAAGGGCCAAGTCCACGCTAGATGGACCCAATACCCCCACAAAAACTGAAGAGGTTAACCATGAAAATCCAAGCCATTGCCTTAGCCAGCGCCCTGCTGTTGACCGGTTCCCTCGCTTGCGCTGAATCCATCCATAACCCGCAGGCCGTGGAACACACCAAAGCCGCCATCACCCATGGCGAAATGGGCCATGCGCCGATCCTGCTGGAACACGCCCAGACCGCCCTGACCCATGCCCAGGCATCGCAACAAGCCGAGCCTAGCGTACACACCGAGGAGGCCATCAACCACCTCAACGCGGCCATCGAAGCCGGCAAAAACGGCAACGCCGAGAGTGGCACGGCCCACGCCAAAGAAGCCTTGAAACATCTGGACATGGCCGCCAACAAGCCGGCGGCGGATAGCGCCAACGCCAGCCACATCGCGCAAGCCGTGGACCACACCAAGCAAGCCATCGCCCACGGCGAAATGGGCCATGCGGGCGTCCTGCTCGAACACGCCCAGACCGCCCTGACCCACGCCCAAGCGGCGCAGAAAGAAGCCCCTAGCGCCCATATCGAGGAAGGCATCTCCCATCTGAACGCCGCCATCGAGGCCGGCAAAAACAACAATGCCGAGAGCGGCACCGTCCACGCCAAGAAAGCTCTGGAACACCTGGAACTGGCCGCGCAGCCGAAGAAATAAGGCTGCAAGCCGAAACCCCAAAACGGATGGCCGCGAGGCCGTCCGTTTTTTTGTCAATTATTTAAAGCCATGACCGCCACACTCGAATCCCTGTTAGAACGCGCCGAAGCCGTCCTGCTGCGCTTGGAAAAACTCCTGCCGCCTGCCCCACAAGAACCCGACTGGGACGCCGCCATCGCCTTCCGCTGGTGCGGTGTGGACCGCCCGCAGCGGCTGCGCCCGGTCGGCCGGCCGCAAACCCTCGCCCTGGACGACATCCGCTGCCTGGATCGCCAGAAAAACCTCGTCGTGCGCAACACCCGCCAATTCCTGCAAGGGCTGCCGGCCAACAACGTGCTGCTGTGGGGTTCGCGTGGCACCGGCAAATCCTCGCTCATCAAAGCCTTGCTGCACACATACGCGGACGCCGGGCTGCGCTTGGTCGAAGTGGACCGGCAACACCTGGCCGAATTGCCGGATATTTTGGAACTGCTGGAGGGCCGCCCGGAAAAATTCATCCTCTATTGCGACGACTTGTCGTTTGAAGCCGACGACGCCAGTTATAAAAAACTGAAAGCCGCGCTGGAAGGCTCGCTCGGCGGCTTGGGTGGAAATGCCTTGGTTTACGCCACCTCCAACCGCCGCCATTTGCTGCCGGAATACCAGGGCGAAAACCAGGAGGCCCGGTATTATACCGGCGAGGATATGCAGTGCGAAATCCACCAAGGCGACACCGTGGAGGAAAAAATATCCCTGTCCGAACGCTTTGGATTGTGGGTCTCCTTCCATCCTTTCACACAAAACGAATACTTGGAAATCGTGCGGTATTGGCTGGAAAAGCTGGAGGCACTGCCGGAAGAATGGGAACCGGCGCGCTTGCTGGCCTTGCGCTTCGCCTTGGAGCGCGGCTCGCGCAGCGGACGGGTGGCTTGGCAATTTGCGCGGGATTGGGCGGGCCGGACGGCTTTGGAAAAATGACCTAAGGCCGCGTGGCCTGTTCCAACCAATCCAGATAGGCCAGCGCCTCGGCCTGGGTGTTCCCGCACATTTCCTCCGACGGCTGCAAGCCCGCGCAGCATCCGGGGCGTTTGGGGTCGGTGAAAATGGCGCAGCGCAAGTCATCGGTAAGCTGGACGCAACGCACCCCGGCGGGCTTGCCGGCCGGCATTCCGGGAATCGGCGTGGAGATCGACAGGGCGATGCAGCAAGCGCCGCAGCCGGGGCGGCAATTCACGCGGCGCCCCAGGCAAACCCCGCCGGCAAAAACGCCCGCAAGCGGTTGGCCACCGCCGCCAAGCCCGCTTCGCCATAAGGCAAAGGCGCGAATTTCCCCCACACCGGCGCGGGCCAAGCCGGGTCGTTCCGATAACGGACGATATGGTGGACATGCAGTTGCGGGACGAGGTTGCCGATGGCGGCGATGTTCATTTTGTCCGCCGCGAAAACCTCGGCCAAGCCACGCGCCAACAGCGAGGATTCCCGCAGCAACAGCCTTTGGTCCGCCTCGTCCAACTGGTATATCTCGGCCATCCCTTCCCGCTCCGGCACCAGGATAAACCACGGATAGCGGCTTTCGTCCATCAGCAGCAAGCGGCACAGCGTGAATCGGCCCAGCTCCAGGCAATCGCGTTTAAGTTGGGGATGCAGTTCAAACATGGAATATTCTCTAATAAGGGGATGGCACCGCCGCAAGCGATGGCGTCCCTATTCTCGGCCTTCCTCCCGCACATCCCGCCCGTAAACCCGCTTGATCCAGTGGGTCATGAAGGGAATGCCGAGGATTAGGTAAGGATAATAAGCCAGCAGCCGCCAGATCACGGCCAGGCTCAAGGCCAAGCCGGCCGGCACCAAATCCTTGAACAGCCAAGTGAAGCCCAGTTCGGCGACGCCGGCGCTGCCCGGCGTCGGCGACAGGGTCATGATGATCCACAACACCGCCTGCCGCCCGGCGGCGAGCAGATGCTCGTACAAACCCATGGGCCGCTCGGCAAACGCCAGCAGGACGCAGTTCAGCACCAGATAGCGCCCCAGCCAAGCCACGCTGGTCGCCACCCAAGCCTTCAGCCACCACAGGGTCGGACGGCCACGCAAATCCTGGGAGGCCAGCATCAACTCATCGGCCAGATGCAGGCCCGCCGCCTGCCAGCGGCGCAGGAGCGGCAAGCGGAACAGCTTGCCCAGCCACCAGTTAATCCAACTCGGCGCGACGAACAAGGCGGCGGCGAGAAACGCCACATAAGCCCCGATGCCAATCCAGGCCGTGCAAAAGGCGCTGTAGACGCTGGTCCCCAGCACATCGGACGGGATCAGGTCCAAGGGCGCGAAAATGTCTTTTTGCGGGATGGTCAGGCTCACCAGCAGTGGAATGCCACTGTAGAACACTTGGTCGAAACACAGGACGGTGAACACTATCGCCGTGCTGCGGCCCAGGCTAAGACCTTCCTTGCCCAGCATGAACACCGCCACTGGCGCGCCGCCCACCATCGACGGCGACACCGCCGCGAAGAAATTCCACAGCATGACGACTTGCAAACAGCCCCACCAAGGGATCTTGCCGTCGGTGAGGATGCGCAACTGCCAGGCGTAGCCGAACTCGCGCGCCGCCATCATCACCAAGCCCGCCGCCAGCCACAGGACGGTGCGCCAAGTCCAATCCATGGACGCGAACAAATCGACCACGGTCAGGCCGTTTTTCAGCAATTCGTGGTACACCACGAAGCCGACAAAGCCCAGGCCCAGCAGCACCGGCAACAACACCCGCCGCGGGCTGAACTGCCTCAGCACATCAGCGCCTGCCGGTTGCGCGTCTTTATTCATGGTCCGTCGGTTTCCGGGTGACAAACATGGCGTCGCCATAGCTGAAAAAACGGTATTCCCGCTCCACCGCGTGGCGGTAAGCCGCCATCGTTTGTTCGTAACCGGCGAAGGCGCAGACCAGGGTCAGCAGGGTCGATTCGGGCAAATGGAAATTGGTGAGCAGGGCGTCCACGCAGTTGAAATGGAAACCAGGGCGGATAAACAGCCGGGTGTCGCCCCGGAAGGCCTGCAACTCGCCGGACAGGGCGGCGCTTTCCAGCGTCCGCACCGCCGTCGTGCCCACCGCCACCACCCGCCCGCCGGCAGCCTTGGCCTGGCGAATTTTCTCCACCACGGCCGCGTCCACCTGGCAATATTCGGCGTGCATCTTGTGCTCGTCGAGATTCTCCACGCGCAGCGGCTGGAACGTCCCGCTGCCCACATGCAGGGTCAGGCAAACCCTGCCCACCCCCATCGCCTCCAGCCGCGCCAGCATCGCCTCGTCGAAATGCAGGCCCGCCGTGGGCGCGGCCACCGCGCCGGGTTCGCGGGCGAACACGGTCTGGTAACGCTCGCGGTCTTCCAGGGCGTCGGCGCGTTCGATATAAGGCGGCAAGGGCATGTGGCCGACCTCGGCGAGGATGTCGGCGATGTTCGCGGTTTTGGATTCCACCTGGAACAAATCATCCTCCCTCCCTGTGACAAACAGGCTATGGCCGCCGTCCAGCAGCAATTCCGTCCCCGGCTTGGGCGACTTGCTGGCGCGGACATGGGCCAGGGCGCGGCGGACGTCCAGCAAACGCTCCACCAGCATCTCGATCTTGCCGCCGGAAGCCTTGCGCCCAAACAGCCGCGCCGGAATCACCCGCGTGTCGTTGAACACCAGCAAATCACCAGGCTTGAGCAACTTGGGCAAGTCGGCGAACAGCAGATCCTCAACCGCGCCGCTGCCGCCTTCCAGCCTCAGCAAGCGGCTGGCGGCGCGCTCGGGCAGCGGGCTCTGGGCGATCAGCCGCTGCGGCAGATCATAAAAGAAGTCGCTTTTTTTCATCATGGGATTGGTCTGCGGCAGGGATGACAGCGTCGGCAGCGATGCCATCCCTAAGCCAACTCACGCCTCCCGCAGTATCCGCTGCAATTCCACCGCCTCGGCCAAGGCGGTTTCCACATCCTCGGCCAGCACGTTGTAATGGCCCATCTTGCGGCCGGCGCGGGCGGACTTCTTGCCGTACAAATGCAGATGGACATTGGGCCGGCTGAGCAGGATGTCCCAGGCCGGCTCGCCGTCATCCCAGATGTCGCCCAGCAGGTTGACCATCACCACCGGACTGAGCAGCCGCGTGTCGCCCGGCGGCAGGCCGCACATCGCCCGCACCTGCTGGTCAAACTGGCTTACCAAGGTGCCGTCCAAGGTGTAATGGCCGCTGTTGTGCGGGCGCGGGGCGATTTCGTTGATGAGCAACTCCCCGCCTGCCAGCACGAAAAACTCCACCGCCAACACGCCGACATAATCCAGCGCCTCGGCCAGCCGCAACGCCAT
>CAZOTR010000017.1:25890-30704 GCA_964582755.1 uncultured Methylococcaceae bacterium | reverse complement strand
TCCTGGGCGATGGCGACCGCCTCGGACGAAGGGCTGACGCGGGTGTGGCTTTCCAGAAACGCCATGCTGCCGGCCGGCACGTTCTCGAACTCGGTGGTCACGGCGGCGCAGGTCTTCGCCAGTTGTTCCAGCGCCCCGGCGTCGTCGTAGGCGGCGCGCAAATGCACGTCGGCCAGCGCCCCCGCCGGGCTTTCCGGGTCGGGGTCCAGCACGGTGACGCGGTAGCCCATCGCCAGCGCCGACATTGTGAACATGCGGCCCAACTGCCCGCCCCCCAAAATGCCCAACATCGCCTTGGGCAAAATATGTTTAGCCATCACTCCACCTCCGGCAATTGCATGGCATGGACCGACTCGGCAAGGTTGCGCCGGAAGGTTTGCAAGCGGTCGTTCAAACCGGGGTCATGGTTCGCCAGCAGCGCCGCCGCGAACAAAGCCGCGTTGACCGCCCCCGCCTCGCCGATGGCGAAAGTCGCCACCGGGATGCCCTTCGGCATCTGCACGATGGAATACAGCGAATCCAAGCCTTTCAGGTATTTCGACGGCACCGGCACGCCCAGCACCGGCACCGTCGTCTTCGCCGCCAGCATCCCCGGCAGATGCGCCGCCCCGCCGGCCCCGGCGATGATCGCCTGCAAGCCCCGCGCGGCGGCGGTTTCCGCGTACTCGAACAGCAAGTCCGGGGTCCGGTGGGCGGAGACGACCCTCGTCTCGTAGGAAACCCCCAAATCCTTCAACTGCCGGGCGGCCTGTTTCATGACCTCCCAGTCGCTATTGCTGCCCATGACGATGCCGATTTGAACCATGCTTTTAAACTCTCAGACGCTTTGGAAAAAAGGCGGAATTTTACCTGAAAATACGCGCAAGCGGGCACGACTTTCGCCGAAAGGCCACAAGTCGGCAAGCTGATGGGGTAAACCCTGTTTGCACCCGACCGCAAGCCTCCCTTTGCAAAAGGGGCTTGGGGGGATTTATCCCAAGGCTTACAACCCCGGCAGGCGACGCGGGGCAAGCGTCACATCTCCCCCAACATCATCGCCGCCCGCGCCACCTGGATTTTTTCCTTCTCTTCCAATTGCAGCAAATTCTTGAAAACCTCCTTGGTTTTGGAGTCGTTCACCTTGTCGGCGACTTCCTTGTACAGCTTGACCAAGGCATCGTCGAAATCCATGGCGAGTTGGAAAATCTCATCGGAAGACGGCTGCTCCTTCACCGGAAACCGCCGCATCACCGCCTCCACATCCAACTCGGGCGAATATTCCAGCCAAGCCTCCAAGATGCCCCGCCTGGAATCTTTCTCGAACCGCGCCAAGGATTCCTCCATGTGTTCTTCATGTCGGCTGAGAAATTCCAGCAGCATTTTCACCCGCTCCAATTCGGCATGTTCGTTGAGTTCCTCATAAAGCTCTTTGACTTTGCCGTGCAGGTGTTTGCCAAAATCGACAAACTCACGGACTTGCTTGCAGCAACTGCGCATGTTTCCCCCGCGTGTCAATACTATCAGTCTTGCCTGTCGAACTCGGCAAACACTGTGTTGGCGACCGACATGGCATTGAATGCCGCCGGGTAGCCAATATAAATCGTCATTTGGATAATGAGCTGCCTCACCTCGTCCTGGTTCAAGAGTTGATTTTCCAACGCGCCACGGATATGCCATTCCAGTTGCGGCAGACTGCCCGAGGTGATTAACGAGGCCAATGCGGCGACTTTGCGCGATTTTTGGTCTAACGCCGCGTTGGGGTACATGACCGCAAACCCGTGTTCCACCACGAACTGGCTTAATTCGGGCGACAGGGCTTCGGTTGCCTGCAAGCTATGCTTGCCCAGGTGCAATTCGGCGAACTTTTTACCGGTTTCAAATAGCTCACTCATGGCTCACAACTCTCTTTGTTGATGAAACGCGGGGCATCTTGGGAGGCATTGCCACGCGCAGCGTCGCCGCCGTTAAATTAAGCGATAACATCCCTTGCAGGGATGCTATCGCTGCCGCTAAAGCCTTGTTATCACTCATCCGAACAATCAAGACAAGACCGAAAAGATGCTTGGGTGAATGGCAGGGACGCACGGCGCAGGAACGGTACAAAATCTTGGCCTGACCGCTGCCGTTTTCAGTTTACCGCAAAACCTCGCAGGCGTTGGCCTTCCGGCAACAGGAATGCGTGGTCGAACGGAATCGCCAAAATTTGGAGGTGGGTTTAATTGATTTATTGATATTTTCCGTAGGAGCGGCCCATGGCCGCGAAAGGCTTCGGGCAATGGGTGGGGCCAGAGATCGCGGGCATGGCCCGCTCCTACCATTCAATCAATTGAACCCACCTCCCAAAATTTGCCTTGTCCATCACGCTTTCCCCCTCTTGAAGGTTTGCCGACCGATCTTTCTCGCCTGTTTAGTTTGGTACATCGCCAGATCGGCATGCCTCATAAGGGTGGCGAAGTCTTGCGCGTCATCGGGATAAATGCCCACGCCGACGCTCGCACTGATATGGATTTCTTGCCCTCCAATAAGACAAGCTTGCTCGATGGCCCGGACCAGTTTGTCCGCGACAATGAAGGCGTTGCGGCGCGTTTTTATCCCTTCAAGCAAAACCACGAATTCATCCCCACCTTGCCGACACACGGTATGGTCACTGGCACGCACATTCGCCATGAGCCGTTCCGCCACGATTTGCAAGAGTTTGTCGCCGACTTGGTGCCCCAAAGTGTCATTGACAGCCTTGAAACCGTCTAGGTCGATGAACAATACTGCGAGTTTTGCCCCATTCCTGTTGGCATAGTCGATTGCGCCACAGACTTTTTCGTCAAGCAATATGCGATTGGGCAAGCCGGTCAGAAAATCGTGCCTAGCTTGATGGAAGATACGTTCCTCGGCGGCTTTCCGCTCAGTGATATCGGAAAATATCCCCACATAATGGGTGATCTCCCCCTGCGGACTCACGACCGGACTCATGCCCAACCATTGGGCATAAACTTCCCCGTCTTTACGCTGTCCCAGTATTTCCCCCTGCCACTGCCCGGATGCTTTGGCATGGTCCAAAACATCTTGAAAACATAACAGGCCACGCCGCTTTGCATCAAGCACACCGAGGTTTTTGCCGAGGATTTCATCGTCTCTATAGCTGGTAATCCAACTAAATGCGCGGTTGACAGCGATAATATCGCCGTGGGCGTTGGCCACGACAATGGCCTTGCTGCTGTATTCCATCACCTTGGCCGCTAGGCGGAATTGCTCTTCGGCGCGCCGCCTTTCGCTGATATCCAACACGAAACAGACGCCTCTATCGGGATTGCCCTCCAACTGCGCCGCGCCTAGGCAAACGGGGACGCGGTTGCCATCCTTACGGATATATTCCTTTTCATAACAGGCACAACTGCCCATCGCCGCGATTTCCGCCAGCGCCTGCCTATCCCTGTCCTCATATTCGCCAGGCGTCAAGGCTTTCCAATTGATGCCACCCCCGTGCAGATCATCAATCCCATAACCGATCAATTGCAGGAAAGCATCGTTGGCGTCGGTGATTTTGCCATCCTTCTCCCAAAACACAATGCCAATCATATTGGACTCGACCACCCGGCGAAACCGCGCCTCGCTGTCAATCAAAGCCAATTCCATTTTCCGCATCCGTTTAATTAGCCAAAATGAACAAGCCATGCCAACAAGAAGCAAAAACGCCGACGACAAGTAGATAAGCAAGCGCGTAAGCTTGGCAACCCAGCGGGCCGCCTCGCCCAAGGTGGCGGAAAACTGTTTTTCCAAACCCGACAAGCTTAAATTCACGGCATCAAGCTGCCGTCTGATGTTCTGGATTTCTTTAGATCCGGCATTGCCGGAATTGATCAACTGCTGCAAACGGGTGGCCAACACCAGCAAAGTCCCGATCTGGCGGTCTCCCTCGGCCCATATGCCGATGGCCTTTTCCAAGTAGCTGACATGGCGATAACGGACGAAGAATCCAGCCATTCCCGCCACGTCATCGGGATGGTTTCCCCCGATGACGAACCCCGCATAGGCAACAGGCATATGCGGTTCAGCTTTCTCCAGCTCAAGGCGGGCCTGTTTGTCCCCTAGGGGAATGGCAATGGCTTCGAGAAAGGCTTGATAGTCCGTCTCCGACTGGGACAGCGCATATTTGTTGAGAAAAACGATGGCATCTTTCTGGCCTTTCGACCACAGGCTTTCGCCTTCCACAAAAGCCCTGACATTGGTAAGGATTTCGGAGTTGACATGGGCTAGGAAAAGCAAAAGCAGGATGATTCCCACAAACAGGGCGACAACCCAGTACATTGTGGTCGCCGAGAATTGCCCATCCCTTGAATGCCTGTTAACCAACATATTTTTCTTATTATTAAACCATCATTCATCCTGCCAAAGCAAAAGGCGGCTTCCGCCATCCGCCCATCGTTATTTACTTTTTCCATGCTTGGGCGGATGTGGGTTTAATTGGTTTATTAAACTTCCAGAAAATTTTTAAGAGCCTTGCCAGACAAAGATTTTAATACATTGCTGCACCACTTATAAATCAATTAGACCCACATCCGAAATATCGGCAACATCCAAAAAATCCCTCGCCAGTTGTCGATAACCCCCCAGTTGGATAGCTTGGACAGCGGCTTCATCGTTGCCCAACGATCACGCAAAAAAAAACCAGCATCCCAGAGGCACTCCCAATTTTAGCCCTGCTCTTCCGCCACATCCTCAGCGGTCGCCGCCGTCAATACACGTTCTCCCCAACGCAACAAAGTTTCGGCATCGGCTGCTTGCACTCGATGGCGGATGGCATCATCCAATGGGCCAAAGCGCAGTTCCAACAGCCGGAT
>CAZOTR010000017.1:23332-25790 GCA_964582755.1 uncultured Methylococcaceae bacterium | reverse complement strand
CCTTCCTGCTTGCCTTGCTGGCGACCCAGTTCCATACCCAGCCGCTTACCCTCCTCTATCCCCTCTTTTATCCCCTGTTGCTTCCAATCCCGCGTCCACTCGACTACCCGTTCGGCTAACATGCTACGCACCTCTTGCAGTTCGTTTAGGTCAGAAAATTCCACGCCCGGAACATGGCCCGGCAACAAAACCCGCTTCAACCAGACCGTGAAGGCCCGGCGCAGCGAGTCCTGTTCGGGCGCTTTCAGCCAATCCAGCAGGGAATCCAGCACCCGCCGCACATCTTCGGGACTGCGGCTGTTTTCCATGCGGAACAAAGCCGCCGCAAGATTTTTTAACGGCGCCAATTCGGCTTCTTCAAGCCGTCCTTCATCCAGCAGGAAATAGCGCAGCTTGGGACGGTAATGGTCCAGCCCGGCAGGCGCATCGGCAACCAATTCGCTGATTTCTTGCGGCGCATTCCAGCGTTTGCTGCCGTTGTACAACACCAAAGGCAACACCGGCGGCAGGCGCTGTTCGGAGGTCAATCGCTGGGCGCGGATCAAATCCTGGTACAGCATGCCCACATACACCATGATGCGCACGGCCATGAAAGGGTCAATGCTGGATTGGAATTCCAGCAGCAGATACACATAAAGCCATTCCTGGCCCCAACGCACCCGCCAGATGACATCGTCCTCGCGTTCGCGCAAGTCGTCGGTGACATAACTGCCACCGACTTTTTCCAAGCTTGCGAAATCCAGCCCGGCAACCCAGTCCTCACGCACAAAACCCCGCAATAGATCGGCCACCATTTCCGGGTGGGAAAACAGTAGCTTGTAGGAATGGTCGTGGTCTTTGCGGGCGTTCAACGGGATTACCCCGCCTGCAAGCGCGAAATATCGGCAATATCCAAAAACAAGCCCTCGACGATTGCCAACAACCCCAAGCGGTTCTTGCGCAATTCCGCGTCTTCGCACATCACCATGACATGGTCGAAGAAGGCGTCCACATCGTCGCGCAGGCCCGCCAAACGGCGCAGGGTGGCGGTGTAGTCACGTTCGCGCAACAGCGGCAGCACGTCTTCGCGGGCGTCGCGGGCGGCTTGCAAGAGGTTGAGTTCCTGCACGTCTTTCAAGGCGTGGTCGTCCACCACTGCGACAACCGTTTCTTCGGTTTTGCGCAGGATGTTGCGGATGCGCTTGTTGGCGGCGGACAGGCTTTCGGCTTCCGGCAGGGCGCGGAATTCCTTGACGGCGGCCAGGCGCGAGAAGAAATCCAACAGGCGCGGCGGCTGCACGGCCAGCACGGCGTCGAATGCGTCGTGGCTGTGGCCGCGTTCCAGGCTGTAGCCTTTCAGGCGGTCGAGGATGAACTCATAAACGTGTTTTAAAGTCGCCTCGCGGTCGAACGAATGCGTGAACGGCTCCAAGGCGTAGGCCAAAAGCTGGGGCAAATCCAGATCCAAACGGCATTCGACCAGCAGGCGGATCGCGCCCAGGGCGGCGCGGCGCAGCGCGTAAGGGTCTTTGTCGCCGGTGGGGATCAGCCCCGCCGAGAAGATGCCGGTCAGGGTGTCGAGCTTTTCGGCCAGCGCCAGCATCTGGCCGGTCTGGGTGGCGGGCAGGACGCCGCCGGAGACTTTCGGCAGGTATTGCTCCTCGATGGCCCAAGCGATGTCTTCCGGCTCGCCTTCGGCCAAGGCGTAGTAGCGGCCCATCGTGCCTTGCAAGTTGGGAAATTCGCCGACCATTTCGGTGAGCAAATCCGCTTTCGCCAGCAGCGCGGCGCGTTCGACCAGGGCGCTTTCGACGCCCACAGCCGCAGCGATATGCGCGGCGAGGCGCTGGACGCGGTGGGTTTTGTCCAGCAGGGAACCCAAGGTTTTCTGGAAGGTGATGTTGGCGAGGTTGGGAACGCGGCCTTCCAGGGTTTTCTTGCGGTCTTGCTTCCAGAAGAATTCGCCGTCGGTCAGGCGCGGGCGCACCACGCGCTCGTTGCCTTCGCGCACCGATTCAATGCGGGAACTGGCTATGTTGCTAAAGGTGATGAACCAGGGCAGCAGACCGCCTTTCGCGTCCTTCACCGGGAAATATTTCTGGTTTTCCTGCATCGTGGTGATTAACACCTCGGCGGGCAGTTCCAGGAACCGCGCCTCGAAGCCGCCCAGCACCGGCACCGGCCATTCGACCAAGGCGGCGATTTCCTCCAGCAAGGCTTCGTCGATGTGCGCCGTGCCGCCCACGCTGGCGGCGGCTTGCTCGGCCTGGGCGCGGATGGTGTCCATGCGCTCGGAATAGCTGGCGATGACTTGGCCTTCGCCGCGCAGCTTTTCGGCATATTCCGCCGGGCTGTCTATCGTGAGGGTCTTCGGGCGGTGGAAACGGTGGCCCCGCGTGATGCAGCCAGCGGGCAGGTCAAGAATCGTCGTTTCGATGACCGCGTCGCCGAATAGCAGCAGCACCCAATGCGCCGGCCG
>CAZOTR010000017.1:19075-23232 GCA_964582755.1 uncultured Methylococcaceae bacterium | reverse complement strand
CAAAAAGGCCAGCCGGCGCGGCGTGGCGTAGGAGACAAACTCGCCATAGCCAAGGCCGGCTTTGCGCAGGCCCGCCTCGACGCCGGCTTGCAGGGCGCGCGACAGGGTGAGCAGGGATTTCGGCGGCAGTTCTTCGGTGCCGAGTTCAAACAACAGATCCAGCGTCTCAGACATTGCCGTTCTCCTGCTTCGCCAACATCGGGAATCCCAGCTTCTCGCGGCGGGCGTAATACGCTTCGGCGACCGATTTCGCCAGCTCGCGCACCCGCAGGATGAAACGCTGCCGCTCGGTGACCGAAATGGCGCGGCGGGCGTCGAGCAGGTTGAAGGAATGGGAGGCTTTCAGCACCTGCTCATAGGCAGGCAAAGGCAGGTCCTGGGCGATCAATTGCTTGCACTCTTGTTCGTAAGTGTCAAAACAGGAAAACAGAAACTCGGTGGGCGCGTGTTCAAAGTTGTAGCCGGACATTTCGACTTCGTTTTGGTGGTAGACATCGCCGTAGGTGACGGCGCCTTGCGGGCCTTGCGCCCAGACCAGATCGAACACTGATTCCTTGCGCTGCAAATACATGGCGAGGCGCTCGATGCCATAGGTGATCTCGCCGCTGACCGGGCGGCAGTCCAAGCCGCCGACCTGTTGGAAATAGGTGAACTGGGTGACCTCCATGCCGTTTAGCCACACCTCCCAGCCCAAGCCCCACGCGCCCAAGGTCGGCGATTCCCAGTTGTCCTCGACGAAACGAATGTCATGCTCCAGCAGGTCGAAGCCCAAGAAGCGCAGCGAACCCAGGTATAGCTCCTGGAAATCCGCCGGCGAGGGCTTCATGATGACCTGGAACTGGTAGTAATGTTGCAGGCGGTTGGGGTTCTCGCCGTAGCGCCCGTCGGTGGGGCGGCGCGAGGGCTGGACATAGGCCGCATTCCAAGGCTCGGGGCCCAAGGAGCGCAGGAAGGTCGCGGGATGGAAGGTGCCCGCGCCGACTTCCAGGTCCAAAGGTTGCAAGATGACGCAACCCTGGCGCGCCCAGTATTCCTGGAGCGCCAGGATCAAGCCCTGGAAAGTGGAGACATCGCGTGAGGGGGTGTTGGTAGTGACCACGATTCTGCGTTTAAAGAGTGGATGGGAGGGCTGCGATTATAGCCCAAAGGAAATCCCCCTAGCCTTTTGCGCAGGGGGAATCACTCAAACCAGAACTTCCACCGCCTGGGGATGCCCCAGGAAGGCCGTGGGGCTGGCGGTCAGCCCGTAGGCGCCGGATTGCAGCACCACGATCAAATCGCCTGCCTGCGCGTGGCCGAGTTCCATCTTGTCCGCCAGAATGTCCAGCGGCGTGCATAGCGGCCCGACCACCGAGGCGGTCTCTGCCATTTCCGGCACGACGCGGTTGCCCACCAATGCCGGGTAATTTTTGCGGATCACCTGGCCGAAATTGCCCGAGGCGGACAAATGGTGGTGCAGCCCGCCGTCCACGACGAGGAACACCTGCCCCCTGGACAGCTTGCGGTCGATGACGCGGGAGACATAGATCCCCGCCTCGCCCACCAAATAGCGGCCCAACTCGATGACAAACTCGGCTTGCGGGAAATCGGCGCGGGCGGCGGGCATCAGGCCGGCCAGATGTTCGCCGACCCGCGCCAGATCCAAAGGCTGCTCGCCCGGAAAATAGGGGATGCCGAAGCCGCCGCCCAGATTCAGCAGGCGCACCGGCCCCGGCGCGCTTGCCGAGAGTCGGCGCGCCAGTTCGAAAGTCTTTTCCTGCGCCTCCATGATGGCTTCCGCCCGCAGATTCTGCGAGCCGGAGAAAATATGGAAGCCGTAAAACTCCAGATCCAGAGCCTTCATGCGCTCCAACACGGCCGGCACCCGCTCGGCGTCGATGCCAAACTGCTTGGGGCCGCCGCCCATTTTCATGCCGGAGCTTTTCAACTCGAAATCCGGGTTGACGCGCACCGCCGCCTTGGGCCGCAGGCCCAGCGCGGCACCGACTTTCGCCAAAACCTCCATTTCCCGCTCGGATTCCAGGTTGACGACGATCCCCGCCGCCGCCGCCTGGCGCAATTCCTTTTCGCTCTTGCCCGGCCCCGCGAAGCTGATTTTTTCCGGCGGCATCGGGGTGTCCAGCACGGTCTTCAATTCGCCGCCGGAGGCGACATCGAAGCCATCGACCAGACCGGCCAGATGCTGCACCACCGCCGGCATGGGGTTGGCTTTGATGGCGTAATGCAGATGGATGTCCGAAGGCAGCGCCGCCCGCAGCAGCGCGACGCGGGCGGCGATCAAGGCCCGGTCATAGGCATAGAACGGCGTCTGCCCGACGCGCTCGGCCAGCCGCCCCAGCGCAATGCCGCCGACGAGCAGGCTGTTGCCCTCGACCGGAAAGGCCAAATCAAAAGGATGCTGGGCGGTCACCTTCATGCCCCGGCCTCCTCGAACAAATCGGCCAACTCCCCCGCCAGCTTTTTGCGGTCGATCTTGCCATTCGGGTTGCGCGGCAGCGGCTCTGTGCGGGCGACGATCCGGTTCGGGACCATGAAGCCCGGTAGGTGTTGTTTGCACGCATCCACAATGCGCCCGTCGGCGGACTCGTCGCGGTGCGCGGCATAGGTCACCACCACGACGGCCTGGCCCAGCACCGGATGCGGCACGCCGACGGCGGCTGCTTCGGCGGCAAGCTGCGTCGCGTAGACCACTTCCTCGACTTCGGTGGGGCTGACCCGGTAGCCGGAAGTCTTAATCATCTCGTCGCGCCGGCCGACAAAATACAAAAAGCCCTCCTCGTCCATCCGCACCGTGTCACCCGACCACACCGCCATTTCCGTGATCGGCAGGCCGGCCAGTTGCCCCGGCGCGGGCTTGTAACGCTCCGCCGTCTTCTCCGGGTCGTTCCAATAGCCCATGGCCACATGCGCCCCGCGATGCACCAACTCTCCCTCCTCGCCGGGTGCGCAAGGGCTGCCGTCTTCGCGCACCACCATGATTTCGGCATTGGGAATGGCCTTGCCGATGGATTCGGGCCGACGGTCAACCTCCTCGGGCGGCAGGAACGTCGAGCGGAACGCCTCGGTCAGCCCGTACATGAGGAAAGGCCGGGTTTTCGGCAATTTCGCCCGCAACGCGGCCAGCGTCGCGGTGGGCATGGCCCCGCCGGAATTGGTGATGTAGCGCAGATGCCCGTCCACGCCTTGCGGCCAGTCGAGCTGGGCCAGTTGAATCCACAACGGCGGCACGGCGGCGAGGCCGGTGATCTTCTCGCGTTCCACGGCGCGGATCACATCGCGTGGCAGCAGATAATTCATCAACACCGCGCAGCCGCCGGACAAAAAGGCGGTGGTGAGTTGGGACAGGCCATAGTCGAAGCTCAGAGGCAACACAGAGAGAATGCGGTCTGCCGCATGGTTCTCCAGATACTGCGCGACACTGGACGCGCCGGCTACCAAGTTGCGGTGCGACAACACGACGCCCTTCGGCCTGCCGGTGCTTCCCGAGGTGTAAAGAATCGCGGCCATGTCTGTGTCGATGACCCGGTGCGGCGCTTGCGTCGGCATGTCCGCGCGTTGCGACCAGCGCACGGTTTCCACTCCTGGGATGGCTTCGCAAGGCTTGTCGCCGACCAGCGCCACCGCCCGCAGGTCGCGGCAATGCGCCAGCACCGGGCGCAAGGCCTCCAGCCGCTCCGGCGAAGTCACCAGGATGCGCACATTGCAATCGTTGAGTATGTGGCTGACCTGCTCGGGCTTGAGCAACGGATTGACCGGGACGAACACGCCGCCGGCCGCCGCCGCGCCGAACAAGGCCGTCACCGTGTCGATGCGTTTTTCCAGATAGACCGCCACCCGCTCCGACCGCTGCAAGCCCAGGGCCAAAAACACAGCGCCCGCCCGCCCGACTTCCGCCGCAAGAGCGGGGTAGTCCAGTTCCGCGCCGCCATCCTTCAAGGCGGGCGAAGCCGGACCGGTGAGCGCGCTGGAGACAATCAGCTCATGGACCAAGTAATTCATTAGATAACTCCTGGATTGCACTTAATTGAAGCCGGACTAGTATTAGGGGGGAATATTGTAACTGACAATTAAGATTTTAATGTTCATAAAAAACCGGCCCCCTGCGCGGGACAGAGCGCATGCCGCTTGGCTACGCCCGGTGCGCAGGCCAAACCCGC
>CAZOTR010000017.1:3997-18975 GCA_964582755.1 uncultured Methylococcaceae bacterium | reverse complement strand
GCGCGGGACAGAGCGCATGCCGCTTGGCTACGCCCGGTGCGCAGGCCAAACCCGCATGCTCCCGGCGAGTTGGCGAACGACTCCTGCGACCCAAAGGCCGTCGGTCAGCCCTGAGCCACCCCTAGCCGGCTTAGTCCGTGCCTGCAAGCGGCTTTAGGTTTACACTGGGACCAAAATCGACCGCCGTTGCGGCGGGAGGCTGGCAGGCCGTGGCACCCTAGAACCCCGTGCCTGCCCAACCGAAGGGGGCACCCTCCCCCCCGGAGCCCACTGCCGCAGCGTCTGGCGACAGCGACAAATTTGCGCCTGCGCGGTTTCTCGATATACTTTAACTTTAAATTTAAAAATGCTTGGCGTTAACGCGATGGCCAAACTCACACTCACATTCAAAGGCAAAATGCTGCAATCCCAGAACCTTGTCGATGGAACCTTCACCATCGGCAGGGACGCTGCGAACGACCTGCAAATCGACAGCCTGGCGGTCGCCCCCCGGCATGCGTCGGTGTCCGTCGCCGGCGTCGAAAAGGTGGTCAAGCAACTCGATCCAGGCTATCCCTTGATCATCAACGGCAACCCCGTCGGCGAACACCGTCTGCAACACGGCGACCGCATCGGCGTGGGCAAGCATCAAATCTTCTTTTCCGACAGCGAGGCGACCGTCCCGACCGGCATGGCGGGAATGCCGCTAAGACACGGGGAGGAGCCCGAGGCCAAGGAGGCCGGCCCCACAGCAAAGCACGGGTTTCTCGGCGTGGAAGCCAGCCTACAGGTTTTGCGGGGAAAGAACATCGGCGTGGTGATACCCTTGCGCCGGGCGATGACCCGGCTGGGTACGGAAAGCTCGGGCTCGGCGGTGATCGCCCACCGTAAAGAAGGTTACTTCCTGTCCGCCTTGGTCGCCGTCAACAATGTCAAGGTCAATGGCATCGACATCCAGGAGGAAAGCGTCCAACTCAACCACGGCGACATTTTGAAGGTCGGCGGCAACACCTTGCAATTTTTCTGCCGCAATACGGAAGAAGCCGACTAAAGCGAGGACAAGGCCTCGCGCAGGGTTTTCACCGGGATGATTTCCAGCCCTTCGACGCCGCCCTTGGGCGCGTTCTTGCCCGGCACGACGGCATGTTTGAAGCCATGCTTGGCGGCTTCGCGCAGGCGTTCCTCGCCGTTTTGCACCGGCCGCACTTCGCCGCTCAGCCCCAATTCGCCGAAGGCGATCCAATCCCTGGGGATGGGCCGGTCGCGGTAGCTGGAAGCCACCGCCATCGCCACCGCCAAGTCGCCGGCAGTCTCCGTCAGGCGCAAGCCGCCCACCATGTTGACGAACACGTCCTGGCCCTGCACCGCCACGCCGCCGTGGCGATGCAGCACCGCCAACAACATGGCCAGGCGGTTGCCCTCCATGCCCACCGCCACGCGGCGCGGCGCGGCCAGGTGCGACTCGTCCACCAGCGCCTGCACCTCCACCAGCAAGGGCCGGCTGCCCTCGCGCATCACCATCACCACGGTGCCGGGCATGTCCTCCTCGTAGCGCGACAGGAAAATCGCCGACGGATTCTTCACCTCCTTCAGCCCGGTTTCCGTCATCGCAAACACGCCTAGCTCGTTGACCGCGCCAAACCGATTCTTGAAGGCGCGGATCACGCGGAAACGGTTGCCAGGGTCGCCTTCAAAATACAGCACCGTGTCCACCATATGCTCCAACACACGCGGCCCGGCCAAGGCGCCCTCCTTGGTGACATGGCCGACCAAGAACACCGTCGTCCCGCTCTGCTTGGCAAAGCGCACCAATTGCGCCGCGCACTCGCGCACCTGCGCCACCGAGCCCGGCGCGGACTGCAACAACTCGGTGTAAGCCGTCTGGATCGAATCGACCACCAGCAAGGCCGGGCGCAATTCCTGGACCACGCCCAAGATGCGCTCCAGCGAAGTTTCCGCCAGAATCTTCACGCCTGCGCAACGCAGATGCAGGCGTTTGGCCCGCAGGCTGACCTGCTGGATCGACTCCTCGCCGGTGACGTACAAGCTCTCGACGCTGCCGGCCAAGGCCGCCAAGGTTTGCAGCAATAGGGTCGATTTGCCGATGCCGGGGTCGCCGCCGATCAAAATCGCCGAGCCGGGCACCAACCCGCCGCCCAGCACCCGGTCCAACTCCTCCAACCCGCTGCCGGAACGCTGGATTTCCTCCGCCTCCACCGAGGCAATGTCGACGGGCTTGGCCGGCCCCGCCACGCCGCCGGCATAGCCGGCAAAACGCGGTGTCTGGGGCTTGGACTCCTCCACGCTTTCCACCAAGGTGTTCCACAAGCCGCAACCGCCGCACTGGCCCGCCCATTTGCTCTGGGCATGGCCACATTCGGCGCAGCGGTAGAGGGTTTTCTTGTCTTTTGCAGCGGCCACCGGTTCAGGCCCGCCCCGGACGCGCCGCCGCCGCGCCGGTTTGCCCGGAAAAAAGCCTTTCCGCTTCAGCGGATTGCAGGGAAGTCATCATCCAAATCCAGAGGTCAAAAGATTTCTTGCGGCAAAGCATCAACAGCAGCCCAATCCAAACGTATACTGTAGCATTTTCGTAAACTCGGCTCTTCGGCAAGATGAACTACAAAGACGACATAGACGCCATTGCTTTCGACGCCTTCGGCACCTTGTGCAGGGTCACGCTGCCCCGCAACCCCTTCGCGCTGCTATTTGAAAGGCTGGGCCTGTCCAGCCGGGAGCTGGGACATGCGGCGATGACCGTAAACCTCGACTTCCAGAGCCTGGCGCGCCTGTTCGCCCAGGACAAGACCAAGCGGGTCCCGCTAGACGACCTGCAAAAACTCTTGCGGGAAGAACTGGACTCCATCGAGCTTTATCCCGAAACCCTCGAAGTGCTGAAAGGCCTGCGGAAAAAAGGCTATCCGCTGGCGGTGGTCTCCAATCTGGCCAAGCCCTACGCGGACCCCATCAAACGCCTGCTGGGGCCGTATATCGACGAGTTCGTCTGGTCTTTCGAGGTGACGGCGGCGAAACCCGACCGGGAGATCTTCGCCGTATTGTGCAAGCGCTTGAAAGTCCTGCCCATGCGGGTGCTCATGGTCGGCGACACCTGGGAATCTGACGTGATGGGAGGCTTGCATTATGGCATGCCGGCGGTTTTGATTGACCGGCATAAAAAAAGCGATCCTAGCTTGGGTAGCATCCATAGCCTGTTAGACTTGAACGACATGCCGCCGTGCCGGAACGTCAGGGGTTGACAGGTTCTTTGCCGGCCGCCCCGCCAACGACTTGCAACACCACCCGCAAGCGGCGGAAGGCGTCCGGGTCCAGGCTGTCACGGCAGACCAACAACGCCGGCCGCCGGGTTTCTGTGCGGAAATGCAGCAGGACGAACCAAGGGGTGGACAGCGAACGGCCCAGCAAGGACGCCTCCACCTCGGCATCGCCCTCATGCAAAATCCAGCTTCCGTCAGGCTGGAGCCGTAGCCCGGTGATTCCGCCCCGGCTGCGCCGCAACGCCGCCCACAGGCTAAACAAAACGCACACGGAAAGGATCAGGCGCAACCCAACCGGCAGCGGGTTGAGCCAGGCGGCAAGCAAAGACAGGGCATGGGCGGCCCACAGAAAAACCGCCAGCGCACGGGAAGGCTTAGGGGCGAGGTAGGGGCAGAGCGCGGATTTTGCGGGCAAGGGCATCCACCTCCGCGTCGTCGGCGCGGTCCTGCCCCAACAACAGCCGGATCAGCGCGTCGTCCGGCCAATCTAGCAGTCCCAGGAAGGCCCGCTGTTCAGCCGCGCCGGAGCGGTCAAACTCCTGGCGCAGCCAGGCCTGCATCAGCAGATCCAGTTCTTTGGTGCCGCGCCGGCAACGCCATTCCAGGCGGGCGCGGTTATCCGTCACTTCTGCCGCTCGATCAGCAGCTTCTTGATTTCCGCGATGGATTTCGCCGGGTTGAGCCCCTTCGGGCAGGTGTCCGTGCAATTCATGATGGTGTGGCAGCGGTACAGCTTGAACGGGTCTTCCAACTCGTCCAGCCGTTCGCCCGTGGTTTCGTCGCGGCTGTCGGCGATCCAGCGGTAAGCCTGCAACAGCGTCGCCGGCCCCAGGTAACGGTCGCCGTTCCACCAATAGCTCGGGCAAGAGGTCGAGCAGCAGGCGCAGAGGATGCACTCCACCAAGCCGTCCAGCTTCGCCCGCTCCTCCTTGCTTTGCAGGCGCTCCTTGTCGGCGGGCGGCGGCGTCTGGGTGACGATCCACGGCTTCACCGACGCATGTTGCGCGTAAAAATGCGTCATGTCCGGCACCAGATCCTTGACCACCGGCAGATGCGGCAACGGATAAACACGGATGACCTCGGCGCAATCGTCCATCGCCTTGGTGCAGGCCAGGGTGTTGTGGCCGTCGATGTTCATCGAGCAGGAGCCACACACGCCTTCGCGGCAGGAACGGCGGAACGCCAGGGTGCTGTCCACCTCGTTCTTGATCTTGAGCAAGGCATCCAACACCATCGGCGCGCAGTCCGCCTGGTCGATCTCGAACACGTCCACGCGGGGGTTTTCGCCGCCCTCCGGGTCGTAGCGGTAGATTTCGATGCGCCGGATCTTTTTGGCGCCTTCGGGGGCGGGCCACGTTTTGCCGGGCTGGATAGTGGAGTTTTTGGGAAGATTGAATAGGCCCATGATAGTTTCCGCTCGCCTCAATAAACCCTGGGTTTCGGGGGGATGGGTTGGACTTCATCGGTCAAGGTGTGCAAATGCACAGGCCGGTAGCCGATGGAGACTTGATGGTTTTGATCCAGCCACAACAAGCTGTGCTTCAGCCAGTTCTCGTCGTCGCGGTTCGGGAAATCCTCGCGGGCATGGCCGCCCCGGCTTTCTTCGCGGTTCAACGCGCCCGAGATAGTCACCATCGCCTGCCCCAGCAGGTTTTGCAATTCGAGGGTTTCGACCAAATCAGTGTTCCAGACCAAGGAACGGTCGGCCACCTTCACTTCGGCGAAAGACGCCATCACCTCGCGCAATTGCTCCACGCCTTCTTGCAACACCTCGCCGGTGCGGAACACGCTGGCATGGTTTTGCATCGTCTTCTGCATGTTCAGGCGGATGTCGGAGGTTTTCAACGAGCCATTGGCATGGCGCAGCTTGTCGAAACGGGCCAAAGCCTCGTCGCAAGCCCCCTCGGCCAAAGGCTTGTGCGCCTGCCCCGGCTTGATGAGTTCGGCGGCGCGGATCGCGGCGGCGCGGCCAAACACCACCAGATCCAGCAGCGAATTCGAGCCTAAGCGGTTCGCCCCATGCACCGACACGCAAGCCGCCTCGCCGATGGCCATCAACCCTGGGACGACGGTTTCGGGATTGCCGTCTTTCAGCGTGACCACTTCGGCCTTGTAATTGGTCGGGATGCCGCCCATGTTGTAATGCACCGTGGGCAAGATCGGCAGCGGATCTTTCGTCACATCCACCCCGGCAAACACGCGGGCCAGTTCGGCGATGCCCGGCAACCGCTCCTCGACAACCCCCGGTGCCAGATGCTCCATGTGCAAATAAGCCTGGTCCTTGTTCGGCCCTACGCCGCGGCCTGCGCGGATTTCCATGGTGATCGCCCGGCTCACCACGTCGCGGGACGCCAAGTCCTTGGCATGGGGCGCGTAACGCTCCATGAAGCGTTCGCCCTCGGAATTGGTCAAATAACCGCCCTCCCCGCGCACCCCTTCGGTAATCAAACAGCCCGCGCCGTAAATGCCGGTGGGATGGAACTGCACGAACTCCATGTCCTGCAACGGCAGGCCGGCCCGCAGCACCATGCCGCCGCCGTCGCCGGTGCATGTGTGCGCCGAGGTGCAGGAAAAATACGCCCGCCCGTAGCCGCCGGTCGCCAGCAAAGTCGTGTGCGAACGGAACAGGTGCAAGCTGCCGTCTTCCAGCCGCCACGCCAACACGCCCTTGCACTCGCCCTCTTCCATGATGAGATCCAGCGCGATGTACTCGATGAAAAACTCAGCGCGGTGCTTGAGCGACTGCTGGTAAAGGGTGTGCAAGATGGCATGGCCGGTCTGGTCCGCCGCCGCGCAAGTGCGTTGCGCCGTGCCCTCGCCGAAATGCGTGGTCATGCCGCCGAAGGGGCGCTGGTAGATCTTGCCGTCACTGGTGCGCGAAAACGGCACGCCGTAATGCTCCAACTCGATGACGGCGGGAATCGCCTCGCGGCACATGTATTCAATCGCGTCCTGGTCGCCCAGCCAGTCCGAACCTTTCACGGTGTCGTACATATGCCAGCGCCAATCGTCCTCGCCCATGTTCGCCAAGGCCGCGCTGATGCCGCCCTGCGCCGCCACGGTGTGGCTGCGGGTCGGGAAGACCTTGGTCAGGCAGGCGGTTTTCAGGCCGCGCTCGGCCAGACCCAAAGTGGCCCTAAGGCCCGCCCCGCCGGCCCCGACGACCAGCGCGTCGTAAGAATGCTTGATGATTTCGTAAGATTTAGCCATGTGTGTGCCCAAGCACGAAGACAATGCGCAAGACCGCGAACACGGAAGCCAGCGCCAAAAAGGCCGACACCAGCCGGACGCCCAACATGCCGACAATTTTCAAGCCGTCATGGTGGACATAATCCTCCATGACGGTTTGCAGGCCGAGCATGGCGTGGTAAAGGGAAAGAAGAATGAAGGAAAGCAGCAATAGGCTGTTCCACGGCGAGGCCACCCAGCGCACCACCGCCGCATGGTCCGCCGACGGCAACTGGCTGACGGCCACCGCGAACCACAAGGTCAAAGGAAACAGCGCCACGGCGGTGACCCGCTGCCGCCACCAATGGTGCGAGCCTTCCCGCGCCGAACCCAGGCCGCGCGCCCGCGCCAGGGGAGTTTGATAGTTCATGCCCACCGCCTTCAAAGAACTAGCCCTAAGAAAAACACCGCCGCCAACAGCAGCAGCGACGCCACAAGTTCATAACGGGCCAGACGGTCCAAGCTGTCGCGCTCGAAGCCGTGGCCGGTGTCCCAGATCAAATGCCTAAGCCCGTGGACCAGATGGAACAGCAAAGCGTAAATCCAGCCCCACAGGAACAACTTGCCCAAAAACGAGCGCAGCCAGCCCTGCGCCGTCTCGAAAGACTCCGGCCCCTGCGCCACAGCCATCAAGAACACCACCATCAAGACCAAGCCGAAACTCAGAAACACCCCGGTTGCCCGATGGGTGATCGACAGCAAGGCAGTCAAAGGCAGGCGGTACACCTGCAAATGCGGAGAAAGCGGACGCTCGTTCATCGAAAGGCCATGGCGTTGGGGTGAAAAATTCCAATGCTTATACCGCGACATCCAACTTCGCCTCAAGCGCTTTCATTGCGAAAGGACTGTTTCGCTTGCTTGGAAGGTTTGCTCCAAGGCGGTGCGGCGGGGCTGGAAGTTGAGAAATGGAGGCTGGCCAGCTTACAACCGGTTGCGTTCTGGGTCCGGCGAAATACACGGGGGAAAGTGGGCATCGCATACCTTAACGAAGGCCGGATATTGAAAAGTCGGATCATAGCCGGACGGGACACTGAACTTTCCTATCCATAAACGCTTGGACGCGAGCGCAAGGCCGGGTCGCGCGCGAAATATCAGGAACGGGGCGCAAATGCCCCGTCCCTGATGTGCCGGCATATCCTGCCGCGCTTCGGAAGAAGCGTTTATCTACCTGGCTTCACGTCGCGCTTACCCCGCCGCACTTCGAAATGTGTTGATCTTCAAGTCCCCGATGAAATTCCTGGCGCTGCAGAAGAACGCCATCTGCGTGGGCGACAGTATGCGCAATCCCGCCCCATAGCGGAAAGACACCCCTTCTAAGATCGGAACATGAATACCTGAAGTGGTGTACATATGCCGTTCGACGCAAGGTTCTAGCCTGGGCTGATCGAGATGCACCTTGTAGAGTCCCACCCAATCCTGGTCTGGCCTGTCCAGCACGCCAGCGGTCGCCGTGAAGCCGATCAGATAGGCTTGGCCTTTTATGTCTGTCACCAGGCAGATGTTGTCGGCACCCTTGCTCTTCTCTCCCGAATTGAAAGCGGGGAGTTTGCTGGTAAACACCGGTGAAAACGCACATGCTGGATCGTCGAGCAACCGGAAGTTAGATAGGTAAAAGGTAACGCCGCCGTCATCGTAGACAGCCACGAGGTAGCGGCGCTGGTCACCAGTTCCGATGTCTGTGATACCCACCGCGCCCGCGCCTTGGGTGCGATTGATCCGGCACGGCATAAGCGTAGGCTGTCTGTCGTCCGACAGGTTGCCGAGAAAATAAAAGCATACAAAACCTTGGCTATCATTCTCCACGGCCTGCGCCAGATACTCGCCAATCACCTGGCCACCGTCTGGATGTGGGTAGCCTGCCTCTGGAGTGTCAAACTTCTGTACCAGCTTGTGTGAACGGGTATTGAGCACCAATATGGAGCCACGGTCACTGTCGGTTTCATTTTTGGGCAGCAAGTAGTAGTCGCGGTAACTAGACATGCCTTGGATATGAGCCTTGCCGATATTGATGCCAGCCGTATATTCATCGATCTGGCCGCGGTCGGGGACGGCGAGAAAGGCGTGCTTGACATCCAGCATCCGAATGCTCCAATCCCTCTCTGGCTGCGGGGTCGGCGTTACTAGAGCGAGGATATGCTGTGGAACAGCCCCTCGGTAGACGGTATGTTGTTCGCCTGCCGGGGTCAAATAGACGGCAGGCCCATCTCCGACATTGTCAGGCCCCCCGGCCTCCTGTGACAAGTTAGCGTGCTGCCACCACCCGTCGTACCACAGAAGATGAAGTTTGTTGTCGTAGCCAATGTAGGCGACGCCGGCGTTCTCGCCCGCCAGGTATGCGCAGGGGTCACCGGCCACATCCTTGGGGGCAAGCGCCGAGGCGCTAATGTCAATGTGGATCCATGTATGCCCATCCCACCATAACTGATGCATACCCCGGTCTGTGCCTCGGTAGTAGACGAATCCACCTGTGGCATTGTAATAGCCCGAAGGGCGGCCGACGGCATTGAGCGGAGCCTGCGCCAAGTCGCTGAGATTGGCGTGGTGCCATCCTTGCTTATCGAACCACAACTCGTTCACAGCACCCTTGGTGCCAGATGGCGCGGTACTCACATAGAATACATGTCCACCTCCCGACGCAAACGGGCTACCGCTGGCCTGGGAAGTCGCATGGGCACTGGCAGAGATGTCGCCACAGTGCCACCGATTCGCGTCCCACCAGAATTGATATATATGCCGATCATAAGCAGGCGCCCCTTCCACCTCGCTTTTGCGTAGCGAGACTTCGACATAGACCTGGACTCCATCCCCGTCGGTGGTCACGGAGGGAGTTCCTACCGCCACCACGGGGCCATGTGGCGCCTGGCAGAGTGCGCTAAGATTGTTGTAATGCCATATCTTCCCATCCCACCAAAGTTGGTGGACCATGCGACCGCCACAGTAGAAAACCTGTGGGTATCCCCTGTAGAGGATGACGGCAGGGTCGAAATCCGCCGCCTGCGCATGGGTGGCCACTGTGAGGTCAGCGTATTTCCAGGCACCTCGTTCTTGATAGAGTTGGAGGACATGCTTCTCCGGAGTGCGAAAAAAAATCGCCGCGCTCCCTTCTGTGGGATGCGTCAACACGGCAGGCGCCCCGAGCGGGGTGTCTGGACAATCGGCTTGCTGGTTGATGTCTTGGTAACGACTTGTGCTCATATATCCCTCATTGGAAGGTTGTTACGCCGCACAGCAAAATCGTGTGGTTGCGGCATGTCCACACGCATCAAGCCTCGTTAGTCTCGTAGCCGGGCGGGCAAATGGCCCCATCGTTTGCCCACGCAACCCCACAACCCGCCATGTATTGCCCAGCTTTCCCTGCCCCCGCCGCCGCCATGAATCCAGCGGCAAGCATCAAATAAGCCCACACGCCATCCCCCGGCGTGTCCGTGACATAGCCGACAAAACGCCGGAAATTCGCGTCCCGGTCCAAATCCTGCCATTCCGGCCCGCTGAATTTTTCCGGGGCGATGTCATGCCCATAATTCCAAGCGAAATCATGGGCATCATAATAAGCCACATAATGGCCGGCGATAAAGGCTAGCGAGGCCATTATCAACGGGGCGACGGCCACGGCAACATGGCGGCAGCGGGAGATTTTCAGCACCAGAAAATACAGGAAGCCGGCGATGATGGACACGATGAAAGCATCCTGATAAGCCCCACGCGGCGCGGTGGAAACACCGTACAGGAAAGCCACGGTGGCGGCCACCAGAATACTGCCGATGGCAAACACCAAGCCCGACAAGATTTGCAGACAAGTTTTCCAATACTGGAAAGCCACGGCTTGATCCGCATCCCAATCCGCAAAACGCTGTTCCACCAGACCCAAGGCGGCTTCGCTGCTTGCCGCCATCCCCACCCAGCGCAGGGAAAGCGGTTGGCCCAGCGGTTCCAGGACGAAAAACCCGCCGATGGGCAGGTCGCGGGCGGGAAAAGGCACGGCGCCAGCGGCTTGCCCCTGCGCAGCAGTGTCTAGCCCTCGGCATTCGACGCCTCCACAGCGGCACCCGCCGCCAAGGCCGCGCACAGCGCGGGAATATCGTCCGCCTCGACGGCGGCAAACAGCGCGGCATTCAGTTCCGCCCAATTATCTGCCATGATGCCTACTAAGGCTTGTCGATGATTGATAGATGGCCGCGCCCCGGTGGCATCCAGCTTGGCGGGAGCCTTTTCACCTTAAACACCGAGAGTGGCGTCCGGTCAAGCCGCATAACGTGAAGCCAAACCCAGAGACAAAAGCATGATCCTAAACCGCTTCCATCCCGCCGTCGCGGCTTGGTTCCAAGAGACTTTCCCCGGTCCCACCGAATGCCAAGCCCTGGCCTGGGAGGCGATCACGGACGGCAGGCACACACTCATCGCCGCGCCGACCGGCTCGGGCAAGACCCTCGCCGCCTTCCTCTCCGCCATCGACGACCTGGTGCTACTCGGCGCGGAACGGCGCTTGGCGGACCAAACCCAGGTGCTGTACATCTCGCCCTTGAAGGCGCTGGGCAACGATATTGAGAAAAACCTGCGCCAGCCGCTGGAAGGCATAGGCCGCAAGCTGTTTGAATCGGGCCATACCGATGTGGCAATCCGCTGCTTGGTGCGCAGCGGCGACACGCCGGCCCCGGCCCGCGCCGCGATGTTGAGGCAGCCGCCGCACATCCTGGTGACCACACCGGAGTCGGCGTATCTGCTGCTCACCAGCGTCGGGGGCCGCAAGCTGTTGCAATCGGTCAAGACGGTGATCGTGGACGAAATCCATGCGATTTTGGGCAGCAAGCGCGGTTCGCATCTGGCCTTGTCCTTGGAGCGCCTGGAGCGGCTGACGGGCGGCGGGCTTAAGCGCATCGGCCTGTCCGCGACGCAGAAGCCTATCGAGGAGGTGTCGAGATTTCTGGTCGGAGCGCCAGCGTCTCGCCGGCCTTTCGGTGCTGGCGAGACGCCGGCGCTCCATTGCCACATCATCGACACCGGCCATTTGCGCAAGCTAGACCTCGCCATCGAACTGCCCGACACGCCGCTGGAGGCGGTGTTGTCCAACGAGCAGGCGAAATCCATTTACGACCGTCTGGCGGCGTTGATTGAGGAACACCGCACCACGCTAGTCTTCGTCAACACCCGCCGCATGGCCGAGCGGCTGGCGCGGACCTTGAGCGAGCGCGTCGGCGAAGACAATGTCACCTCCCACCACGGCAGCCTGGCCCGCGAGCAGCGGCTGTCCGCTGAAGGCCGCTTGAAGGAAGGCAAGTTGAAAGCCTTGGTGGCCACGGCTTCTTTGGAATTGGGCATCGACGTGGGCGAGGTGGGGCTGGTCTGCCAGCTCGGCAGCACCGGTTCCATCGCCACGTTTTTGCAACGGGTGGGGCGCTCCGGCCACTTCGCCGGCGGCACGCCGAAAGGCCGCATTTTCCCGACCAGCCGCGACGAGCTGGTCGAATGTCTCGCCTTGCTAGACGCCATCCGCCGCGAAGAACTGGACGCGCTGCGCATTCCGCATCAGCCCTTGGACGTGCTGGCCCAGCAAATCGTCGCCATGGTCGCTTGCGAGGATTGGGACGAGGACGAATTATTCGACACCGTGCGCCGGGCCTGGCCTTACCGGGAGCTGGAACGCCGCGAATTTGACGAAGTGGTGAAGATGCTGGCCGAGGGCTACCACACCCGGCGCGGCCAGCGGGCGGCGTACCTGCACCGCGACGGCATCAACAAAAAGCTGATGGCGCGGAAAGGGGCGCGGCTGACCGCCATCACCTGCGGCGGGGCGATTCCCGACAACGCCGATTACCGGGTAATCCTGGAGCCTGCCGGCGAATTCATCGGCACGGTGGACGAGGATTTCGCCATCGAGTCCATGGCCGGCGACATCTTCCAACTCGGCAACACCAGTTGGAAGGTGTTGAAGCTGGAAGCCGGGACTTTGCGCGTGGAAGACGCCAAGGGCCAGCCGCCGAGCATCCCGTTTTGGTTTGGCGAAGCGCCGGGGCGGACGCATGAATTGTCGCTGGCGGTGTCCCGGTTGCGGGTGGAGATTGCCGAACGGCTTGTAGGGTGGCCTTTAGGCCACCCATCCACGGGCGATCCGCTTGGTTGGCGGCCTGAAGGCAGCCCTACAACCAATATCGAATCGACCAACCGCTGGCTTCAAAATACCCTCAACGTATCCCATGCAGCCGCCGAGCAAGCCGTCAACTACCTCGCCGCCGCCCATGCCGCATTGGGGGTGATGCCCAGCTTCGACACCGTGGTTTTTGAGCGTTTCTTCGACGAGTCCGGCGGGATGCAGTTCATCATCCACGCGCCGTTCGGCAGCCGGCTAAACCGCGCCTGGGGCTTGGCGCTGCGCAAGCGCTTTTGCCGGGGCTTTAATTTTGAGTTGCAGGCGGCGGCGACGGAAAACGCGGTGATCCTGTCCTTGAGCGGCTCGCACAGCTTCCCGCTGGAAGACGTGGCAAAGTTTTTGAATTCCAAGACCGTCCGCGACTTGCTCATCCAAGCCCTGCTGGCCGCGCCGATGTTCAACGTGCGCTGGCGCTGGAACGCGGTCTGCGCCTTGGCGCTGCGGCGCTTCCAAGGCGGCAAGAAGACGCCGCCGCATTTGTTGCGGATGCAGGCGGAGGATTTGGTCGCCTGCCTGTTCCCCGACCAAATCGCCTGTTTGGAAAACATCGTCGGCGACCGGCAGATTCCCGACCATCCTTTGGTGTTCCAGACCATCGAAGACTGCCTGACCGAAGCCATGGACATAGCCCGGCTCGTCGAGACTATTGAAGGCATCGAGAGCGGGCGGATCAAAGTCGTCGCCTGTGATTTGGTGGCACCTTCGCCCTTGGCGGCGGAGATCGTCAACAGCCGCGCCTACACCTTCCTCGACGGCGCGCCCTTGGAAGAACGCCGCACCCGCGCCGTCGCCAGCCGCCGCTTCCTAGACCCCGCCACCGCCTCCGACTTGGGGCGGCTGGACGCGGCCGCGATTGCCCGCGTCCGCGAGGAAGCCTGGCCGCAGGCGACGGATAGGGAAGAATTGCACGATGCCTTGAACATGACGGGCTATGTCCAGCATCCCGGCGAAAGCGACAGCCCCTGGCAAACGTGGTTCGCCCAACTGCAAGCCCTAGGCCGCGCCGCCGCGTTAAAACTGCCACAAGGCGAATTGTGGATCGCCGCCGAACGCTGGCCGCAATTCCGCGCCCTCTATCCTGGCTTGGTCCCGCAGCCTGCACTGCGATTGCCAACGGAATTGGAGCAACAAACCTGGGAGCCGGAAACCGCACTGGCGGAAATCCTCCGCGCTCGGCTGGGCGCGTTGGGGCCGGTGACGGCGGGGCAAATCGCCACCCAAATGAACCTATCGACAACGCAAATTGAATTGGCTTTGTTGAAACTGGAAACCGAAGGCTTGATCCTGCGCGGTAATTTCTCCCCTTTCGCTCTGGGAGAGGGGCCGGGGGAGAGGGTGGAATGGTGCGAACGCCGCCTGCTGGCCCGCATCCACCATTACACCCTCAATCGCCTGCGCCAGGAAATCGAGCCGGTTCCCACCGCCGACTTCCTGCGCTTCCTGTTCCGCTGGCAACGGGTGCTGCCGGACACTCGCGGCGAAGGCCCGGACGCCCTCGCCGCCGTGCTGGAACAACTGGAAGGCTTTGAAACCGCCGCCGTTGCCTGGGAAAGCGACATCCTGCCCGCCCGCCTTAACGGCTACGACCCGGCTTGGCTCGACGCCTTGTGCCTGTCCGGGCGCTACGTCTGGGCCAGGCTGACCCCGGCGCAATCCGCGCTGACGCCGGTGAAAACCTCCCCCATCGCCCTGCTGCAACGCCGCCGCGCCGCCGCTTGGCGCAGCTTGCGCCAGGAGGGCGGCGAAGTGGAAATCAGCGGCAGCGCGAGGCGGGTCTTGGACGTGTTGCAAGCCCAAGGCGCTTCTTTCTTCGAGGAATTGGCGGAAGGCTGCGGGATGCTCAACACGCAGGTGGAGGCCGCGCTGGCCGAACTGGTCGCCAAAGGCCGGGCGAACTCCGACAGCTTCAAAGGGCTGCGGGCGCTGCTGGTGCCGGAAGACAAGAAGCGCCGCTACCGGGGCATCAATCCTTTTGGCATCGAAGACGCCGGAAGATGGTCGTTGACGGCCAAGACCGACGCGGTCTTGAAGACCGCGTCGGTCTACAGCGGCGGGAGTGATGGCAGTGCCGTCGAACACATCGCCGGCGTCCTGCTGCGCCGCTACGGCGTCGTCTTCCGCGCCCTGCTGGCACGGGAAACCACCGCCCCGCCCTGGCAGGATTTGCTCAAGGTTTATCATAAATTGGAGACGCGGGGGGAAATACGCGGCGGGCGCTTCGTGGCCGGCCAGTACGGCGAGCAATTTGCCCTGCCGGAAGCGGTGGAAGGCTTGCGGGCCATCCGCAAACGGCCCGATTCTGAGGAAATCTGCGCCCTCAGCGCCACCGACCCGCTCAACCTCGTGGGCATCAT
>CAZOTR010000017.1:2575-3897 GCA_964582755.1 uncultured Methylococcaceae bacterium | reverse complement strand
CTGAGGAAATCTGCGCCCTCAGCGCCACCGACCCGCTCAACCTCGTGGGCATCATCACCCCCGGCCCCAAGCTCCCCGCCCTGCCCGGCAACCGCGTGTTATACAAAGCCGGCGTGCCGTTGGCGGTGTGGTCGGGCAAGGACATGCGCTGGCTGGGCAAGGCCGGCGAAGAGGACGCATGGGACATCAAAAACCGCCTCGTGCGCCGCAACCTGCCCCCGCCATTGCAAGCCTACCTGGGAAAACACTAAACATGAAACTGCTCGAAAAACTGGTCGAGTCCGAACGCTACGCCCTCAGTTGGAAGGTTTTGCTGCTGCAAGGGATAGTCATCGGCTTCATGGGCGGCATCTTAGGGTTGGCTAGTGTGTCCAGCCCCGACGCCGTGATCCTCAATGCGCGGGAATTTTCCTGGCTACCGATGTGCGGCCTGGTCATCCTCTCCCTGGGCATCGTCGAATGCCTGGACGCCTTCCTCGCCAAGGAAATGCGCGACTTCCTGCAAAACCTGCAAGTCGGCGTCCTCGACGCGGTGGTGGGCGGCTTGATTCTGTTCAGCATCTCCGGGCCGCCACAGCGTTTGAGCCTGATGGTCGCGGCTTATCTCATCGTGCGGGGCATCGTGCGCATAGTCCTGGTTTACGCGCTGCGCCTGCCCAACGCCTTATCGACCGCGTTCGGCGGACTGGTGTCGGTCGTGTTGGGGATCATGGTTTTTGTGGAATGGCCCAGCACCGCATCCTGGTTTCTCGCCCTGTGCCTGAATGTCGAAATCAGCTTCCGAGGTTGGGCGATTTGCATGTTTGCGCTGTGGGTGAGGCAGTCGGCGCAAGCGGCCTGACATCCCCGCACGGCAGGACACGATGATGGCGTAGGAACGGGCCATGCCCGCGATTCCACGCTTATGGGCATTGGCGTAGATCGTTCGCGGGCTTCGCGGGCATGGCCCGCTCCTACGAGGTTCGCGGTCAGGCCGGCGGAACTAGGCGTTCCAACGCCGCCAACTCCTCCGGCGTGTTGGCATTGGCGAACAATTCGGGATGGTCGCTGTAATCGGCCAATGCGAGTTTATGGGCCTTGAGCCAAGTTTCCACCTTGCGCTGGCCGCCGGCCAGATAATCCGCCAGATCGCCGGCCAGCCGACGTTGCGCAATCAGAAACACCGGATGCATCCGCTCGCCGTCATGGGCCGCGCAGACCTCGGCCCCCTCCTCCGCCAACTGGGCGTACAAACGCCCCAACAATGCCCCGTCGATCAGCGGGCAGTCGCAAGGAACCGTCAGCACATACTCGGTTCGCGCCGCCTCCATGGCACTGAGCAA
>CAZOTR010000017.1:0-2475 GCA_964582755.1 uncultured Methylococcaceae bacterium | reverse complement strand
CAGCCAAGTCGCAGGCTCGGGAACCGTGCTTAGAAAATTCTGGGCCAGCAGAGCGTGGGCCGCCGTCGTCGGGTGGAATTTGTCGAAGAAAACGTATTGGCTCGGGTTGGCGCAAACCGTCAAACCGTCGAAACAGGGGGTTGTGGCATTGGTAAAGCCATAGGCGGCCGGGTTGGCCACCACCGCGCGTATCAGCGCGGCGCTGTCGAAGTACAACACGTCGGACGGCAAGAGCGACACCAAGGCCGCATTGAAGGCGTCGGTGAAAGCGGTGGCTTGCGCGACGGCGACCGGACCCTGCGCGGCGAAGTCCGGCGTCAGGCCAAGATCCAACATGCCCGGCGCCAAAATCTTTTTCGCGCCCAGGTTTTTGAGGTCGGTGATGATGGCCAATTCGTTCGCCACCGCCCTTGCTATAATCAGCGCTGGGTCGCCGCCGTCCAACGCGGAAGGGGCCAGCAAGTCGTTTGGCCCGCCCCAGACGACGAACAGCCCGTCAGCCAGGTAAGGGGCGAACAGGTTTGCGTTTTTCGTGGCGGCATAGGTCGTCGTCATGCCGGGCAGGTTGAAGCCGCCGAACGAGGTCACGCTGCCGCCGTCGGCATAGTTGCCAACGCCCGTCGTCGCGCCGATCCAGGCAAAATCCACCAGCGGCGCGCCCAGCGAATTGGCCAGGTATTCCACCGCGACCGGGCCGTTCGAGCGGCGGCCATTGTAATAAGGCACCCCAGGCTGGCCGGCGGCGGCAAACAGGTTGCCATTGTCGGAAAGGCTATCGCCATACACCACCACCCCGCTGTACGGCCCGGCGAAGGCGGTCGGCAACAGGCAGGCAAGCGCGAGCAAGACGATGGCAAGACGTTGTTTGGACATAGGGATACTCCTGTATTTGGAGGTTGGAAGGAGAGCCGGCAAAACCGGCGCGAAGCCAGAGCATATCAAAAATTCAAACCAAGGCGGTCGCCTGCGTGGAACCGCAGGGCAATCGCGCCATGGGCTTTCATGCTCAAAACCGCCAAATTGAACATCTATACCCCTTATCTCCCCCAACAGTGGAGAGAGGGGCAAAAGCCCCCTGCGAGGCAAGGGTTAGGGAGAGGGCAATCACTCACTGATGTTACGCAGCGCACATGTAGGGCGGCCTTTAGGCCGCTTCGGTGCGGACTGGACACTTTGCGCCGCTGCGGGTTTGGTGGCCTGAAGGCCACCCTACAGCAACCCGCGACGGGTGCCGCGTAACATCAGCCACCAATCAACCGAGGAGAAAACCATGTCCCTGTTTCTGGATTCAGCCGTAGCCGCCGATGCGCGGCAAGCGATGGCCTTGGGTTTTGTCTCCGGCATCACCACCAACCCGGCGCTGCTGGCGAAAACTGGCCGCGAACCTGCGGACGTGATTGCGGAACTGGCCGACATCTGCCCCGGCCCGATATTTTACCAACTGAACGCGCCCACGTTGGAGCAGCGCGAGGCGGAGGCCCGGCGCATATTGGGCCTGCGCCCCAACATCGCGCTGAAAATTGCGATGACCACCGAGAATCTGGCGCTGGCGGCAAGATTCACCCAAGAAGGCGTCGAAGTCGGCATGACCGCCAGCTACAGCGCCGCGCAAACCTACCTCACCTGCGAGGCCGGCGTGGCCTATTCCATCGCCTACGTCAACCGCAGCACACGCCTGCAAGGCGACGGCCTGGCCTTGGTGGCGCAGATGCGCGCTGTGGTGGATGCCTGCGACACGGAGACGACGATCATGGTCGCCAGCCTGAAATCGCCCGGCGAAGTGGTGCAAGCCGTCGCCGCCGGGGCGCACCATGTCACAATCCCGCTGCCCTTGCTGCTGGAAATGGGCAACCACCCGCTGTCCGACCAAGCCATAGCAGAATTCGCCCGCGCTGCCCGTCCCGCCTGACACCCATGCCCGCCTTCCGCCATCTGCTATTTGCCTGCCTGTTGGCCCTATTGCCGGCCTGCGCCGGACAACAAGCCAAACCGGCGGCGGCTTGGTACGAAGCAAAAACCAGCAAACCCTACGACGACGTGCTGGCGGAGTTGGAACTGGCGATCACCGAACACAATTTCCGCATCACCGGCCACAACCACATCGGCAGCGTGATCCGCCAGCGCGACAACATCCCCTTCCCCGACTACGACACCCTGCAATTCTGCAACCTGACGATGGCCCGGCAGATGCTGGAAATCTCCCCCGCCGCCGTCGCCCACATGCCCTGCAACATCGCCGTGCGCTCGGAAAACGGCCAAGTCATCATCACCACCCATTTGCTCCCCACCGACGGCCCGGACGAAAAGCTCAATGCCTTCTTCAAAGGATTGAACGAGAAACTGAAAAAGATTGTGGATTTTGCCGCCGAGTAATGGCGCGGGTTGTAGGGCGGGCAGTCGTCTTTTTGCCTGCCCACCGAATCGCGTTAAATCAGAGAAAGGAAATGTTGGGTTGCCAAAAAGACGGCAACCCAA
>CAZOTR010000016.1:0-46480 GCA_964582755.1 uncultured Methylococcaceae bacterium | reverse complement strand
GGCTTTGTCGTTGCCCGACATTCAATCTCCAAACTATAAACAAAAAGCGGAATTGCTGAGTGGCAGAACCGACGATAACCCGAATCCGAGAATGTATCCGTTCGCTCAACTATGTCGTTTCCATTCACGCAGCCGAGGAGCTAGACGATGACAACATCACAATCCTTGACCTCGAAAACATCATCCTCACGGGCGAAATCATCGAGCGCCAAAGAGACGCACGGACAAGAGAAGTTAAGTGCGTCGTCCGTGGGTTCACACTTGACGAGCGACACGCCGAAACGGTCGTCAAAATCGGGCCGACAGGCAAGCTCTTCATCATTACCGCCTACCTCGCCTGAGCAACTCTGTGCCTCCTGTGGCAAGCCGGGGGTTCAAATGCGCCAAGTTACCCGGAGTTTTGGTCGGGGAAGCTCGCTATTGGTAATCGAGGAAATCCCTTTATGGACATGCCCGCACTGTGGGGAATCTTATTTTACAGCGCAGACGCTGCATGAAATAGAACGCATCAAAGCGTTGCGAAAGTCCGTTGCCGTTGAACGTCCTATACCCGTTGCTTTGTTCCAAATTCCGTGTGCCTAACGATCCGTTGCAGCGCACCCGCGCCACAAAGCGACTTGGTGTTTTCGGGTTTTGTGGGATGGCGCGGGGCGCTGAACGCGGGCGTTAGGCCGCTTCCGCCAATTGCCGACCTATATCCCAAGCCTGCCTTATGCTACGTGAGTATCGCGTTATTTCGTTTTCGTCGAAGTCGTTGAAAATATCAATGCACGCCGAACCGGCAAATGCCTTTAGGTCTTCGATTGGCGGTCTAACTCGTCGCTCCACGGCACAGCCGCACTTTGCTTCTTTCAAGTTTTCGTCTGGGTTCATGGGTTTTTGCTCTTGTCTGGTTCGGCGGGCGGCTGGCCGTGAGCTTTGGCGTTAGGCTGTTAAAAATCAACATTCACAGGAGCGCCAATGAAGCAATATAAAAACATAAACGGAGATTCCGGTGTTGCGGCATACGAACATGGTGACAACTGGATTCATGTTCAATTCAAGGACGGTGTAACCTATGAATATCGTTCTGCAAAAATTGGAGCCGCCAACATTGCCGCCATGCAGCGGCTTGCTGATGCTGGTAATGGCCTAAACGCTTACATCAACACGCATAGAAATATCAGCAAGGGTTGGTCTCGGAAATGGTAATCCACTCAGTCCTATGCGCGGTCGCCAGTCCTTCAAGCACTTCGGTTCGTTCGCTATCGACGATGGCCGTTACATGAGGATGACAATTTTTTCTAAGCCACATCATTAAAGGTTTTGACGCTTCAATGAGTTCAAGCCTTTGTTGTTCACTAATATTCATTTTAAGTTCCTTAACAATTTGCGTTTAAATCGAAAGCCTAACAACTCGATCCAGCGCACCCGCGCCTCAACCGGCCTTGGTGTTTTCGGGTTCCGTGGGCGGCGCGGGGCGCTGATCGTGGGCGTTAGGCTATAGCATGAAATACAAAATCATTTATCACGTCGGAAATGAGTTGACCATCAAGACTAAACAAGGGAGTGCCGGGCGGTCGAGTCTGAAACCTGTTCCAACAGGTTTCAACTCCCGCCAAGGCACTACTTTGCCCTGCGGGCGGCCCGCGCCGTCCTGCGTCCGCCAAGGAACGATACTTCGCTGCGCTCGCATCGTCCCATGGCTACCACAATGACTCTACGCCGTTCGTTGCACCTTGCAGGTTCCCTTTGGGAACCCGCCCGGTGCCTCGGCTACGCGGGGGCATGGAAAACATCCCGCCATCGCCAGTAGGCTCGGCTTTGTTTTCCAGCATGGAGTCAGGGTATTTGACCTTAAATGAGAGCTCTATATTCATTTCAGGCAAGTCTAGTATTGAAGTCCCATACTCATCAATGAACGGAATAGAGATGTTTCGCCTTCATGGCCTAGGTCGCATGATTAAACTCGTATGCGCTGACCGCACGATGTTCTTAACGGTAATTCGTTTAAATGTATTTGGCTATTTTATTTTTATTGATTTTCTAAAAACGGGTCGTCTTTATGAGGCATTAAATGATGCAATGCTCCAGGCCAAACAATCCTAACCATCGCTTCGAGAGGGACGCGGTGAAAGCTCGTCGCTTTGCTCTAGCCTCGGAGTGCCGCGCCCCTCAAACGCGGTAAGGTGCGGTAATCTGTCGTAGGGTGCGGTGAGGAACGAACCGCACCGCTCTCGTTCTTGATCCGGTGCGGTTCGCAAGCTCACCGCACCCTACCGCGCTTAGCATGGTTTTATACTCACGGCCTTGGTGCTTCGTCTGCTCCTGCCCGTGGCGCGGGGCGGTCAACGCGGGCGTTAGGCATTAACCAAAACCCAAGTTTGAGCATGGTCATGGACATTACTGTATCACGCAACGATAAAAGACCCTGTGGCCGTTGTTCGGGAGGTGGACATTGTCAGCAATGCGGCGGAACTGGTCATTGTCCTACTTGCGGAAGTCCCAATGCAATATTTGAAGACATGGATTCAAAACAAAAAGCAAGGGAGACAGAGTGGAAGGCAAAATGGCTCGTGGCGAACTTAAGCGACGTACAGGATTAGCTCGTTTTTTCTTGGGCCTCATCCTGATGAGATTCCACCTAGTCCAGAACTGATAGAAATTGCGGCGGTATTCTTGGCACCAAAAATTGTAAAGGCGGTTGGCTATGAATGTCCCCTTTGTAGAAATACATTCCGCTGTAATGCCTGTGATGGAACGGGAGATTGCAAACCTTGCGGTGGTACTGGATGGGTTTGATTCAACCCGCGTAATCCGGCATCTTTAACCTATCCGAAATAATCAATGGGAGCCCTTCAGAAAATCCAGCAACGAATAATTTATCGTGACTATTTTATGTCACCCCACGCCGAAGAAGAAATGCTAGATGATGGCCTTGAGCGAAGGGATATAGAGAATGCAATTCTCAAGGGGCGTATTGAAAAGAAGCTGACACATGATTCTCATGGCACACGATATCGAATAGAAGGGCCAGCATTAGATGAGCGGCCAATTCATGTTGTATGCAGATTCAAGGAAAGCGATAATCTTCTTATAATCACCGTATACGCATTGTAGAGGCAAGCAATGAAATGTGAATTCTGTGGCGGAGAAACTACGCCAAAGCGAGTAAAACGCCAGCATTGGCTACATGGGAAGCTGTACATTGTGGAAAATGTGGAAGCGGAAGTATGCACTGAGTGCGGGGAAAGATATTACCACGCTAAAGTATTGGATGCTGTTGATGCATTTCTTTCAAAGCAACACGCAGTCGAAGAAAAGCTCAGTGTTGAAGTGGTTCGCTTTAATCAAATTGCCGCCTAACCGTCCGTTCCAGCGCACCCGCGCCACGAAGCGGCTTGGTGTTTTCTGGTTTTGTGGGGTGGCGCGGGGTGCTGAACGCGGGCGTTATGCGGGAATAGGACCGTAGGTTGGGGTGAGGTGCGAACCCCAACATTATTCGGCGGTTTTTGTTGGGATTCCTTCGTCACTCCAACCTACCGGGCTTGCGCGAACGCCACACCGGACGGTTGGCAATCGTCGCTATGCGACGAAACGCCCGGCGCATCCTTCCGGGGGTTGAAACCCCCGGCTACCATCAAATGCCGCTACGCGGCTTCGCCTTGGCTACCCCGCTTAACTTAATGGCAGTGAAGCTGGAGCTTGGGAACGAGCAAAAGCCAGCATAATACGGACGGAGCTTGCGGAACGCGACGGAATGTCCACTCCATGCCATTGCAAAGCCGCCACTGGAGCCAGCTTGCTTTGGATGAAATCCGAAACGTCCAAAGCAAGATGCCTTGGACTCCGAATGCCGCTATCGGCAATGCGCAACTTCTTGGACGGCTACAGAGCGCCAGTCGAAGCTTGACGGGCATTCAGCAGCCATTGAAGAACTCTCCGCAATGGCTGATGAAGGCCAGGCAACGATTGCCGAATGCTCCGCAAGGATTTGCCCGCTGGTGGCCAAGTGGGCCGGAATAAGCCTGCTCAAGCGCGGCGAAGAACAGGCGTTTCCTGCACACCGCCCCAATTTGCCGGAAACGCCCGCCCGGCGCTGCGCCCTTCAAACGGTTTCAGACATGGCGGCAATCGGGCATCGCGCCGGAATGCAAACGTCCGGGGCGGATTGAATGACCCGCCCCACGGCAAGAGTGACCGGTTTTGCGGCTTGCGGCGATGAAACGCGACAGCCGGCTCTGGAAAGCGGGCTTTAAATCGGGGATTCCTGGCTTCAGACGGCCAGAACCGGGTTTGCATTCCATGGGGCAAGGCTTGGAATCGCCGACATGAGGCTTTGTTTTGGCGGGGCAAAGCCTCATGTCGGCGATATGAGGCTTCGTTTTAGCGATTTGAAACTTCATCTTGGCGGTTCAGGGTTTCGGATTGCCGATGTGCAGCTTCAAATCGGCAGGATCAAGCAGGGGCGGCTAAAGCCGCCCCTACAATGAATCGAACGAAAAGCCTCAATCGTCGTCTTCGCTCCCGCCCTTAAACAACTTGCCGGCCTTGTCGCCCACATAGACATCGAACACCTTGAACAGGTTGGCATCGTAAGGAACGATGCTGGCGTGGTTGGTGACTAGCAACGTCCCGGCCTTGTCGTTGAAAGCGATGTTGGCGGGATTGGCCCAAGGCAGGGGATTGGGAAGCCCGTAAGGGTCCGCCGCAGGCCCGGAATAGCGGGTTTCCTCCGTGCCATCCTCGTTCAGCACCGAAATCTGGCTGAAACCGGCCAAGGCGACATAGAGCTTGCCCGACTTGCCGAAGGCGATGCCGTCCGGCCCCTGCGCGGGCAGTGACGCGCCATTCGGCGGCGGAAACACCGGCTCGTAAGTATGCTCCAGGCGCAAATCCAAGGCGGTCGGATGGACACCCGCCCCAGTCAGCGGCAGGCTGTAAATATAGCCTTGGTTCAAGCCGTCCCAGGTGACCGCGACATACAGCCGCTTGGTTTTCGGGTTGACGCGGACGCCGTTCACGCCAAAAATGCCGTCGAGCCGGGGATCTTGAAACCACACCTCGGGCGCGCCACCGCCGGGAGGCACGCGCCAGATGGTCGCCTGGAAAGTGTCGGTGACATAGAGGAAGCCTTCCTCGTCAAACGCCAGGTCGTTGAGCAAAAGCGGCGCGGGCGGGTTGTACGCCGACGGGTAAACCGGGTAAAACGGCGCGGCATAGACGCTTTGCGTACCGGTTTTCAGGTTGATTTTGATGATGCCCTGCAAGCCCACGACGTACAAATCGTCATGCTTGCCGAAGGCGATGCAGGACAGGGGCTGGAATGGCGGCTGCTGGTTCAGCACCGGGATGGTTTTGACCAGCGCGCCGGTGTTGATGTCGAAGGCGAAAATCTTCGGGTCGCCTGTGTTGGGAATGAATGCCGCAGGCCCGGCGGTGTAAACCAAGCCCTTATGCACGGCGATGCCTTCGGGATAACCGGGCGCGGGCACGCTGGCCAGCACCTTGGAATCCCCCAGCGGGCGGGCCGGCTTGGGGTCGGCCAGCGTGGGTTGCGCCGCAAACGCGGCGAGAACCGCCCCTATCAGCGCATACAAGCGAAAATTCTTCTTCATCGCGGTGTCTCCTCTTCACAGTGGGATGATGCCGGAGCGGCAGGCCGTTCCGGCTGTCCGCAGGCGCAACGGCCTGCCAGGCTTGAGGCGGATACTTGGGCATCCACCTTTGGCTTAAGTCTATCGGGAAGAAGACGGGATTTCACCCTGCTCCATGGAGGGCGCTGGAAGAAGGGTGATTTTCTTAGTTGAGGGGGATGGGGCAAAGGGCTGAAAGCATCTGTCTGGACGGACAGACAGAGCGGCGGGGCATGTCCGGCTTGGCAAGGCTTGCGGACACGCGATAGGCTGACCAGCCTTAGTTCATGGCAAATCCCGCCGCACCGAATCCAAAAACCCCAACGCGGCCCGCTCCACCATATCCAAGACCTCCTCAAATCCCCTTGCCCCGCCATAGTAAGGATCGGGAACCTCCAGGGTTTTCAGCCCCGGCGCATATTCCAGGAATAGTTTGACCTTGTGGGAATGGTGTTTCGGGCAGACAAACATGAGGGTATCGTAATTGTGCCGGTCCATCACCAGGATATGGTCGAAAGACTCGAAATCGGCGATGCCCACTTGCCGCGCGCGCAACCCGCTAAGGTCGATGCCCCGGGCCAAGGCTGTCTGTTGCGCCCGCTCATCGGGGGGATTGCCGACATGGTAAGCATGGGTGCCGGCTGAATCTATCGCAAACCAATCCTCGACGCCTTCCTTCCTCACCAATTCCCGGAACACGCCCTCGGCGGTGGGGGAGCGGCAAATATTGCCCATGCAGACGAATAATATGCTTAACTTTTTCATGCGCTTAACGAATGTCAGCGCCGCGCAGGCGCATATCCGCCGCCATGCGCGACAAGGCAACAATGCCCAAGCCCAAGGCCGCATAGATTGCGGCAGCCCCCACATACGGCAGGTATTGGCCGGACAGTCCCCAGGCATACTCGACAATGCCTACCGAGGAAACCCTGCCGGAAAACCAGAAGAAACTGCCGTTGGAAACCACAAAGGCCAGGCTGGCGGACAGCCCCAGCGAAACCGCCAGCGCAGTCGCGTAGGCCGTCCAAGACCGATAGTATTGGCGGGCAAACCAGCGTCCGGCCAACCACATAATGCCGTAAGTCGGTATCAGGAACGCATAGGCCGGCGAGATGCAATAGTCGCTCACGCCGAAACCGGCTATGGCGATGGCGTCGATGGCAAATGCCAATGCCAGCAATGGCAGGAAGGCACGGGAAGCATTGAGATAAAACCCCGCCAAGAAGAAAACCGCCAGCGAAGCGTCGGGAAGGGCAAAGGCCGTGCCTTCGTGGCTAAAGCGGGTAAGCGCCATCAGCAAAGCCAGCCCCACCAATATCCAGCGTGGTTCAGACAAAGTTTTCGAGTTCATCAGATGCTCCGTTTATTCACGCCAAGTTTTTATAAAACTCAAACCAAGCCACAGGCTTATTTGACCACTTTAAGCACCGGCCTGGTTTTGGCCGGCTTGGCTTCGCCGGAATCGGCCGGGGCGGAGGGGGGCGGGGAAGGCTCATTCTCCTCGTTGCCATCGAACACCATGCCCTGGCCGTTTTCCCGCGCATAAATCGCCAGCACCGCCGGGAGAGGCACTTTCACCTGCATCGGGGCGCCGCCAAAGCGCGCGTTAAACTCGATTTTTTGGTCTCCAAGGACCAAATTATGGACCGCTTGCGGCCTGAGATTGAGGACGATGCGGCCATCTTCCTGCACGGATTGCCTGGGAACCAGCACTTCCCGCGCTTGCGCGTTGACGAGCAAATAAGGCGTCAGATCTTGATCGACGCACCATTCATATACGGCCCGGATCAAATAGGGTTTCAACGAGGACATCAGGCTGAGGAGGCTTCGATAAGGCTAGTATATTCGCGCTCTTGTTCGCTCAGGCTGAGTTGAAAGCCTTCGCGCTCAAAAAGGCGGGCCGCGTAGGATTTGATGGGTTCCGCTTGCTTCGGCAAATCGACGCCGAGCATGGGCAGACGCCATAGCAAGGGGCCGATCACACAATCCACCAAGGAAAATTCATCGCTCAAAAAATACAGCTTGGCGGCAAAAACCGGAATGGCCGCGACCAAACTTTCCCGCAACATCTTCCGAGGCTTGCCAGCCTTTTTGTCGGGCGTCCGTTCAATCTCGTCCAACAAACTGTACCAATCCTGGTCGATGCGATGCACCATCATGCGGGCGCGGGCGCGGGACACGGGGTCCATGGGATGCAGGGGCGGATGGGGAAAGCGTTCATCCAAGTATTCCATGATGATCCTCGAATCGTAGAGCACCAAGTCCCTATCCACCATCGTTGGGGTGGTTCCATAAGGATTCAGTTCAAGCAAATCCTCGGGGGGATGATTGACATCGACGTATTCTATATCCGCTGAAATACCCTTTTCCAAGAGCACGACACGGGTCCTATGGCTATAGGCGCAGGTGGGGGAACAGAACAAGGTCATCACGGATTTGCGACTGGCGGCAGTTGCCACGCTCAACACCTCTAGGGGTAACCAAAAATAAACTCGGTGCCTGGCGCCAAACGCCGCATTCCGGGAAAGGGGGATGGTTTCGGATAAAAGCCAAAAACAGGTGGAACAGGCTTAGGACCCCCGCGTAAGTGCCGGTAAACCGGCATTGTCACCGGGGGCCATTCTAGCATGAAATGCTTATTTGATGTCCTTCCAATACTCTTTCTTGAGCTTGAAGAGGATGACCGCCAAGACGAGCAACGCGAACAGGACGTACTTGCCCAGCCGCAAACGGTCGTATTGGGCAGGTTCCGCCGCGTAAACAAGGAAATTGACCAAATCCAGCATCGCTTGGTCGAACTGCTCGGGGCTCATCTTGCCGCCACCCACGTTTTCCAGCCGCTCAAGGACTTCCTTGCCGTCATGCACCGTGTAAACCGGTTTTTGCAGGCCCTGCAAATCCCAAAATACGTTCGGCATCGCGACATCCTTGAAATAGGCGTTGTTCACGCCGGTAGGACGGGTCGGGGACGGGTCGAGGTAAAACCCTTTGAGGTAACTGTACAACCAGTTCGCGCCGCGGGCGCGGGCGACCAGGGAAAGGTCGGGGGGGGCAACCCCGAACCATTTCAGCGCATCCTCGGGGTCCAAGGCGGTGAGCATACTCTCATGGATCTTGGCCCCGTCCGGCATGACATCCTTGCGCAGATCGGCTTCCGTCACTTTCAGATCACGGGCCAGACGGGAATAGCGCAGATGCTTGACCGAATGGCAACTCATGCAGTAATCGACAAAATAGCCGGCCCCCCGGTACACGGATTCCAATTCGAAGACATCGACATCCGCCTTTTCCAAGGGCAAAGTGCCTTCCTCCGCCTGCGCACCAAACGACAAGGCGAACATTACAAGCGCGATAAACGTTTTCATGGGTGTGATTTGCAGCAGGTCTTTTTGATTTTTTCCAAGTAACCGCAGATGACATCCCGCAGTCGCCGGTACGCCTCGGTGGCCATGATCCAGGCCAGGAAACCGCGCACCCAATCCCACAGCCAGCCTTGCCGCTCTTCCAGCGGAATAATCGCATGGGTCAGCCTTTCCGGCACGGCTTTGGTTTTTTCACTGCCCGAATAGAAAGGCAAGGACAGGAAGAACAGGAAATACACGGCCGAAAACAGGCGTGCGAACAGGGTGGCGGTCGGCGTCGCCGGCATGGTTCCCAACGCGCCCAAGATGAAGAAGCTGATGACGAACAAGGTCAAAGAAACCTTGAACAAGCCGCTGCGGTAGCGTATCGACTTGACTTCGCAACGGTCCAGCCAAGGCAGCAGGAACAGCACGACTATCGAACTGCCCATGGCGATGACCCCGCCCAATTTGTCAGGCACGGCGCGCAGGATTGAGTAAAACGGCGTGAAATACCACACCGGGGCGATATGCTCGGGCGTCCGCATCGGGTCGGCCGGTTCGAAATTGGGATGTTCCAGGAAATAGCCGCCAAATTCCGGCGTGTAAAACACGATGAAGGCGAAAACAATCAAGAACACGGCGACGCCAAACAAATCCTTGACCGTGTAATAAGGATGGAAAGGAATGCCATCACGGGGAATGCCTTTTTCGTCCTTGTTTTTCTTGATCTCCACGCCGTCGGGATTGTTCGATCCCACGGTGTGCAAAGCCACCAAGTGCAAAACCACCAGCCCCGCCAGGGCCAAGGGAACGGCAATCACATGGAAGGCGAAAAAACGGTTCAAGGTGGCGTCGGCGATGACATAATCGCCGCGGATGAGCAAAGCCAGATCCTCGCCGATCACGGGAATCGCTCCAAACAGGGAGATAATCACCTGCGCCCCCCAGAAGGACATTTGCCCCCAAGGCAGCAGATAGCCCATGAAGGCCTCCGCCATTAGCAACAGGAAAATCACCATGCCGAACAGCCACACCAGTTCGCGCGGCTTCTTGAACGAGCCGTAGAACAAGGCGCGGAACATGTGCATATAGACGACGATGAAGAAAGCCGAGGCACCGGTCGAGTGCAAATAGCGGATCAACCACCCCCAACTCACGTCGCGCATGATGTATTCGACCGAGTCGAAAGCCAGCTTGGCGTCGGGCTTGTAATTCATGGTCAGCCAGATGCCGGTGACAATCTGGAGGACCAACACCAAAAGCGCCAGGGAGCCAAAGAAATACAGGAAGTTGAAATTCTTCGGCGCGTAGTATTTAACCAGATGCTCGCTCACGAAAGAACTGAGCGGGAAACGTTCGTCGATCCATCCCAGAAGGGATTTCGCTTTTTCAGATTCTGAGGCCATCAGGCATTCTCTCCGATTAAGATCCGCGTATCGCTGAGATAGTGGTGGGGTGGGATGTCGAGATTCCTAGGCGCGGGCACGCCCTTGTAGACGCGGCCGGCAAGGTCGAAGAAGGAGCCATGGCAGGGACAGAAGAAACCGCCCTGCCATTCCGGACCAAGGTCGGCGGGCGCCACCTCCGGGCGGTAAGTCGGCGAGCAACCCAAGTGTGTGCAAACCCCCAAGGCAACCAGAATCTCCGGTTTGATGGCGCGATAAGGATTATGCGCCGATTCCGGTTGCACCGATTCTTCCGACGCGGGGTCGCGCAATTTACCTTCCAGCCCCGGCAGGGCCTGCAAAGATTCGGGCGTGCGCTGGACGATCCAAACGGGCTTTCCGCGCCACATGACACGGATGATCTGCCCCGGCTCCAACTTTGAGATATCCGCTTCGACCGGGGCGCCGGCGGCTTGGGCTTTTTCGCTAGGTTGCAGGGAAGAGATGAACGGGGTTGCGGCGAATATCGTGCCCACCGCGCCAACGGCCACCGCCGCCTTAGTCAGGAACCAGCGTCTGCCAGGATCCACGGCATTGTCACTCATAATGACATCGGTAACTTGCGGGTTTACGTTTGGTAAAGGAGAAGATGTGTCGGCCATCGTGAAGTCCTCGTCGTTTGCCATTGTCCGTAGGCGGCCACGGCAATATCGATCATCGTTGTTTTTGTTTTGTGAACGGTTTGTTCGTATTGTAGGAACTTCCGTGCGCCGAAACAATCGGGCTTTTTCTCCAATTGTGCCGGAATCCCATGGCAACCCGCGCTCAGGGCTTCAAAACAGCCGTCAAAGCCTCCATAAATAGTTGATTTTCTTCTGATGTTCCCACCGTGACCCGCAGGCAATCCTGCAACAAGCCAGCAGCGGGGCTTAAATTTTTTATCAGCACACCGGCCTCGCGCAAGCCCGTAAAAACCGCGTCGGCATTCTTTTCAAACACACGAAAAGTAATGAAATTCGCCTGGCAGGGGAAAACCTTCACCGGCAACCCGCGCAGACGCGACGCCATTTGTTCGCGGTCGCGGCGTATCTGTCCGACCTGCCCGTCGAAAACCGCCTGTTTCGACAGCGCGAACTCCGCCGTCAATTGCGTCAGCACGTTGATATTGTAAGGCAGGCGCAGCTTGTCCAATTGCCCGATCCAGGCCGGATGGCCGACCAGGAAGCCTAGGCGCAGGCCCGCGAGGCCCAGCTTGGACAGGGTGCGCATCACCAGCAGGTTGGGGAAATCGGCCAAGGCGGGCATGAACGTACCGTCGGCAAACGGCGCGTAGGCTTCGTCCACCACCACCAAGCCCGGCGCGATGCGCAAAATCTCCAGCATGTCCTCGGCGGCAAAAGCATTCCCGGTGGGGTTGTTCGGGTAAGAGAGGAAAATGACCTTGGGGCTATGCTCGGCGATGGCCGAGCGCATGGCGTCCATGTCCAGGGAGAAATCCTCCGCCTTCAAATCCACCCCGACAAAGCGCAAGCCCAGACTGACGGCGAGCTGCCGGTACATGACGAAGGTCGGCTGCGGGGCCAGCACGGTGGCGGCGTCGCCCGCCACCGCCATCAGGATGATCTGGATCAATTCATCCGAGCCGTTGCCCAGCATCAGCTCCGCGCCCGCCGGCACCGCGTTGGCGGCGCGCAAGGCTTGGCGCAAACGCTCCGCCGCCGGGTCGGGGTAACGGTTGACCCCGGCCGTGCGCAGCTTTTCCAGCCACTCGGCAATCATGTCTTCGGGCCAGAGGTAAGGATTTTCCATGGCGTCCAACTTGATGAAACCGGTCGAATCTTGCACATGATAGGCGGACAAGGCCAAGACTTCGGGCCGCAACAATGCGGCGACCTTGCTTTCAATACTGTCCATAAGTCCTACGCCCCTTCCGGGATGCGGTATTCGGCGGAACGGGCGTGGGCGGTCAAGCCCTCGCCCCGCGCCAACACCGAGGCGGTCTTGCCCAACTCCCCGGCTCCCGCCGACGAACAGAAAATCAGGCTGGAGCGTTTCTGGAAATCATAAACCCCCAGGGGCGAGGAGAACCGCGCAGTGCCGGAGGTGGGCAGCACATGGTTGGGGCCTGCGCAATAATCGCCCAGCGCCTCGGCGGTGTGGCGGCCCATGAAGATGGCCCCGGCGTTGCGGATGTGCTTGAGCAGGCTGTCCGGGTCGGCCACGGACAGTTCCAGATGCTCGGGGGCGATGCGGTTGGCCACTGCCGCCGCCTGCTCCAAATCCTGGACCTGGATCAACGCGCCGCGCCCGTTCAGCGAGGCCGCGATCACGTCCTTGCGCTCCATCGTGGGCAGGAGCTTGGCCATGCTCGCCGCCACGGCGTCCAGGTGGGCCGAATCTGGACTGAGCAAGATGGCCTGGGCGTTTTCGTCGTGTTCGGCCTGGGAGAACAGATCCATCGCCAGCCAATCGGGATCGGTCAGCCCGTCGCTGAGAACTAAGATCTCCGAAGGCCCGGCGATCATGTCGATGCCACACTGGCCGAACACCAGTTTTTTCGCCGTCGCCACATAGATGTTGCCAGGACCGACGATCTTGTCCACGCGGGGGACCGATTCTGTGCCGTAGGCCAGCGCCGCCACTGCCTGCGCCCCGCCGATGCGGAACACGCGGTCCACACCGGACAGCCAAGCCGCCGCCAACACCAGTTCGTTGAGTTCGCCGCGTGGCGTCGGCACGACCATGATGATTTCGGGAACCCCCGCCACCTTGGCGGGGATGATGTTCATCAGCACCGACGAGGGATAGGCCGCCTTGCCGCCGGGGACGTACACGCCCACCCGGTCCAGCGGCGTGATTTGCTGGCCCAGCACCGTGCCGTCCGCTTCCGCGTAACGCCAAGACTCCATTTTTTGCCGCTGGGCATAGGCGCGGATGCGTGAGGCGGCGGTTTCCAGCGCCTCGGCCTGCGCCTTCGGCAAACCTTCCCACGCCGCTTTCAGCGTTTCGCGGCCCAATTCCAATGCCGCCGCGTCGGCCGCCGCGTACTGGTCAAAACGCGCCGTGTATTCGAGCAAGGCGGCATCGCCGTCTTGCCGGACGCGGGCGATGATCTCGCGGACCCGTTCGTGGACCGAAGCGTCGGAGGATTCGTCCCAGGCCAGCAAACGGTCCAAGCGGGCGGCAAAGTCCGCAGCTTGCGCATCCAAGCGGGTGATGTTCAAGTCAGCCATGGCGTTTCTCTCCTATGCTGCCGCGCTGGCGGGTTGGGCAAGGCTCAGGCTGACCTGCCGGATGAGTTCCGTCACGGCCTGATGCTTCATCTTCATCGCCGCCTTGTTGACGACCAAGCGGCTGCTGATGTCCATAATCAAATCCCTAGGTTCCAAGCCGTTGGCTTTAAGCGTGTTGCCGGTGTCCACCAAGTCTACGATGCAGTCGGCCAAGCCCACCAAGGGCGCCAATTCCATGGAACCGTAGAGTTTGATGATCTCGGCCTGCACGCCTTTTTGGGCGAAATAGCGCTGGGCGGTCTTGACGTATTTCGTCGCCACCCGCAGCCGCTTGCCGTCCAGGCTGCTGCCGACTCGGGCGGCGGTCATCAAGCGGCACTTGGCTATCCCCAAGTCCAAAGGCTCGTACAAGCCCTCCGCCCCGTACTCGACCAGCACATCCTTGCCGGCTATCCCCAAGTCCGCCGCGCCGTACTCCACATAAGTCGGCACGTCGGTGGCGCGGATCACCAACAATTGCACGTCCTCGCGGCTGGTCGGCAGGATCAGCTTGCGGCTCTTGTCGGGATCGACGGTGGGCCGGATGCCGGCCGCGGCCAGCATGGGCATGGCGTCCTCGTAAATCCTGCCCTTGGAAATGGCGATGGTCAGCATGGGTTTCTCACTGGGGAATGCGGCGGATTTCCGCCCCGAGTTGGGAAAGCTTTTCTTCGATGCACTCGTAACCGCGGTCAATATGGTAGATGCGCTCGACCACGGTCTGCCCTTCCGCCACCAAAGCCGCCAGCACCAGGCTGGCGGAGGCGCGCAAGTCGGTGGCCATGACCGGCGCGCCGGTCAGCCGCTCCACCCCGCGCACGATGGCGGTGTTGGACTCCAGCTTGATGTTCGCGCCCATGCGCTGCAATTCTTGGACGTGCATGAAGCGGTTCTCGAACACCGTCTCGGTGATGACGCCGACGCCCTCGGCGATGGCGTTCATGGCGCAAAATTGCGCCTGCATGTCGGTGGGAAACGCCGGATACGGCGCGGTGCGCATGGACACCGCCTTGGGCCGCCGGCCTTGCATGTCCAACTCGATCCAGGTGTCGCCGCACTCGATCACCGCCCCCGCCTCGCGCAGCTTGAGCAACACCGCGTCGAGCAGGTCGGGCCGGGTGTTCTTCAACTTCACCTTGCCGCCGGTCATCGCCGCCGCCACCAGATAGGTGCCGGTTTCGATGCGGTCGGGCAGGATCTGGTAATGCAAGCCTTCGCCGGACAGCGATTCGACGCCCTCGATCTCCAGGATGTCGGTGCCGGCGCCTTTGACCTTGGCCCCCATGGCATTGAGGAAGTCGGCCAGATCCACCACCTCCGGCTCGCGGGCGGCGTTTTCGATGATGGTCACGCCATCGGCCAAGGCCGCAGCCATCATCAGGTTCTCCGTGCCGGTCACCGTCACCAAGTCCAGCACCAGCCGACACCCCTTCAAGCGGTTCGCGGTGGCATGGATGTAACCGTTTTTCACGCTGATGTCCGCGCCCATCGCGGTCAAGCCGTCCAAATGGATGTTGACCGGACGGGTGCCGATGGCGCAGCCGCCGGGCAGGGAAACCTCCGCCTTGCCAAAGCGCGCCAACAGCGGACCCAGCACCAGGATCGAGGCGCGCATGGTCTTCACCAGCTCGTAAGGGGCGTAAAAGCTCTTGATCGTGCTGGCATCCACCTCGACGTTAAGCTTTTCGTCGATCACCAAATGCACGCCCATGCGCCCGAGCAGCTCCATGGTCGTGGTGATGTCTTGCAAATGCGGCACGTTGCCGATGAGGACCGGCTTTTCCGACAACAAGGTCGCCGCCAGGATCGGCAGGGCGGCGTTTTTCGCCCCGGACATGCGCAGTTCCCCGTGCAAGGGATTTCCGCCAGTGATAAGCAATTTATCCATCCTCACTACTCCAGCCCAGGCAACACGCCGGGGCCATTAGGTTTTATCAATGATTAAAATGTCATCGACCCCGACCACATGGGCCATGGCCAGCAATTGCCGGGGAAGATTGACGTAATGCAACTCGACGCCGGCCAAGCCCGCCTGCCGCAGCCATTCCAATAATAAGGCCAGCCCCGCGCTGTCGGCTTTGGCAATGCCGGCCAAGTCAAACACCATCCGGGCCGGGGCGGTGAAAATCTTCGCCGTCGTGCGCAAAGCCGGCTCGACGGAGGCGAAACTCAATTCCCCCTCCAGGGCGTAGCGCCCCACGCCGACCGGCCATATCCCGAGCAAGTCTTTTGGTGCGTCCATGGGCAGTTCCCTTAAGGATTCGACGAGCCTTTCGCCGCCGGCTTGCCCGCCTTGTGGGCCGGTTCGGCATCCTCCGCGCCCTTGCCATGCGCCGTTTTAGGCTTTTGCCCGGCAGGGGCTTCCTCCGCGCTTTTGCCATGCGCCGCTTTGGGCTTTGGCTCGGCGTGGGCTTCTTCCGCGATTTTCCCGTGCGCCGCCTTGGGCTTGTGGGCAGGCGCGGCCTCCTCGTCCTCGGCCGGCTTCGGCTTGCGCACGGGGGGAATCGCGGACATCTCCACCTTGTTCACCGGCGGCGCGGGTTGCGCCGGCATTTCTTCGGTGGCGGGAGTGTCCGCCTCCACATCTGCCTCGGGAGCGCTGGCCGCGGCGGGCGCATCCTTCTTTTCCGAACCGCTCTCCGCCTTGTTGAACAGAAAGCGGCTGATGACCTCCTCCAACACCAGCGCCGATTGGGTCAGTTCGATTTCGTCGCCGTTTTTCAGGAACTCATCCGACCCACCCGCGCTCAGGCCAATATACTGCTCGCCCAGCAAACCCGCCGTCAGCACATTGGCGGTGGTGTCGGTGGGGATGGTGTCGTATTCGGGGTCGATGCGCATTTCCACCACGGCTTCGTAAGTCTCCTTGTCGAAATGGATGGCACTGACCCGCCCGACGCGGACCCCCGCCATCGAAACCGGGGCGCGCTCGCGGAGGCTGCCGGCGTTCTGGAAGCGGGCGGTGATCTTGAAGCTATTGTCCTTGGTTTGCAAATCGCCCAGATTGCTCACCTTCATGGCCATGAAAAACAGGCCAACCATCCCCAACGCGACAAACAGGCCGACCCAGGTTTCCACTACTTTCGATTGCTGCATCACACATCCCCATACATCAGTGCGGTCAGCACGAAATCCCAGCCTAACACGGCCAAGGCCGAATACACCACGGAGCGCGTGGTCGCCCGGCTGACCCCCTCGGACGTCGGCAGGGCGTCATAGCCCTCGAACAAGGCGATCCAGGTGACGACCACGCCGAACACCGCGCTTTTGATGACGCCGTTGACGACATCCTCATAAAAATCAATCTTCGCGCGCATCTGCGACCAGAACGCGCCATCGTCCACGCCAAGCAACCCGACACCGACAAAATATCCGCCGATCACGCCGACCATGCTGAACAGTGCGGCCAACAGCGGCATGGACACCAGCCCGGCGAAAAAGCGCGGCGCGATGATGCGCCGCAACGGGTCCACCGCCATCATCTCCATCCCCGACAATTGCTCGGTGGCCTTCATGATGCCGATTTCGGCGGTCAGCGCGGACCCGGCCCGGCCCGCGAACAGCAAAGCCGTCACCACCGGCCCCAGTTCCCTGACCAAAGAAGCCGCCACCATCACGCCCAAGGTCTGCTCGGCGCCGAAATCCGACAGCACATAGTAGCCCTGCAAAGCCAGCACCATGCCGACAAACAAGCCGGAAACGCCGACGATGAGGATGCTCAACACCCCCACCGAATAGATCTGGGCGACCAACAACCTGAAGCGCAGGACAATATCGGGAAGGCCGGTCAGCATGTGCAACATGAACACATTCGCCCGCCCCAGCTTTTCCAAGCTGCCTAGCGTGACCCTCCCCAGTCTTTGGATGGCTTCCAACATGTTTAATTAAGGTTCGCCATGGTTTGCGGCCCGCGCCCGGCCTTCCCGCCGTTCAGCAGATCCTGCGCGTAATCCGGGGCGGGAAAATGGAAAGGCACCGGGCCGTCGGCTTCCCCGTGCATGAATTGGCGGACCCAGGGCGAGGCCGCGCGCTCGATCTCCTCGGGTGTGCCCTGCCCCACCACCCGGCCTTCCGAAATCAGATAGATATAATCGGCGATGGCGGCGGTTTCCCGCACATCATGCGACACCACGATGCTGGTCAAACCCAGCCCGTCGTTCAAATTGTGGATCAGCTTCACCAGCACGCCCATGGAAATCGGATCCTGCCCGGTGAACGGCTCGTCGTACATAATCATCATCGGGTCGAGGATGATGGCGCGGGCCAAAGCCACCCGCCGCGCCATGCCGCCGGACAGCTCGCTAGGCATCAAATCCCGCGCCCCGCGCAAGCCCACCGCCTCCAGCTTCATCAACACCAAGCTGCGAATCATGGTTTCCGGCAGGCGGGTATGCTCGCGCAAGGGAAAGGCGACGTTCTCGAACACGCTCAAATCGGTCAACAACGCGCCGCTTTGAAACAACATGCCCATGCGCTTGCGCAATTCGTACAATTCGCGCAGGCCCAGCCGGTGGACGATGCGGCCCGCCACGCTCACGGAACCTCCGTCGGGGCGGAGCTGTCCACCAATCAGCTTGAGCAAGGTGGTCTTGCCGGTTCCGCTAGGCCCCATGATCGCGGTGATCTTGCCCTTGGGGATGTCCAGATTCACGCCGTCGAAAATCTTTCTGCCGCCACGGAAAAAAGTCAGGCCACGGATGGACACCAGGATTTCGTTTTCGGCAAAAATGCCTGTCATGCGGGGACCGGGGAAGGTGGGAGGGGCTGGAAAAGCAGGCTATTGTCCATGACCGGCAAGAGCGCAGTCAACTTAATAGAGAATTTTTTATATCAGGCAATGGCTTACGGCTGAATTTTAGCCACGGCGGCAGGCCGGGCCAACCCTGCCCGACGCCCTGAAAACAGGCGGCTGCCACAGTGCTTGCAAGACGGCCCGCAATAGGCAAGTATGCAAGGCGAGGATGGCTTCCCAACATTTGCGGTGGACCTAGCGATGATTCCCTACCGAGACAACATTCCCTGCCTGCGCCCCCCCTGGGTGACCTGGTCGCTGATCGTGCTGAACTTCGGCATGTTCCTGCTGCTGTGGCTGCTCCCGGAACAAACCCTGGCGCACTTTTTCCACTTCTACGGGCTGGTCCCCGCCCGCTACACCTCGCCCGAATGGGCCGCCTGGGTGGGTTTGCCGCCTGACGACTACGCCCCCTTCATCACCCATATATTCCTCCACGGCGGCTGGCTGCATGTGGTGCTGAACATGTGGATGCTGTGGATTTTCGGCGACAATGTCGAGGACCGCATGGGCGCTTTGCGCTACACCGTCTTTTTCCTGGTCTGCGGGCTGGTGGCGGGGGCTTTGCAAATCTTCGCCAACCCCGAATCCACCACGCCGGTGGTCGGCGCGTCCGGCGCGCTGGCCGGGGTCATGGGGGCTTATTTCTTCATGTATCCTTACGCCCGCATCGTCATCTGGGTATTTTTCATGCCCTTGTTTTTTGAGGTGCCAGCCATCGCCTTCGTCGGCGCGTGGGTGATTTTCCAACTCTACAAGGCGATGGGCGGGGACGCCGCCGCCAACGTCGCCTGGTGGGGGCATCTGGGCGGCTTCATCACCGGGATGCTGCTGTATCGTTTGTTCCTGCTGCCGGAGCGGGGCAGCCCGCCAGGCTTCGACCCCAGCCAGATCAAATCGACATGACTTACCAAATCCACCCCGCCGAGCGCGTCGCGCACCACATGGACAAACCGGCCTTCCTGCGGCTGTTGGGCGAGCATCTCAAGCCCGACGCGCTGCTGTCCGCGCCGGAAGACCTGCGCGTCTACGACGGCGACGCGCTGTCCGCCTACCAAACCCTGCCGTGGATCGTCGTCCTGCCCGACACCGTGGAGCAAGCCCAGGCCATCTTGCGGCTGTGCCATAAACATGGTGTGCCGGTGGTGGCGCGGGGCGCGGGGACCGGGGTTTCCGGCGGCGCTTTGCCGGTGGACAACGGCGTGCTGTTGAGCCTGGCCAAATTCACCCGCATCTTGGCAATTGACCCGCTCAACCGCGTGGCGCGGGTGCAGCCGGGCGTGCGCAACCTGGCCGTCTCCCAAGCTGCCGCGCCGTTTGGCCTGTATTACGCCCCCGACCCCTCCTCGCAAATCGCCTGCACCATCGGCGGCAATGTCGCGGAGAATTCCGGCGGGGTGCATTGCCTGAAATACGGCCTGACCACGCACAATCTCCTGGGCGTGAAGCTGCTCACCGTGGAAGGCGATTTGGTCGAGCTGGGCGGCAGCGGGCTGGACGGCCCAGGCTACGACCTGCTGGCCCTGGCCACCGGCTCGGAAGGCTTGCTCGGCATCATCGTCGAAGCCACGCTCAAGCTGCTGCCGCTGGCGCAGACGGCGCAAGTGCTGCTTGCCGCCTTCGACAGCGTCGAGCAAGCCGGGGAGGCGGTGGCTGCGGTCATAGGCGCGGGGCTGGTGCCAGCCGGCCTGGAGCTCATGGACCGTTTCACCATTCAAGCGACCGAGGATTTCATCCACGCCGGCTATCCAACCGACGCCGCCGCGATAGTGCTGTGCGAAATGGACGGCATGGCCGAACAAGTGGAGGCCGACTTGGCGCGGGCGCGGGCGATTCTGGAGGCCATGGGCGCGAACGAAGTCCGGCTGGCCGGCGACGAGGCCGAGCGCAAGAAATTCTGGGCCGGCCGCAAAGCTGCCTTCCCCGCGATGGGCCGGATCAGCCCGGATTATTACTGCATGGACGGCACCATCCCCCGCCGCCGCCTCGCCGAAGTGCTGCGCGGCATCGCCGGCTTGTCGCAAGAGTATGGCTTGGCCGTCGCCAATGTCTTCCACGCCGGCGACGGCAACCTGCATCCTTTGATCCTCTACGACGCCGGCCAGCCGGGGCAGATGGAACAGGCCGAGGCTCTAGGCGGCAAGATATTGGAACTGTGCATCGCGGCGGGCGGCACCATCACCGGCGAACACGGCGTCGGCATGGAGAAAATCGACCAGATGTGCGTCCAGTTCGCCACGGCGGAACTCGCCCAGTTCCGCGCCGTGAAAGCCGCCTTCGACCCCGCCGGTCTGCTCAACCCCGGCAAAGCCATCCCCAGCCTGCACCGCTGCGCCGAACTGGGGGCGATGCATGTCCATCAAGGCAAGCTGCCGTATCCTGAGTTGGAAAGGTTTTAGCGCTTGACATATTTGGCAATGTTATCCCACAACTGCGGAAACTGGCTTCGCACGAATTCCATAGTCGCCAACTCCATGTCTTCATATTCAAACCCCGGCGACACCGCCTCGCTGATTAGGCCAAACTCCCCGCTTGCCAACTCGCTGGCTTTCCAACAACCACCCCGCACTAGCAATTGCGGTTGCTGGCCTTGCGCAATATCGGCACCCAAGATTTTCTTTTCCAGCCTGCCGTCCGGGTGGACGATAATATACGTCAACGGAGAACCTGCATGGAAGTAATGGATGATGTCCGATTTATTCTTATGCAAATGCCCTATCGGACTATCGTCGGTGAGCAAGTAATAAATGGAAGTCAGCAAGCATCTTTCGCCATAAGCCAGATCCGCCGTCCACTCCGATTGGTAGGTTCTGCGAAAGTAGCCCCCTTCAACATGGGGTTCCAGCGAGAGTTGCGTGATGATCTGTTGTTTGTCCATAGGATTCCACCGCTGTCGGCATTAAAGGGGTAATATCGCTTATTGGAAGGATAACATCGCTGCCAGCGACGTTATCCTTTCAAGACACTTAATAGTTGACGGAAACCGCCCGAGCGCCCAAAATTCCGCGCCATTGACTGTTGATTTTCAGGAGCATACACCTATGGGCATCCAAACCCGCAGCATCGATTATTCCCACAACGGCGTCCCTCTGGAAGGCATTTTGGCCTGGGACGACGCACTCGCAGGCCCGCGCCCGGCGGTGCTAGTGTCCCACGCCTGGGCCGGGCGCGACGCCTTCGCTGTGGGCAAGGCCCGCGCCTTGGCGGAACTGGGTTACGCCGGCTTCGCCTTGGACATGTACGGCAATGGACTCGTCGGCTCCGGGCCGGAGGAAAACGCCAAGCTGATGGGGCCGTTCATGGATGACCGCGCCTTGCTGCAAGGCCGCCAACTCGCCGCGCTGGACGCGGTGCGGCGGCAGCCCGAAGTGGACGCTGGGCGCGTCGCGGCGATGGGCTTTTGCTTCGGCGGGCTGTGCGTATTGGACTTGGCCCGCACAGGCGCGGACCTGCGCGGCGTCGCCAGCTTCCACGGCCTGCTCACCCCGCCGGGCAATACCGAAGGCAACCGCATCAAGGCCAAGGTGTTGGTCCTGCACGGCTACGACGACCCCATGGCCCCGCCGGAACAAGTGCTGGAATTGGCAAGCGAATTGACCCTGGGCGGGGCGGACTGGCAGATCCACGCCTACGGCAATACCGTCCACGCCTTCACCAACCCGCAGGCCAACGACCCCGGCTTCGGCACGGTCTACAAAGCCGAGGCCGACCGCCGCTCCTGGCAAGCCTTGAAGAACTTCCTCGCCGAAGTGTTAAACTAACGGCCTTTCCGCACCCTCCCTAAAATAACAAAAGCCTATGGATCTCAAATACCTGGATTTTGAACAGTCCATCGCCGAACTTGAAGGCAAGATCGAAGAGCTGCGCAATGTCGGCTTCGACAAAGCCATCAACATCAACGACGAAATCACCCTGCTGGAAGAAAAAAGCCGCAAGCTGACCGAGAAGATTTTCTCGGGCCTGTCCGCCTGGCAGATCTCCCAGTTGTCGCGCCACCCGCAACGGCCCTACACCCAGGATTACCTGGAAACCGTGTTCGAGGACTTCCACGAACTGCACGGCGACCGCGCCTTCGCCGACGACCCCGCCATCATCGGCGGGCTGGCGCGGCTGGATGGTGTCCCGGTGATGGTCATCGGCCACCAGAAGGGCCGAGACACCAAGGAAAAAATCTACCGCAATTTCGGCATGCCGCGCCCGGAAGGCTACCGCAAGGCGCTGCGCCTGATGAAGATGGCCGAGCGCTTCCGCCTGCCCCTGGTCTGCCTGATCGACACGCCCGGCGCTTATCCCGGCATCGGCGCGGAGGAGCGCGGCCAAAGCGAGGCCATCGCCCGCAACCTGTTGGAAATGTCCAAGCTGCGCACCCCCGTGGTCTGTGTGGTCATCGGCGAAGGTGGCTCCGGCGGCGCGTTGGCGATAGGCGTAGGCGACCGCCTGCTGATGCTGCAATACAGCACCTACTCGGTGATCTCCCCGGAAGGCTGCGCGTCGATCCTGTGGAAGAGCGCGGAAAAAGCCGAACTCGCCGCCGAGGCCATGGGCATCATCTCCAAGCGTTTGATGGAATTGAAGCTGATCGACGAAATCGTCCCCGAACCCGTAGGCAGCGCCTACCGCGACCGGGCTTTGATGTCGGCAACTTTGAAAGCCGCGCTGCAAAGAAACCTTGAAGGACTCGCGCAATATTCCCTGGACGAATTGCTGGAACGGCGCTACCAGCGGCTGATGCAATATGGGGTTTATGAGGATTTGGCGGCTTGAGCCTGCCTAACAGGCGATTGGATTCAAACGTTGAGGGGTAACATCGCCACGGGCGATATTACCCCTTGTTGTTGGAGAAGCAAGAAATGAGCGTCCCTGCCCGCGCCCTTGCGGAACCCAACCTGTACGAGCAACTGCTCGCGCTGCCGGACAACCTGACCGGCGAAATCATCGGCGGCGAGCTTCACACCCAGCCGCGCCCCGCAGGCCGCCATGGCGTGGTGGAAGGTGCGCTCAATGTCCGGGTAGGCGGGCCGTTCCATTTCGGCGATGGCGGTGGCCCCGGCGGTTGGTGGATCATTCCCGAACCCGAAGTCCATTTCATTCGCGACAGCGTCATCGCCGTGCCCGACCTGGCCGGTTGGCGGCGCGAGCGGATGCCTAACATCCCCGAAGACCACCGTTTCGAGACCGTGCCGGATTGGGCTGGCGAAATCCTCTCGCCTGCGACGGCGAAAAAAGACCGCACCATGAAACTGCCGCTCTATGCCCAGTTCCAAGTCGCCCATGTCTGGCTGGTGGACCCCATCGCCAGAACCTTGGAAGCGTTTTCGCTGACCGAAAAAGGCTGGCTGCTGGTTGCCACGCTGAAAGACGACGATGCGGTCAGCGTCCCGCCGTTCGACGCCATCAGCTTTGCGCTGGCGGACTTGTGGGCCTGAGCGCCCGATGTCCGCCCCGCCCCTGTCCCCCGCCAGCCTGCGCCCAATCCTCCTGCGCCACCCCGCCCCGCGTTATTGGATCGCCTACAGCGGCGGCTTGGACTCCCATGTCTTGCTGCATTTGTGCGCCCGGCTGAAGGCGCAAAGCCCGGAACTGGCATTCCAAGCCGTCCATGTCCACCACGGCTTGCAACAAGATGCCGACGCTTGGAGCGAACATTGCGCGGCAGTGTGCCGCGAACTGGACATGCCGCATCTAAGCCTCAAGGTGGACGCCCGCGCCCGGCCCGGCGAAAGCCCGGAGGAAGCCGCCCGCAGCGCCCGCTATGCGGCGATAAAAGCGCATCTGGCCCCCGGCGACAGCGTACTCGCCGCCCAGCACCGCGACGACCAGGCCGAAACCCTGCTGCTGCAATTGCTGCGCGGGGCGGGCCTGGCGGGCTTGGCGGCGATGCCGGCCATCGCCCCGCTGGAACCCGGCTTCCTGCTGCGCCCCTTGCTGGGTTTTGCCCGCGAGGAACTGCGGAGGTACGCGCAGGCAAACCAATTGCGCTGGATCGAAGACCCCAGCAACCAAGACAGCGCCTACGACCGCAATTTCCTGCGCAACGACATCATCCCCCGATTGGAACAACGCTGGCCGGGTTTGAAAAAAAACCTGGCCCGCAGCGCCGGCCATTGCGCCGAGGCGCAACAACTGCTGGATGATTTAGCCGCCGACCTCTGCCGCTCCGCCCTGCACCCCGACGGCGCGTCCCTGAGCGTGGTGAAGCTGCGCGCATTCAAGCCCGCCGACCAGCGGCTGGTGCTGCGCGAATGGATGCGGGCTAGGGGGTTTCGGATGCCGTCCCAGGCGGTCGTCGAGCGCATCCGGCAAGAAGCCTTGCCCGCCCGGCAAGACAAAACGCCGCTGGTGGCTTGGCGCGAGGGCGAGGTGCGGCGCTACCGGGACGGGCTTTACCTGCTGCCCCCCCTGCCCGCCTTCGACGCCTCGGTGGTGTTGGACTGGGACGGGCTGGCCCCGCTGGAGCTGCCCGGCGGCAACGGCGTTTTGACCGCCGCTCCCGGCAAGCTGCAAGGCATAGACGCGGACATCTGGAAACAAGGCGGCATCACCGTGCGCTACAGACTAGGCGGCGAGCAGTGCCGCCTGCCCGGCAGAAGCGGCACACACGAGTTGAAAAAGTTGTTTCAGGAAAAAGGCATCGCGCCTTGGCTAAGGGAGCGCGCGCCCCTAGTCTTCATCGGCGGGGAATTGGCGGCGGTCGCGGGCTGGTGGGTGTGCGAGCCGTTCGCCGGACGGGCGGGCGGGAACACCGTCACCCTGGCGTGGCATGGGCCGCTTGCCTAGACCTCAATCCCAACGCCCGTCGCGCACCTGGATGACGCCGCCCGCCACCCGCGACGGAAAACACGGCAGATCCTCATAGGCCGGGCCGCGCAGGACTTTGCCGGTTTTCAGGCAAAACACCGCGCCGTGGCGCGGGCAGATGATTTCGCCGCCTTCCTGCCAGCCGCTGGCGATTTCCGCCCCGTCGTGGGTGCAGACATCCTGCACGGCATACAACTCCCCATCGATCCTGAACACCGCCACATCCACGCCGTCCACATCCACCACCACATGCTCGCCCTCGGCCAAGGCGGCATCGGCCATCACATCAACCCAGTCGCTCATTCTATAGCCCGCCTACTCCGTCGAAACCGGCTCGTCCTCGTTCTTGAGGGCGGCCTCCAAGGAATGCCAAGCCAAGGTGGCGCATTTCACCCGCGCCGGATAGGCGCGGACGCCTGCCAGCACCGCCAGCTTGCCCAATTCCTCGAAATCGGTGCGCTGGTCCTGGCCGGTGGTGATGCGGTGGAACAACTCAAACAATTCGTGGGCCTGCTCCTCGGTGTGGCCGCGCACAATTTCGGTCATCAACGAAGCCGAAGCCGTGGAAATGGCGCAACCAGACCCTTGGAAACTGACATCCTCGATTACGTCACCGTTGACTTTGACATACAGCGTGATCTTGTCGCCACACAAAGGATTGTAACCGTCGATGGTGCGGGTGGCGTCTTCCATTACGCGGAAATTGCGCGGATTGCGGTTGTGGTCGAAAACCACTTCCTGGTAAAGATCGCGGATTTCATCAAACATCAGCCGAATACCTCGATTAGCTGTTGGATTCCGTCGATCAAACTATCGACTTCCTCGAAAGTGTTGTAAAAGGCAAACGAAGCCCGCGCCGTCGCGGGAACTCCGTAAAAATCCATCACCGGCATCGCGCAATGATGGCCGGCCCGCACCGCAATACCCAATTGATCCAACAAAGTGCCAATGTCATGGGGGTGGATATGGTGCAGCGTAAACCCCAAAATCGCGCCCTTGTGGGCGGCCGTGCCAATGATCCTCAAGCCCGGAATTTCCAACGCCTGTGCGGTGGCATATTCCAACAAACGATGCTCATGCTCGGCAATTGCTTCCATTCCCAAACTGGAAACATAATCCACCGCCGCGCCCAAGCCGATGACTTCGGCGATGGCCGGCGTGCCTGCCTCGAATTTGTAAGGCAGGACGTTATACTCGGTGCGCTCGAAACTCACCATGCGGATCATGTCGCCGCCGCCCTGCCAAGGCGGCATGGCTTTCAATACAGCTTCCTTGCCGTACAATACGCCGACGCCGGAAGGCCCGAATAATTTATGGCCGGAAAAAGCGTAAAAATCGCAATCCAAATCCCGCACATCCACGCGCATATGCGGAATCGCCTGCGCCCCGTCCAACAGCACCGGCACACCTTTGGCATGGGCCAGTTCGACGATGCGCTTCACCGGATTGATAGTCCCCAGGGCATTGGACATATGGGTCACAGAAACCAGCTTTGTGCGTTCGGACAGCAGATTCTCAAATTCCTCCCAAACCAATTCCCCGGCCAGATTGATCGGCGCGACTCTCAACACCGCCCCAGTCTGTTGGCAAAGCATCTGCCAAGGCACGATATTGGAATGATGCTCCATGGCGGTGATGAGGATTTCATCCCCCGGCCCGAACTTGGACCGTCCATACGACTGCGCCACCAAGTTGATCGCCTCGGTGGTGCCACGCACGAAGACAATCTCCTTAACATCGCGGGCGTTGATGAAGGCGCGGACTTTCTCCCGCGCCGCCTCAAACAAATCCGTGGCCCGCTGGCTCAGGGTATGGACGCCTCTATGCACATTGGCATAATCCTGTTCATAAATCTGCCGCACGGCATCGAGGACAGCCTTGGGCTTTTGCGCGGAAGCGGCGTTGTCCAGATAAACCAAAGGCTTGCCGTGGATGGTTTGCGACAAAATAGGAAAATCCTGGCGGATTTTGTCAATATTCAAACTCATAACCAATCCCTCCGAATGCCGGTCTGTGGAAACAGATCCAGCAAATGTTCCTGCACCCGGCCACGCAGGGAATCCAGGCCGATTTTCTCGACCATCTCATTCGCAAAGGCAAAAGTCAGCATATTCCGCGCCGTTTCGCTGTCCACACCCCGCGAAACCAAATAAAACACCGATTCCGGGGCTAACTGGCCTATCGCCACGCCATGCGAGCATTTCACATCATCGGCGAGAATCTCCAACTGCGGCTTGGCGTCAATCTCGGCGTCTGCGGACAGCAACAGATTGCGGTTATTCATCTCCGCGCTGGTTTTCTGCGCTTGTTGGTGTACCACGATGCGGCCCTGGAAAACCCCCCGCGCCCGCTCGGCCAACACGCCCCGGTAAGTCTCGCGGCTGGTCCCATAAGGTTCTGCGTGGTGGATCAGCGTATGGTTGTCCACATGTTGCCGGCCTTTCGCCAAAAACAAACCATTCATCTCGCATTCCGCGCCCTTGCCCAATTCGGCGTGAATCTCATGCCGCGCCAGCAAACCGCCAAAAGACAGATTATGTTGTGTGCAGCGCGAGGAGCGTTCTTGGCGAACATAAACCCCGCCAAAATGGTAGGCTTTCTCCGTTTCAACTTGGACTTTATAATGCTCCAAGCCGGCATTTTCACCTAGGCAGATTTCGGTGACGGCAGCAGTCAAATAACTTGCGCCCGCCATGCCGACGAAGGTTTCAAGCAGCTTGGCCTCGGCATTCGCGCCTAGGCTGGCCAAGCTGCGCGTGTTCGCCAACGCCCCGTCGCGGGTGGAGACATGCAGAATATGCAAGGGCTTGCCCAGCGCCACGCCTGCGGGAATATCAATAAACGCGCCGTCGCTGAAATACGCCGTGTTGAAGGCGAGAAAACCATGGGATTCGCGGCCCAAAGCCATGCCTAAGAGATTCTTGACCCGGTCGGGATAGTTTCGCAAAGCTTCGGACAAGCCAGTGGCGATGACATTCGCAGGCAAGCCATCCAATGCCGACAAGCCAGGATCGAAATGCCCGTCCACCAATACCAAAGACCATGTGTCGGCCAGCTTGTGCGTCTCCAGACTAGCGGCATCGACTGGTTCCGCAACGGGTGGCAGCAGCGGCTGGAACAACTTTTTTTCCAAGGCCGTGACGTTGGTGTATTTCCATTCCTCCTCGCGGGGCGAGGGAAAACCGCTAGCGGCAAAACTGCCCAAGGCCAATTGCCGGATCGTATTCAACCAAGGCAGATTCTGCCCCGGCAAACCCTCCGCCAAAGGCTGGTAACGTTCGATATACTGCGCCGCGCTCATGCCGCCACACTCACGGTCTGGTCGATCCAGCCATAGCCGCGCTCCTCCAATTCCAAGGCCAAGCTGGCATCGCCAGACTTGACGATGCGGCCTTGCGCCAAGACGTGGACATGGTCCGGCTTGATGTAATCCAGCAATCGCTGATAATGGGTGACGAGGATAAAGGAGCGATCCGCCGAACGCAGGGAATTCACCCCATCGGAAACGACTTTCAAGGCGTCAATATCCAAACCCGAGTCGGTTTCGTCGAGTATGCAAAGCTTGGGTTCCAGCACCGCCATTTGCAGAATCTCGTTGCGCTTCTTCTCGCCGCCGGAGAAACCCTCGTTGACGGCGCGGTAAAGGAATTTCTCGTCCATCTCCACCAGCTTGGTTTTCTGCTTAATCATCTTGAGGAAGTCGATGGCGTCCAATTCGCCCAAGCCGCGATGTTTGCGCACCGCGTTCAAAGCCGCTTTCAGCAGATAAACATTGCTGACGCCGGGAATTTCCACCGGGTATTGGAAAGCCAGGAACACCCCCTCGCGGGCGCGTTCCTCCGGCGGCATCTCCAACAAATTTTTGCCTTGGTAAATGATGGCTCCGGCGGTGACTTCATAGCCTTCGCGGCCCGCCAAAACATGCGACAGCGTGCTTTTGCCCGAGCCGTTCGGCCCCATGATGGCATGGACTTCGCCGGGATTGACGTGCAGGGTGATGCCCTTGAGGATGGGTTTTCCGTCCACACGGACATGGAGGTTTTCAATTTTTAGCATGGGGCTACCTTAGGTTATATTGGTTCATGGTTTGCAAATGTATCTCACACCTGCAATGCCTTCAAAATCGTTGTCTTGCGTCCATAATATTGCGTTAAACGCATAAGCTGTAGCCAAAATAACGCTATCTGCCATGGGCGTTTTATGCTGACAAGAGAGTTTGGCCGCATACAGAGCCAGCGCCGGGTTCAAATCGACTACCTGCCCTTGCCGCATAAAGGCGACTGCCTGCAAAACTGCGCATTTTTTCCATCGGCAAAGTATTCAAGCCACCCCGACGAGTCAACAACATTCATAGACGGTCATTTTCTCGCTCAAGGGTAGTATCAATGCCTTTCAAAAATCCTCTGGCTTGGCGGATGTCTTGTTGTGGAACCAACTCGATTCTATCGCCGACCTGAATGACCTGAAACTTCTGGCCTGGCACTATATGCATGGCTTCGCAAAGTGCGGGGGGAAGCGGTAGTTCAAGCTTTGAAGTGACAATTGCTGTTTGCATATTTACCCCAGTTTTCTCATTCCCACGCGCCGCGTGGGAATACGGTTCTGGCGCACGCGCCACAAATCGGCCCGCAGCGCGGGCCAACCGGATTCCCACGCGGCGCGTGGGAACCAGGAAATCACCCCACGCTTCCCTCCAAACTAATCCCCAACAAAGCCTGTGCTTCCACCGCAAATTCCATCGGCAATTCTTTAAACACTTCCTTGCAGAAGCCGTTGACGATCATCGACACGGCGTCTTCGGCGGAAAGTCCTCGCTGCTGGCAGAAAAACAACTGGTCTTCGCTGATTTTCGATGTCGTCGCCTCGTGGGCGACGATGGCACTGGGCTGCTTCACTTCGATATAAGGGAAGGTATGCGCCCCGCAGCGGTCGCCAATCAGCAACGAATCGCACTGGGTATAGTTGCGGGCGTTTTCGGCGCTTTTCAAGACTTTCACCAAGCCCCGGTAGCTGTTTTGCGCCTTGCCTGCGGAAATGCCCTTGGAGATGATCGTGCTGCGCGTGTTCTTGCCGATGTGGACCATCTTGGTGCCGGTGTCGGCCTGCTGGCGGTGGTTCGTCAACGCCACGGAGTAAAACTCACCGATGGAGTTGTCGCCGCGCAGAATGCAACTGGGATATTTCCAGGTGATCGCCGAGCCGGTCTCGACTTGCGTCCAGGAAATCTTGGAATTCGCGCCCCGGCATTCGCCGCGCTTGGTGACGAAGTTGTAAATGCCTCCCCTGCCCTCTTCGTCGCCCGGATACCAGTTTTGCACGGTGGAATATTTGATTTGCGCATTGTCCAGCGCGACCAGTTCGACGACGGCGGCGTGGAGTTGGTTCTCGTCGCGCTGGGGCGCGGTGCAGCCTTCCAAATAGGATACATGGCTACCTTCCTCGGCGATAATTAAAGTGCGCTCAAACTGCCCGGTGTTGGCGGCGTTGATGCGGAAATAGGTGGACAATTCCATCGGGCAGCGCACGCCTTTAGGGATATACACAAAAGATCCGTCGGAAAACACGGCGGCATTCAGCGCGGCGAAGAAATTGTCGCCGGTCGGCACCACGCTGCCCAAGTATTGCCGCACCAAATCCCCATGCTCGCGGATGGCTTCGGACATGGAGCAGAATATCACCCCGGCCTCGGCCAGCTTGTCCTTGAAGGTCGTCGCCACCGACACGCTGTCGAACACCGCATCCACCGCCACCCCCGCCAAGCGCTCCTGCTCGTAAATAGGGATGCCCAGCTTGTTATAGGTTTCCAGCAGTTTGGGATCGACTTGGTCCAGGGATTTCGGCCCTTCTTTTTTCTTGGGGGCGGAGTAATAGCTGATGGCCTGATAGTCGATTTGCGCATAGTCCACATAGGCCCAGCGCGGCTCGGCCATGGTGAGCCAGTGGCGGTAGGCTTCCAGCCGCCATTGCAGCATCCAGTCCGGCTCGCCTTTTTTGGCGGAGATAATGCGGATCACGTCTTCGCTTAGGCCGGGCGGAATGGTGTCCGACTCCAAGTCGGTGACGAAGCCTTGCTTGTACTCTTGGCTAATCAGTTTTTCGATGGTTTGCGCCGTCGCTGACATGGGTTTACTCCGCGCTCAATGAATGTTTGTGTTGCAAAAGGCTGCTCAAGGGAATGAAAACTTCGGCGGGCGGTTTGGCAACCGGCCCCGCCATGTCGGCGAGGCTGACCGATTCCAGCGCGGCGCGCACGGCGCGGTTGATCACGTCCCAACTGCTGCGGGCGTGGCAGTTCGGCGATTGCTCGCAGCCGCCGCGCTCGCCTTCGCACTCGGTCAGGGCGATGGGGCCTTCCAGCGCGTGAATCACCACGGCGACGCTGGTCAGCTCGGGCGCTTGCGCCAGCAGGTAGCCGCCATGCGCCCCCCGCGTGGATTTCAAAATCCCCGCCTTGCCCAAAATTTTCAGGATCTTGCTGACCGTGGGCAGCGCCACGCCCGTCGCCTCGGCCAGGCCGGCGGCGGTTTGCGTGTGTTCCGCGTCGTTCGCCATCTGCCCCAGGATGATGATGGCGTAGTCGGTCAACTTGCTGATTTTAAGCATGGCTCCTCGCCGCCTTTCAATTTAGGACTATTTTAGTCCTGTTTAATTCCGAAAGTAAAGCGCCCGCTTTTTCGGCTTGATCCAAAAGCAAAACCGGGTTACATAGAACACAACCACCAAAATCCATGCAAAGGTAGCGATGTTGACCGCACTATTTTCCTTGGTTAGAACGGCAAGCGGGCTGGTCCTGGCGGGCGCGTTCTTGTTTTTCTTTGGCAGCCTTGGCGCGGCGCAAGACGCGACGCCTGCCGCGACTCCGGCGGCGCGGCCTTCGGCTTCGGCGCAACCCGCAACGGCGACGCCGGCCCCGGCGCAGCCTGCGCCCGCGGTTCCTCCACCGTCGCCCTCGACCCCGCAGGCGCTTGCCATCCAGTCTCTGTTAAAGGAAAGTGCGCTGCCCAAGCTGCGTTACGGGCAATTCTCCGACTACCGGGCGCAATTGGAGGCGCTTTACCATCCGTCCGGCTACGCGCCGCTGTGGACTCAAAACGGCAAGGCGACGCCGCAGGCGCAAAAAGCCATCGCCAGCCTAGCCACGGCGGATGACAAGGGGCTGAACAGCGAGGACTACGACGCCGAGTTGTTGCGCAAATGGCTGGGCGGGATCAACGGCCAAGCCAGCCCCGCCCCGCAGGAGCTGGCTTCCTTCGATGTGGCCTTGAGCCTCTCGCTGATGCGCTACGGCTCCAACCTCTACATGGGCCGGATCAATCCCAAGCGGGTCAACTTCAACTTGGACATCGAGCCGAAAAAAGCCGACCTGCCCGGCCTGCTGCGCAAGATCGCCGCCAGCGACAAGCCCGACGCGCTCATCGCCGACCTGGAGCCCAAGCTCAAGCTGTACGAATATTTGAAAAACGCCTTGGTGCGCTACCGCCAACTGGCAAAGGACGCCCCCGCCGTCCAGATTTCCCTGCCGCCCAAGTTCAAGCCCGGCAACAGCCACGCCGATGTGCCGAAAATACGCAAGCTGCTGTCCGTGCTGGGTGATTTGACCGAGGGCGATGGCGACTCGCCCTCGACCGCGTATGACAAACCGCTGGCCGAGGCCGTCAAACGCTTCCAAACGCGCCACGGCCTGACACCGGACGCGGTCATCGGCAAGGGCACACAGGCGCAGATGAACGTGCCCATCGCCGAGCGCATCAAGCAGATCCAGCTTGGCCTGGAGCGCATGCGCTGGCTGCCGGTGCATATCGAGGGCCGCTACATCATGGTCAACGTCCCCTCGTTCCAGTTGTACGGCTTCCACAACGGCTCCGGGGCCGACCACGCCGACTTGGTGATGAACGTCATCGTCGGCGAGGCCATCGACGGACGCAATACGCCGGTGTTCCACTCGGACATGACGTATGTGAACTTCCGCCCGTACTGGAACGTCCCGCCCAGCATCGCGGTGAAGGAGTATGTGCCGCTGCTGGGGCGCAACCCCGGCTACCTCGGTCGCCACGACATGGAAATCGTCGCCAGCTCCTCCGCCAACGGGGCCAGTTACGGGGCCAGCAAGGGCGTCGTCCAGCAACTGGCCTCGGGCGCGTTGAGGCTGCGCCAGCGGCCCGGCCCGAAAAACGCCTTGGGGCTGGTCAAGTTCGCCTTTCCCAACACCAACAACGTCTACCTGCACGGCACCCCCGCGCAAGGGCTGTTCCAGCGCACCCGCCGCGATTTCAGCCACGGCTGCATCCGCGTGGAATTCCCGGTCACGCTGGCGGAATTCGTGTTGAAAGACCACGGCGACTGGACCCGCGAAAAAATCGAGGAGGCGATGCATGCGGACAAGCAGAAGTTCGTCACCCTGAAACCCGCGATCCCGGTGTACATCTTCTATTCCACCGTCCTCGCCGACGCCGACGGGCGGGCGATGTTCTACAACGACTTGTACGGCCATGACGCGGTTTTGAGCGGGGAGTTGGCGAAGGGGTTTCCTTATCCGTCATGAAATGCGCCAACCACCCCCAAGCCGACGCCATCGCCATCTGCATCCACTGCGGGGCCGGCGTGTGCGCCGGCTGCGCCCGGAAAACCCCGGCCGGGCGTACTGTCTGCTCGCCGGAATGTGCCAAAAGCTTGGCGGAAGCCGAATCGACCTTGGCGGCGATCCGCCGCAAAACCCAGGGCGGGCATAGGCTGACGGGGTATTTCTGCGGCGGCGCGGCGGCTGTCCTCGGCATTTTCACCGTGCTGGCCGGGTTGGACCGGCAGTGGGATGTGTTCCTGCCGCAATTGCTCCTCACCGCCGGCTTGGGGGCGAGCGGCTTTTTTTATCTGCGTTTGGCAAACCACCACGAGGGAGACTCAAGATGATGACACTGTACGGCTGCCCCAATACCCGCTCCACCCGCGCCGCCTGGGCCTTGGAGGAGGCGGGCGCGACTTACGAATACGTCAAAGTCGATCTGCGCAAAGGCGAGGGACGCTCGCTGGCTTATTTGCGCATCAACCCCGGCGGCAAGGTGCCGGCCTTGGCGGAGGACGGTTTCGTGCTGACCGAGTCCGCCGCCATCCTCACCTATGTCGGCGACCGTTATCCCGGCTCCAAGCTGACGCCGCCGCCCGGCACGCGGGAGCGGGCGCATTACGACCAATGGTGCTTTTTCGCCGTCGGCGAGTTGGAGCAGCCGCTGTGGACGATGGCCAAGCACCAATTCGCGCTGCCCGAAGACTGGCGCGTGCCGGCGGTCATCGGCACGGCGCGCAAGGAATTCGCCGTGGCCTTCCGGGTGTTGGAGAGCGGCCTGGACGACAAGCTTTTCATCCTCGGCGAACAGTTCAGCGCCGCCGACATCCTGATCGCCCTGACCCTGGCCTGGGCCAGGAAAGCCGAAGCCATGCCCGACTCGCCGACGCTGTCCGCCTACCTGGACCGCTGCCTCGCCCGCCCCGCGCTGGCCCGCGCCCGCGAGCGTGAACACGCGGCATGACGGCCCTAAGCAGCGTCGGCGCCCCACCCCATAGGCTTTAGCGAAATTCAACCCACAGGGATTTGCGCGATGAACGAGCCCAGCCTTGGCACCGCCGCAACGCGGGATGTGTTCCTCAGTTACAGCCGCGCCGACACGGCGGCGGTGGTGGCCATCCGGGACATCCTCGAAGCGCGGGGCATCAGCACTTTCTTCGACCGCGAACAACTGCTGGCCGGCATGCCCTGGCCGCAGGCGCTGGAAACCGGCTTGCGCGGGGCGCGCAGCGTGGCGGTGTTCATCGGCCCGGAGGGGCTGGGCCTGTGGCAAAAGCGGGAGATGGCCTTCGCCTTGGACCGCCAGGTGGCCGAGGAGCGCAACCAGCGCGGCTTCCCGGTCGTGCCGGTGCTGTTGCCCGGCGCAGATGTCACCCCCGGTTTTTTGTTCCTCAATACTTGGATAGACCTGCGCGCCGACCCCGCCGACCCCGATGGACTGGAGGCCCTGTGCCGGGTGGTGCGGGGCGAGGCGGGCGAGGAGCGCCCGGACGGCAGCGGCAACCTCTGCCCTTACCAAGGCCTGCGGCCCTTCCAGGAGGAAAGCGCCGCTTTTTTTTGCGGGCGCGAGGCGTTCTCGCTGCGCATCCAGGAAACCTTGCTGCAACGCGGGCTGGCGGTGGTGATCGGCCCCTCGGGCAGCGGCAAGTCGTCCATCGTCAAAGCCGGCGTGCTGCCTCTGCTGCGCCGCCAGCGCCCGCCCGCCGCCACATGGGACGCGGTGTGCTTCATCCCCGGCGAGCGCCCCTTCCACCATTTGGCGGCGGCGCTGATGCCGCTGCTGGAGCCTGACCTCGCCGAGACCGAGGCGCTGGCCCGCACGGGCGAACTGGCGCGGATGCTGGCCACCGGCAAGACCCTGCTGGCCGACGTGGTCAACCGCATCTTGGCCAACTCGCAAGGCACCGACCGCCTGCTGCTGGTGGCCGACCAGTTCGAGGAGCTGTTCACCCTCTGCCCCGCCCTGGAACGCCAGCGCTTCCTGGACTTGCTGCTGCAAGCCGACGACCGTTCCCGCCTGGCCGGGATCATCACCCTGCGCGGCACATTCTACGAACGCCTGATCGGCGCCGACCGCCGCATCAGCGACCGCCTGGAAAACGCCATCGTCAACCTCGGGCCGATGACGCGGGAGGAAATGCACAAGGCCATCGTGGATCCGGCGAAACGCCTGGGCCTGAACTTCGAGCCGGGGCTGGCCAAGCGCATGCTGGACGAGGTCGGCGACGAACCCGGCAACCTGCCGCTGCTGCAATTCGCCCTCACCGAGCTGTGGACCCGGCGGGAGGGACGGACGCTGACCCACGCGGCTTACGAGCAGATCGGCGGCGTCAGCGGCGCCATCGTGCAGCAGACCGAGGCGGTGTTCGCAGGCTTCTCGCCGCCGCAGCAAGAAACCGCCAAACGCGCCTTGCTGCGGCTGGTGTGGGTCGGCACGGCGGCGGACAGCGCGGAGGCCGGGCGGCGCATAGCCCTTGCCGAACTCGACGAGGAAGCCCAGCATGTCTTCCAGATCATGGCCGACGCCCGGCTGCTGGTGATCGGGCAAGACGGGGCCAACGGCGACCTCACCGTGGAGGTGGCCCACGAGGCATTGATACGGAAATGGGGCCGGCTGCGCGAATGGCTGGGCGAGGACCGCGAATTCCTGCTCTGGCGCAGGCGGCTGCAAGCCAACCGGGAAGTCTGGAAGCAAAACCAAAAGGACGAGGCGAGCTTGCTGCGCGGCACCCCGCTGCGCGTGGCCGAGCGCTGGCTGAACCTGCGCAAAGACGCGCTGGCCGGCGAGGACAGCGCCTACATCCGCGCCAGCGTGGCCGTGGACGAGCGCGACCGGCTGGCCTGGCACCGGCGGCGGCGGCAGTCTTTGGGGCTGGCTTGCGGCCTGGCTGTGGCGTTCATGTTCCTGGCGGGCTTGGCGGGATGGCAATCCTTGACCGCGCTGTCCCAGGAACTGGCCGCCAGCTCCTTCTTGTCGCCGGACCCGCAACACAGCCTGATGCTGGGGATCGAGGTGGTCAAGGCGCAGCACACCCATGAAGCTTATGACGTCCTCAAGCTGGCCCTGCAAAACTCTCTGTTGCTCACCCTGGACGACAAGCTGGATTTCCTGACCCAAGTCGGCTTCAGCCCAAACGGCAAGGTCATCGCCGCCACCGGCAAAGACCGCAAGCCGCATTTGTGGGACTGGGACGGCCAGCGGCTTTCCAACCCGCGCAGCCCGAAGAAACTCCCCGACCCCATCCATATCCTGGCGGGAAGCCCCGACTGGGGCATGGCCATAGCGAGCGGCACCGGCTACAGCGCCAAGCTGCTGGAGGTGGCCTCGGGCCGGGTGCTGGGCAAGCTCGAAGGGCACACGGGCTTGCTAGTCAGCGCCGCCTTCAGTCCCGACGGCGCCAGCGTGCTGACCGCCAGCGACGACGGCACGGCACGGCTGTGGGATGTGCGCAGTTGCCAGACTTTGCATGTGCTGCGCGGACACACAGACCGCCTGACCGACGCCGCGTTCAGCCCGGACGGCAAGCTGGCCGCCACCGCCAGCCTGGACGGCACGGCCATTCTCTGGGATGTCCGCGCAGGCAAGAAACTGCTGCAACTGAAAGGACACCAATCGACCGTCAACAGCGCCCGCTTCAGTTCCGATGGCCGGCGGGTGGTCACCGCCAGCGGGGACAACACAGCGATGGTGTGGGACGTGTCCACCGGCAAACGCCTCGCCCGGCTGGAAGGCCATGTGGATTCGGTGACCTTCGCCAACTTCAGCCCGGTAGACCCGGGGCTGATCCTCACCATCAGCCGGGACCGCACGGGGAAAGTGTGGAAAAGCTTAAATGCCACCCATTGGGACTGGCACCCCATCAACGAACTGCGCGGACATGCGGACATCCTCACCGCCGCCGCCTTCAGCGCCGACGGGCAGTTCATCGTCACCGGCAGCCGCGACCGCAGCATCCGCGTCTGGAAGTCGCTCACCGAGCATGGCAGGCTGGCCTTCTATGGGCACAGCGGCGCCCTCCACGACGCCAAATTCAGCCCCGACGGTAGCCAAGTCGTCTCGGCCAGCAGCGACAATACCGCCCGCGTGTGGAGCGTGGACACCCCCGGCACCCCGCAGGTCCTAGCCGGCCACAAAGATTCCCTGAGCAGCGTCGCGTTCAGCGCCGACGGCGGGCGGATCGTCACCGGCAGCGACGACCACACGGCGATAATCTGGGACGCGCGCACCGGCAAAGCCTTGCAGACCCTGTACGGGCATGAAGACAACGTCAACCGGGCGCGCTTCGACCCTGGCGGCACCCGCGTGGCCACCGCCAGCGACGACAACACCGCGCGCCTGTGGGACGCGGCGACGGGGAAAGTCCTCCATGTCCTGGACGGCAAAACCGACAAGCCGGTGGCGGCGCCCGCCGCGCCGCCCAAAGACACCGCCTTCTCGCCCGACGGCGGGCGCGTCGCCAGCCTGGAAAACAGCCATGCCATCCAGATCCGCGACGTGGGCAAGGGGACCGTCCTGGCCGTGCTGGACGCCCCCGCCGCCTTCACCGCCATTGCCTTCAGCCCCCAGGGAGACCGCTTGGCGGCGGCCGGCCGGGATGGCTGGATCAGGCTGTGGGACGCGGGCAACTGGCAAAGCGTCGCCGCATTCCGCGGCCACGACGGCGCGGTGGCCGACCTCGCCTTTCGCGGGGACGGCGCGTTCCTGGCCACGGCGGGCGAAGACCGCGTCCTGCGCCTGTGGGACGCCGCCACCGGCAAAGCCCAGGGCAAGACCTTCCTCCATGACGCCCCGCTGGCCAGGGTGGAATTCAGCATGGACGGCAAGACGCTCATCAGCCGGACGGACCGCCAGGCCATCCACTCATGGGACATCGCCAGCGGCGCGTTGATCGGCGCCGTCTGCGCGGATTGCACGCCGCTGGGCGGACACAGCAGCCGCGTCACCACCGTCGAATTCAGCCCCGACGGCCAGCAGGTGCTCACCGCCAGCCGCGACGGCACGGCCCGGGTTTGGGACGCCGCCACTGGGCAGGCCACAGCCGTCCTCGACCACCAAGCCCCGCTGGTGGAGGCAAGGTTCAGCCCCGACGGCAAACGCATCTTGACGGTCAGCCGGGACCACACGGCAAAGCTCTGGCAACGCGCCGGGAAAAACTTCGAATGGCTGTCCACCCTGGCAGGCCACGGGGACGAGTTGATCGACGGCGAATTCAGCCCCGACGGCCGCTACATCGCCACCGCCAGCCGGGACACCACGGCCAGGGTCTGGGACGCCGCCACCGGCAAGACGGTTTATGTGCTGAAATTCCACCGCGACTGGGTCGGCAGCGCGGTGTTCAGCCCCGACGGCGGCCGGTTGGCCACCGCCAGCATGGACGGCAACGCCGCCCTCTGGGACATGCGCGACGGCTCGCTGCAACTGGAGTTGCGCGGCCACAGCCAGGGGGTCAGGCGGGCCAGATTCAACGCGGACGGCAGCCAAGTGGTCACCTCTAGCCGGGACGGCACCCTGCGCGTGTGGAACTTGCAGGACATCGAAGACAACAAAGTCTGCCCGGAATGCAGCGGCTCCATCGAAGAAATCTGCAAGCAAGCCAACGCGCGGGTGCAAAGGGCGTTCACCCGCGACGAACAGGAAAAATACCACTTGCCCTGGCTGCTCCACCTGCTCGACTTCCGCTGCCCCGGCTAAACCACAGGAGTCCCGCTTGCCCCCTCCAGCCTCTCCCATGCCGCCCCGCGTCGCCATCCTCGGCGGCGGCTACGCCGCGCTGGCGGCGGCGGGCCTGCTCGCCAAACAAGCCCCCGGTAGCCATATCACCGTGATCGCCCCGCGCAAAGCCCACATCAAAACCACCCGCCTGCACGAAACCCTGCGCCACTCGCTGCGGCGCGTGTGCGAACCCTACGCCGGCCTGGGCCGACGGCTGGGCTTCGACTTCATCCAGGCCAAGCCAAGGTTCGGCCCGGACAGCCTACCGCGCTGGCAAGGCAGCGGAAGCTTGCGCCTGGACGGCCAGGAAGTCCGCTTTGACTACCTCATCATCGCCACCGGCGCGAACCCCGTCGAACCGGCAAAAATGCCCCAAGTCCTGGGCGTGGGCGACTTCTGCCTAAACCGGGGCCAAACCGCGATCCGCGAATTATGCGAACGCAAAGGCAAGGCCATAGCCCTGTCCGTCGTCGGCGGCGGCGCCACCGGCATCCAGTTCCTGTTTGAAGTCTCCGCGTATCTCCGGCGACACGCCCGCAGCCCTTGCCGCTTGCGGCTAGTCAATTACGAACGGGACGTCCTCGGGCAATTCCCCGCCCGCTTCCGCGCCTACGCCTACGGGCGCATGGCCCGCGCCGACATCGACTACCTCCCCGAAACGGCTTTCGTCCGGCAGGAAGACGGCGGCATCGTCCTGTTGGACCGGGGCAAAAACAGCGAATACCGCCTCCCCTCCGACCTCACCCTGTCTTTCCTCGGGACCAAACCCAACCCCTTTCCGCTGGAGGCCAACTGCCACGGCCAAGCCATTGTCGGCGGCAAAGTGCTGGAGCGGATTTTCGCCGCCGGCGATTGCGTCCGTTTCGCCGGCGCGGGGGCCAACACCCTCTCCGCCCAGGTCGCCATCAGGAAAGGCCGGACGGTTGCCGCCAATATCCTCGCACACCACCACGCCGGCCCGCTGCGGCCTTACGGCTACGCCGAACAAGGCTATTTTGTCAGCCTCGGGCCGGGGGATTGCGTAGGCTGGCTGGAAACCCCGGACAATATCCTCACCGGGCTGGCCGCCGCCACCGTCAAGGCGGCCATCGAAAAACAGTACGGCCTGCTGCTGGCCGGCATCGACACTTACACCTGACCGTCCCGGCCCGCCGCCTTGCGCGGCTCCTCGCCGCAGACCGGCAAGGCGATCTCAAACCAAGCCCCGCCTTCCGGGCGGTTGCCGCCCTCGATGCTGCCACCCAGGCGTTCCACTTGGCGCTTGCAATGGACCAGGCCCAAGCCGGTGCCATAGTCTTTGCTACTTCTGAAGGGCTGGAATAGCGCGTCCGGCTGGCCAATCCCCGGCCCGTCGTCGGTGACGCGCATCTTGACCCAATCGCCCTCGACCCTGGCCTCCAGGCTGACCGTGCCTCCCCGGCCTTCGTCGTGGATGGCCTCGGCGCTGTTGCGCAACAGATTCAGCAAGACCATTTCCAAAGCCGCCTTGCCGGCCATCACGCGCAGCTCCGAACCGCCCTCCTTGACCAGCAAAGCAATGTCGTGGAAGCGCGAATCCACCCCGGCCAAGGCCGCCACGCTGCGGAAAACCTCGCTGACGGCCACGACCCGGCGCTGCCCCTCGCTTTGCCCGGCGACCTGCCCGCGGATTTCCTCCAGGAAATCGCCGGCGCGTTGGGCAAGCTGGAACGCGGCGGACAAATCCCGCGCCAGGATCTCCGCCGACAAGTCGCCACGGTTTGACCGCACCAACAAGCCTTCCAGGCAACCGGAGATGCCGGTCAGCGGTTGCGCCAGCTCATGGGCGATGAAGGCGACATCCTCCCCGCGTTGCCGCAAGCCCAACTGATGCCCGCGATCCTGCAAATTCCGCTCGTCACGGCGGCGCGACATCCGGTACAAGGCCCAGCTCGACACGCTGCCCAGCGTGAAAAAAGTCCAGCCGGGCCACTCTGCGTTCCATCCCCGCCTTGGCGCGGACAGCACAATGTGCAGGCTGAAGGTGTGGAACGCGATATTGGTTTCCTTGGTCCACGGCCCGCTGGCCTCCGCATAGTTGTCAGCGGCAAAAATCCGGGGCGTCTCATGGTTGATCTTGCCCGGGTCGGACTTATGCGCCCCCTTGGCGTCGATGCGCACCCCAAAACCCTTGTCCGTCGCGGCCTTGAACAAACGGGCAAACAATTTCCGCATGTCGAACTCCGCCTCCAACGCGCCCACGCACCCCGGCTGCGGCCGATTGCCCGCCAGCTTGGCAATCCCCGGCACGGGCAAATGCCAAGTCAAAATCGAACGCCCCGGCCCGCCAATGTCGCTCCACTTCTCGCAGAAGACGCCGACGGCAGGGTCGGCGTCATCCCAGGGTTTCCACTGGAGTTTGTGGAGCAAGCCCGGATAAGGCTCGTTAGGCAGGCTATTCAGATACCCTTGGGGATCGTCCTTTGTTATCATCCTAGGTTTTTGGAACCTGTCGTAGGGGCCGTCCATCATGGCTTGATAGGCGATCATATGGTTTTCCGCATCGTCAAAAATCTCCGCCGCCTGTTCATGGAACGCGGCCAACGGCACTACCCGCAAATACTGGTCCAGCCAATATCCCCCGGCCACAGCAAGCGCCCAGCCGCCCGCCAATAAAAGCTTATACACAAAAGGATACGAATAATGAATGTTCACGAATGTTTGCCTAAAAAGAAACTTCGCATCGCGGTCATTGATGACAAGGAAGACGTGTATATGGGAGTGCGGGCATTGGTCGAGATGGAAGGGGAACATCAAGTGGATTATTACGCCTCCACGGAAGCTTTCCTCAACCCGGCCAAAGCCGGGGATTACGACTGCATCCTGCTCGACCTCATGTTCGGCGGGCGGGCGGCGGGCCTGGACTTGCTTGGGCATTTTGCCCGGCTGGGCCTGTCGCCGCCCGTCGTCATGATGACCTCGGAAAACAAGGCCGACCACCACACCACCTTTGAAATGGGCAAGCGGGGCGCCAAGGGGCTGCTGATGAAACCCATCAAAGGCTACCAGTTGTGGGAAGCCTTGCGCAAAGCCATCGACGCGCAAGCCGCGACAGTCGCCAAACCTTTGGCGCCGCTTCCCCACGAACCCCGGCAGGATTGGGAAAGCACCCTGGATTTGGAAGAACTAGACCCCAAAGCACTGGGCAAAGACGGCCGCTCTTTTCTGCTGCTGCGCGCCCAAAAGCGGCTTGCCCCCGATGAATTAGGCAGGCTGGCCAGCCTGACCCTGACCGAGACTAAAGTCTTCCTGCTCCGGGCGCAGCATGACAAAACCGACAAAGAATTGGCCGGCATACTCGGGCCGAAAACCTGCACTTGGCAAACCCATGTCGAAAATGCCGCCCGCAAACTGGGGACGCGCTCCGTGCTGCAATGGCGCATCCTGTTTGACAAACTCAAATAAGCCACGCGCAAGCGACCGCTCCTTTGGGCAAGCCCTTGCGGGCCTACTCTACCCGGCATAAGCGGCTCGGACAAGGCCATGCCCTACGCTGAAAAACAATGCATCCTGTTTTCTCCGTAAAACTACGGACACCATCGCGCCTTAATTTCCCACATTGCGGTCCGCCGGTCCCGCTGCTCCGTAAAATTGCGGAGACGCTTTGCTTACCTAAGCATTCCCATTTTAAAACAGCCGTTTAATTCTCCCGCCAACCGCCTAGGAATCACTGTCAAAGCCATTCACCTAAGCGACAACCTCCCTTGAAGGGATGTTATCGCCTCTTCTAAGCCCTTGATAGCGCTAGTCCAAGTTGCCAAGACGAGATCTGCAAAGATTCTTAGCTTAATGGCAGTGAGGCATCAGCGTGGTGGCTGGCTTAATCAGCACAGCCTCCGCACTCTCAATTATTGTTTTTTGCCGCCCTTGCCAATACTCTTCACGTTCGCCAAAACCCACCCACTCGTGCGGGTTAAAACCCTTGTCGGCCACGTATCTGGAGGTGGGTTTAATTGATTTATTGATATTTTCCGTAGGAGCGGCCTGTGGCCGCGAAAGGCTTGGGGCAATGGGTGGGGCCAGAGATCGCGGGCATGGCCCGCTCCTACAATTCAATCAATTGAACCCACCTCCACATATCTATGAAAATAGGAAAACTGCAATGAATCTCCTGCGATTTGCCCGCCTAATACCCCTATGCTTAGTGCCAAGCGTCAGTCTGGCGGCTCCAGCCGAAAAGGCGCTCCCGGATGTGTTTATGGTGTTGGAGCAAGGCACCCATAGCGGCATAGCAGCCCAGCGCTTCGACACGGTTCGGGACCAGGCCGCGTTGCGTTCGCTGTGGCGGGAACACCGGGCGGGCGCGTCGCCCGCGCCGCCCATGCCCGAGGTGGACTTTTCCAAGGAGATGGTCGTGGCGGCTTTCGCCGGGCAGAAAAACACCGGCGGCTATCAACTGAACCTCACCGGCCTGGACCGGCGCGGCGGCCGCATCGACATCAGCCTGTCGCTGACCCAGCCCGGCCCCGATTGCCTGGTGGCGCAAGCGTTGACGCAACCTTTTGTCATCGTCAGGATTCCACACTCAAACAAACCGGTGAATTTCCGGCTCTCCGCGAAAACCTTCTCCTGCGTGACGGGAGACGCCTTGTAAAAAGCGCGGCCGTCGAATTTCCCCGCCCCCTGTAGGATGCGCTGAGGAACGAAGCGCATCGTTCGCGATTGATGTGCCTCCTTCGTCGGCACATCCTACGGGCTTCAAGCCACCAAGCCGTTTGCGGCTCTGTTATCCGCTCCCCGCGCCAGCCCCGCAAGATCGCCAACACAGCAGACATCGGCCACAGGCATCGCGGGACGCGGATCCACAGCCTCTTTTATTCCGTTCAGCAATAAACTTCTAGTTTTATATTCTTTTACGGCAGATTTTCTGGCCGCTATAGTTCCCCACAACACTTTTTTGCTTAACCGCAACACGGCCCGGCCAGCCGCTCTTCGGCGGCCGCGCAAGCCTTCGGCAATCGGCCCTAGCCCCAGGGAAGCGGCGGGCATTGCCCAAGGTGCCGCCCGGCCTGCGGCGGGCGGGCTGGAAAGCGTCTCCCCTCTTTGTTGTGTCCCTTAGCTTGGGCGGGCCTTAGCGTCCGCCTTTTTTTGCCAATGTTTTGAATGCGGTTTGCAGGGGCAAACCAAACGATTAAAGGTTAGTCAAGCCATGAAAGATCATAAATTATTGCGTCCAGCCGGCTCCCGGAGCTGGAAAACAAAATCCCGCTTCCGACGACAAGTATCCGGCTTAAGCGTTGCCAGCCTGCTCACGGCCCTGCCGAGCCTGGCCGGCGCCGAAGATTATTATGTGAAGACCCGGGGCTACCGGGTCGAGCCGGAGCCGGATCCGCCGAGCTATGTGCGCCAATTGAGCAAAACCCAGTTCGAGCAGTTCCGCGACATCGACTGGCTGGATGTCGGCCTCGAGCACCGCACCCGCTTCGAATACCGGGAAAACGACTACCGCATCTACAACGACGAGACGCCCTCGGGCGTGGTGGTGCCGAAGTACCGCCCGGACCCGGACAGCATCTTCCTGTTCAGGACACGCGCCTACCTGGGCATCCACGACATCCTCGACCCGTTCCGCTTCGCCGTCGAGTTCCAGAACTCCAGCAGCGCCAACAGCATCTACCCGGCGGACAACGGGACGACGAACGAACACGAAATCATCCAGGCCTACGGCGAGCTGTATTTCAAAAACGCGCTGGGCAACAACCGGCCCTTGAGCGTCCGCGCGGGCCGGATGCATCTGGAATTGTTGGACCGGCGTTTGATCGGCAACAACCAGTTCCGCAACACCACCAACAACTTCCAGGGCTTCCGCATCCATTTCGGCAAGAAGCAGAACGACTGGGATCTGGACACCTTCGCCTTCCAGCCAATCGAGCGTTTGAAGTACGCAATGGACCGGCCCGAGGAGCAGACCTGGGTGTTTGGCGGTGTGCTCAGCCTTAGGCGCTGGTCCGAGGTCATCACCATCCAGCCCTATTTCCTCGGCCGCCAGACCAACGGCGACCCTTATAACTCGACCGTCTCGTGGCGCACCAACGACAAGGACATTTATTCGCCGGGCCTGCGCGTCTACGGCCTGTTCGGCAAGAGCGGCTTCGACTTCGACGCGGACTTCACCAAGCAGTTCGGCAGCTTCGGAGTGACCCGGACTGTCAACAAGAAGCTGAAGCAGGAAAACCTCGACCACGATGCCGTCGCCGGCTCGCTGGAGCTGGGCTACACCTTCGAGCACGACTGGAAGCCGCGAACCAGTGTGTACTTCGGCTACGGCAGCGGCGACCGTGACCCTAACGCCAACTTGACCAGCGGGAGCAACGACCGCTTTGACCCGTTCTACGGCTTCAACCAGCCCTGGTCGCGCAATGACTATTTCTCCTGGGATAACGTCATCACGCCGAAGTTCAGGCTGGAGTTCACGCCGTACCAGGACGTGCGCGTCGATGCCGGCGCCGGCGCGTTTTGGCTGGCGAGCAACACCGACAGTTGGGCCAGGACCAACCTGCGCGACCGCACCGGCCGCAGCGGCAGCTTCCTCGGCTCCGAGTTCGACATCCGCCTGCGGCACAAGCTCAACCCTTACGTAGATTGGAGCATGAGCTACGCCCGCTTCAACCCAGGCACCTTCACCACGGACGTGAGCCAGAAATCGGGGGCCTACGCTTCGGAGCCCTCCAACTTCTTTTACTTCGAGGTTACCCTCAACGCCTTCGGCGACGGCAAGCCGAAGTAGCGTATAGTAGCGTCGGCATACCTGCGTTTATTTTGGCATTTCATCGCCATTGCTTAACAGTACCCATGAGTGAGTTAGGAGTTTTTCATGCATCCCAATATCTTTAAAAAGGCGCTGTCGGCCTTGTCCGGCGCAGCCTTGTTGTGGGCGGTGTCCGCCCAAGCGGCCGACGTGAGCCTGCTGAACGTGTCCTACGACCCCACCCGCGAGCTTTACCAGGAGTACAACGCCGCCTTCGTCAAGCATTGGAAGGAAA
>CAZOTR010000015.1:38732-47900 GCA_964582755.1 uncultured Methylococcaceae bacterium | reverse complement strand
AGGTGGCAACTTGGGTTAACTTAATGGCAGTGGGCGTCCAAGCTGGGAACCCGGCGGCAGAAGCTCTAAAATTCCAGCGCCGCGACAGGCGGGATTTTTTCCGCTCCCCGCGTGTCTTGCCCAGTGCGTTCCCAACCCCTCAACCCCATAAAAACAACAACCATGGCCAAAAAATCCAAGCGCGCCTACCGCCCTGCCCCGCCCAAGCCAAACGCCCCGGCTGCCGCCCAGGCGCCGGCCCATCCCTTCAACCCCGACGACCCCCAAGCCCAGGCCTTGTTTAAAATCCGCCTGAAACGCTGGCTGTGCCTCGCCCTGATTTTCGCCTTCCTGCCGATTTGCACGCTGCTGGCCCGTTACAGCATCGATCTGGCAGCCTTCGCGGCCTTCGGGCTGTTCGTCCTAGGCCATGTGCTGTACCGCTGGATGAACCGCAGCCAATGCCCGCGCTGCGGGGAGTGGTTCTTCGTCAAGCAGGCCAGCGACGGAAAATGGGTCGGCAGCGGCCTGTCCTTCCCGCCCATCAGCCAATGCCAAAATTGCGGGCAAAGTTTGCACGGGTAACCGAAAGGGCATGGCGTCCGTTTGGCTTGCCACACCCGCACTCTGGCGGGGCAAGGCCACGGAACCCACCCTTCGTTTACCCGTCAAACTATTAGCACTCTCCACCCGAGAGTGCTAAGATTATTTCATCCCAACACACCATCCGGTTTAAGCCCTATGTCTACAGCCTTGTCCCTGCCCGTCAACCTGTCCTTGGGCTCCATTGAGGATTATTTCGGCGCGGTCAACCTGATGCCGCGCTTCGACGCCGAAGAGGAGCGCAGCCTGGCGCGTCGGCTCCGCGACGATGGCGACTTGGATGCCGCCCGCCAACTGGTGCTAGGCAACCTTCGTTTCGTGGTTCATATCGCCCGCGGCTACATGGGCTACGGCCTGCCGCTGCCCGACCTGATCCAGGAAGGTAACATCGGCCTGATGAAGGCGGTGAAGCGCTACGACCCGGAGGTGGGCGTGCGGCTGGTGTCCTTCGCCGTGCATTGGATCCGCGCCGAGATCCACGAGTTCATCATCCAGAACTGGCGCATCGTCAAAATCGCCACCACCAAGGCGCAGCGCAAGCTGTTCTTCAACCTGCGCAAGTTCAAGACCCGGCTGGGCTGGTTTAGCCAGGACGAGGCCAAGATCGTGGCCGAGGAGTTAGGCGTGGGGGTGGACAGCGTGTATGAGATGGAAAGCCGCCTCAGCAGCCAAGACATGGCCTTTGACATTCACCCCGAAGATGACGGCGAGGAGCGCGACATCGCCGCGCCTGCCCATTACCTGCAACAAGTCAACGCCGACCCCGCCGAGCTGCTGGCCGAAGGCCAATGGGACGAACGGCGGCAGGCCGGCTTGGCGACGGCCATCGCGCAACTGGACGACCGCAGCCGCGACATCCTGGCCTGCCGCTGGCTGAACGAGGAAAAGCTGACCCTGCACGACTTGGCCGCCCGCTACAATGTCTCCGCCGAGCGCATCCGCCAGTTGGAAAACAACGCGATGAAGAAGCTGAAGAAGGCGCTGTTGGAAGAGGCATGACCCATCATGGGTCACAGCCCTCCCCGGTTTGGGCAAACCCTCCACGGCAATCGAACGCCATTGGCAACCAAGGGAACTACTTCCGCTAATCGCGCCTCTTAACCGCCGTTCCCTTGGCCTGCGCTCCCAGCCCCTGCCGGGCTTGGCCGCAGGCATTTGCAATCCGCCTATTGCCAAAATTGCCCCGCCGGCCTGGGCGGTGCCTGTGTATGAATCTTGCTGAACGTTTGCCAGCGGACATCCCGGCTGCCGCCGGACTACTCCGCCCCCTTCAATTCGCTTAAACATAGGGCGTCCGGCTGGCAGGCAAGTTTCCAGGCTACCCTGAAAAGACGAAGAACTCTAGGAATCTAAAAGTATGCACAAAATCACCCTCATCCCCGGCGACGGCATCGGCCCCGCCATTGTCGCCGCGACCGTGCGCGTCATCGAAGCGACCGGCGTCAAGGTCGAATGGGACCGCCAACTGGCCGGCATGGCGGCGGTGGAGAAGCACGCCAACCCGCTGCCGGACGCCACCCTCGAATCCATCCGCCAGACCCGCGTCGCCCTCAAAGGCCCGCTGACCACGCCGGTGGGCGGCGGCTACCGCAGCGTCAACGTCACCCTGCGGCAGGCGTTCAACCTGTACGCCAACGTGCGCCCGGCGGTTTCCTTCGAGGGCACGGACACGCTGTTCAAGAACGTCAACCTGGTGACCATCCGCGAGAACACCGAAGGGCTGTACGCCGGCATCGAGCATTTCATCAAAGTGGACGACGAGAAGATCGCCGCCGAAAGCACGGCGGTCATCACCCGCAAAGGCTCCGAGCGGATCATCGAATACGCCTTTGAATATGCCCGCAAGGCGGGGCGCAAGAAAGTCACCTTGGTCCACAAAGCGAACATTTTGAAATGCACCTCGGGGATGTTCCTGGAGATAGGCCGCGAAATCGCCCCGCGCTACCCGGACATCGAGTTCGACGAGCGCATCGTCGATGCCTGCTGCATGCACATGGTGATGAAGCCGGACATGTTCGACGTGATCGTCACCACCAATTTGTTCGGCGACATATTGTCCGACCTCGCCTCCGGGCTGGTCGGCGGGCTGGGCCTGACGGTCGGGGCCAACATCGGCGCCGACGCGGCGATTTTCGAGGCGGTGCATGGCAGTGCGCCGGACATCGCCCATCTGGGGATCGCCAACCCCATCGCCACGGTCCTGGCCGGGGCGATGATGCTGGAGCATCTCGGCGAGCTTGAGGCCGCCCGCCGCATCGAGCAGGCGGTGCGCGAAGTGATCCGCGAGGGAGTCTATTTGACGCCGGACCTGAAGAAAGGCTCGACCTACGGCACCGACGACTTGGCCGACGCGATTGTGAAAAAACTCGGCTGAGAAGTTATCCTCCGCAAAAAAACGCCCCGTTTGGCTTACGCTAACGGGGCGTTTTCGTCACTCTGCAAAAATATCCCTGTATCCCGTGTAAACCGAAGCGATGAGCGTCGGCATCAGCACCAGCATACCCAGCCCGAAGGGAATGGCCGCCACCAGCGCCAACACGAACGCGACGATGCCGTAGAGCAAAAACGGCAGCATGTTGCGCCAACAGGCGGAGAAGCTGGCCTTCATCGCGTCCAGCGCGGGCAGGTTGTCAAACACGACCAAGGCCGGGGCGAACCAGACCGCCATGGCGATGGGGACGGTCAAGGCCATGCCGATCAGCCCGGACAACAGAAAGCCCAGCATGGCGCCGCCCATGGCCAGCGCCTGCTGGTCCGCCAGCCCGCCCAAGACGCTCAAGCCCACCGTCCCGCCCAGCACAAAGATGACGACCACACCCACGGCAAAAGTGGCAATGGCGGAAAACACACCCACCATAACCAACGGCTGGGTGTTTTGGCGGAAACCGTCGAACAGGTGTTCGATGCGCAATTCCTGGCCCTGCTCCAGCGCCCGGCAGCCGGATAACATCCCGCCCAGCAACACCGGCTGCAACAGCAGGGCGGCGATGGAGCCGATAAAAGGAACCAGGGAGAGCAGCGTGAAGATGGCGAGGAAAATAACCAAGTTGACGATCCAGATCACAGGATTCAGGCGAAACAAGCCAAACCCTTCGGTGATCCAATCCAAGCCCCGGCCGATGGGGACGGTTCTGATATGCATGGCGTTCTCCGTATCTGTCAGTTTTGCAGGGTGGAAGGCCAAATACTAGCATAGGGCCGATTCTGCGACTGCCCACCCCGGCATTTCGTTGTATCATGCCCGCCATGAAAACGCATGGAACACCTTTGAAACACTACACTTTGTCGGCTGGCGTCGTGATCGTGCGCCTGTTCCCCGACCATCCCCGCTACCTGATGCTGCGCGCCTTCAACTACTGGGACTTCCCCAAGGGCGTGGTAGAGCCGGAAGAGGAGCCTTTGCAGGCGGCGATGCGGGAAGTCCAGGAGGAAGCCGGTCTGACCCTAAGCCTGGAGGATTTCCGCTGGGGCAAGGGCTACCAGGAAACCGCCCCTTATGGGCTAGGCAAAATCGCCCGCTACTACCTCGCCGAATCCCGCGAGGGAGAGGCTTACCTGCCGGACAACCCGCAATCAGGCAAGCCGGAACACGAGGAGCTGCGCTGGGTCACCTACAAAGAAGCGCAGGCCATCCTGCCGCCGCGCCTAAAGTCCATCCTGAACTGGGCGGACTGGCTGGTGCAACGGGAGTTGGACGAGGATTAGGGGTTGTGAATGCGCCTGTAGAGCGGCCTTCAGGCCGCTAGTCGCGCTAAAGCCCGCCCTACAAACCAAACTCCGCGACCACCGGCGCATGGTCCGAAGGCCGCTCCAGCCCGCGCGGCGTCTTGTCGATGCGGCAGGCGCGGCACTCCGCCCGCAACGCCGGGCTGGCGAGGATATGGTCGATGCGCAGGCCGAGGTTGCGGCGGAAGCCGGCGGCGCGGTAATCCCACCAACTGAAACTCGCCTCCTCCTGCTCGAACAATCGGAATGTGTCGCTTAAGCCCAGATCCAGCAATCCCTGGAAAGCCAGCCGTTCGGGCTGGCTGCACAGGATCTTGCCGCGCCAGGCTTCGGGATCATGCACGTCGCTGTCCTCCGGGGAGATGTTGAAATCGCCCAGCACCACCAGCCTGGGATGGCGCGCCATCTCGTCTTTGACAAACGCCTGGATCTTGTCCAGCCAGTCCAGCTTGTAAGCGTATTTCTCCGAACCCACCTCGCTGCCGTTGGGCACATACAGGTCGATGACCCGCACATCGCCATAGGTCGCCGCCAGGATGCGGCGTTGCGAGTCTTGCAGGTTGGGCGGGTCGGTAAGCACGTCGGCCACCGCCTCCTTGCTGATGAGGGCCACGCCGTTATAGGTTTTCTGGCCGCTGAAGACGGCTTGATACCCGGCTTCCGCCAGCGCGGCGGCGGGGAAATCGGCGTCCACGGTCTTGGTTTCCTGCACGGCCAGCAGGTCCGGCTGCTCCCGCCCCAGCCAATCCAGCACTTGGGGCAGGCGGACGCGCAGGGAATTGACGTTCCAACTTGCAATCTTAATCATCGTCTATAAGCCTTGTGTGGCGCGGCGTCATGGTTTGAATTGTCCCTCTATTAAGAAGGGGCGGCATCCATCCAAGGGAGGCTATCGCTTACGTCAATGTGCGCGACAGCTTGGGATTATGTCATCCTCCCGACGGCATAAAAACCCCCGGCATCCGCTGGCTGAGTCGAAGGGCGGACGGAGGCATGGCTAAATCCCGAGTGCGACGCTATGATTCCCCGACCACCGGGCCGCTTGCCGAACACGGCGGCGCGGCGCACGCATCACAAAACTGGAGAGACATCCATGAACATCCGCCTTCTCGTCCTGTGCCTAAGCGCCAGCCTGTGGCTGGGCGGCTGCGGCGACAACACGCCGTCTTCCTCCCCTTCGCAAACGGCCACGCAAACCCGCTTGTCCGGCCATGTCAGCAACGACGACGGCCCGGTGCTGAAAGCCCGCGTCGAGGCCAAGGACGCCAAGGGATCGGTGGTGGCGAAGACGGAATTGCAAGGCGGGGCGAACAACTACCAACTGACGCTGCCTGCCGGCACGGCCTTCCCGGTCATCCTCACCGCCTACCCCGAAGCCACGCCCGGCGAGCCTTTGAAAGCCGCCGTGTCCAGTTCCCTGGCCGCCGAACAAGATCTCAGCCCGGTGTCCACGATTATCGTGGACACCGCCTTGAGCCTGGGCGGCATCAACGAGGCCAACCTCGCCAAGGCCGCCGGCGCGGCGATTGCGTTGCGCAAGAAATCCGGCGGCGGCGGTGGAGGCGGCGGGGCGACCACGGAAAGCTTCAAGGGCGACCCGACCAAGCAATATGGCGGCTGGCATTGATGGCCGCGCCGCTCACCATGGGCGTCCACCACGTTGGCCTGGCCGTCTCGCGGCTGGAAGCAACGGCGGATTTTTTTACCCGGCTGCTGGGCTGGCAAGAGGTCAGGCGGGACGAGAACTATCCGGCCATTTTTGTCTCCGATGGCGTCGTGATGGTTTCCCTTTGGGGCGTCGCCGAGCCGGCGCAGGCGTTTGACCGCCGCCACAACATCGGCCTGCACCACCTCGCGTTGCGGATCGCCAGCCGGGAAGCCCTAGAGCAGGTCCATGAAACCCTCGCCGACGCCGGGCTTGAAATCGAGTTCGCGCCGGAATGGCTGCGGGGAGGCCCGGCCATGCACATGATGTGCTATGAGCCTAGCGGGATCAGGATCGAGTTTATATGGCCAGGGATTTAGGGATTTGCAGACTGGGAGGATGGGGTGGCGCGTAGCCCGCAGCGATTAGCCACACTTGCGGGCAGCCCTTTGCTGGCTGGCGGCTTTGTTGCGCATCTGCTTTTTCTCCGATTCAGCGAAGCGGGCCAGAATCTGCCGCATCAGCGTTTGATATTTAAGCCCGTTGGCATCGGCGATGAACTTGTAATCCTCAATCAGCGCCTTGGGCAGACGGATGGAAATCATCTGAAGCCCAAGGGACTCGTCGAGGGCCGCTTGTTGCGCGGGGGACTTTTCAACGGATTTGGCAAATTGCCCATCCCTGCCCAGTTCTCCGCTATCCCAACGATCATCAAGGTCAATGGCATCCAAAGTGGCTTGGAGGGTTTCGGTGGTCATGGCTATACATTCTCTTCATGTTGCATATATTTACGCCATTCCTGCGCACGGACCACCCAACGCTTGTTGTAGTCTGGGTGGCCGATGCCGGGATGGATGGTTACGAGTTTATCGTATTGCCTAATAGGCCAACCCTATGGCCCGTGTCTTTGATTGATTACAGTGGAACAGAAAATTTTCGGTATATGTATTTTTCCTCATCGTTAGGTTCAAAGGCTGTTTTGATAGCTATATCGCCATTTTCCAGTTCGACGAAAACCACTTTGAGCAGTCTGCCCATGTCAGTGCTGGCGATCAACCATTGGGTAGGCGGAATAGTGCGATGCGTATCCCTAATGTCTTCGAGAAAACTTCGATCACGGTCGGCAAAGCATTGGTGGATTTCCTCCAAGCTCACAGGCGGTTCTTTCTTGGCCAGCTTGCTTCTAATTTTCGGCGATACCTTCAGTTTCATAAATTACCCTGCCTGTATATACAAGCACACAGTCTAAACATTGAAACAGCAAAACGCAAGATGATTTTTCCCTTATCCGGCCTCTACGCCATCACCGCCGAATCCCACGCCAACCCAGAACAACTTGCCCAAGCGGTAAAAGCCGCCCTGCGCGGCGGGGCGAAAGCCATCCAATACCGCGCCAAATCCAGCCAAGCCCGGCTGGAAGAGGCAAGGCTGCTGCTGGCCGAATGCCGCGCCGCCGGGGTTCCGCTGATTATCAATGATGATATGGAACTCGCCTTAGGCATAAAAGCGGACGGCGTACATCTGGGCAAGGACGACGGCTCCATCCAAGCCGCCAGGGCGCGGCTGGGCCAGGGCGCCATCATCGGCGTGTCTTGCTACGATTCGGTGGAGCGGGCGCTGGAGGCGCAGGCGCTAGGGGCGAGTTACGCCGCCTTTGGCCGGTTCTTCCCCTCGGCCAGCAAACCCCACGCGCCCTGCGCCCGGCTGGAAACCTTGATTGAGGCGAAACGGAAACTCAGCATTCCCCTCGTCGCCATCGGCGGCATCACGCCGGACAATGGCCGCAGCTTGATCGAGGCGGGGGCGGACATGCTGGCGGTGATCGACGCCGTGTTCGGCACGGACGACCCCGAACAGGCGGCGGCGGCGTTCCAGCCGCTTTTCCATCTAGCCTAAGGGATGGCAGCGCTTGAAGCGATGCCATCCCCGGCCCCACAAGAGCCCTTAACCCTTGTTTCGCAAGCGTTGAGCCTAGCCTAAGCGGGGGCTATAATCCTGCCTCCCGGCCCCGTTGGCCCCTACGGTACAGGAACATCCATGCCAGAAGCCCATTCCCTGCCCTCCACCCTGGTCCCGCAGGACGATCTCGACCCCGCCGAAACCCGCGAATGGCTAGAAGCCCTCGAAGCCGTCATTGATGCCGAGGGCGCCGAGCGGGCGCATTATCTAATCGAGCGTCTGGTGGACAAGGCCCGCCGCTCGGGAATCAACCTGCCCTACAAGGCCAACACCGCCTATATCAACACCATCCCGCCCCACCGCCAGCCGCGCTTCCCCGGCAACGCGGCGCTGGAGCACCGCATCCGCTCGTATATCCGCTGGAATGCGATGGCGATGGTGGTGAAGGCCAACAAGGTCTCCTCCGAATACGGCGGACACATCGCCAGCTTCGCCTCTTCCGCGACGCTGTATGAAATCGGCTTCAACCATTTCTTCCACGCCGCCAGCCGCGACCACGGCGGCGACTTGGTGTTTTTCCAAGGCCACTCCTCCCCTGGGATATATGCCCGCGCCTTCATGGAAGGCCGGCTGACCGAGGAAAACCTGTCGCGCTTCCGCCATGAAGTGAACGGCGAAGGGCTTTCCTCCTATCCGCATCCTTGGCTGATGCCGGATTTCTGGCAGTTCCCGACGGTGTCAATGGGCCTGGGGCCGATCATGGCGATTTACCAGGCCAACTTCATGCAGTACCTGCAAGGCCGGGGCATCCTCGAAACCAAGGGCCGCAAGGTCTGGGCGTTCATGGGCGACGGCGAGATGGACGAGCCGGAATCGCGTGGCGCGATTGGCTTGGCCGGGCGCGAGAAGCTGGACAACCTGATCTTCGTCATCAACTGCAATTTGCAGCGCTTGGACGGCCCGGTGCGCGGCGACGGCAAGATCATCCAGGAACTGGAAGGCGAATTCCGCGGGGCCGGCTGGAATGTCATCAAAGTGGTGTGGGGCTCGGGCTGGGACGATTTGCTGGCCCGCGACACCAAGGGCTTGCTGCGCAAGCGCATGGAAGAGGCGGTGGACGGCGAATACCAGGCTTACAAGGCCAAGGACGGCGCCTTCGTGCGCGAACATTTCTTCGGCAAATACCCTGAATTGCTGGATCTGGTCGCGCATATGTCCAACGAGGACATCTTCCGCTTGAAGCGCGGTGGCCATGACATCCACAAGGTTTTCGCCGCCTACCACGAGGCGGTGAACCACAAAGGCCAGCCCACGGT
>CAZOTR010000015.1:33230-38632 GCA_964582755.1 uncultured Methylococcaceae bacterium | reverse complement strand
CTGCTGCGCGACAACAAGATTGGCAAATACGTCGTGCCGATAGTCGCCGACGAGGCGCGCACCTTTGGCATGGACGGCCTGTTCCGCCAATACGCCATCTACTCCTCGGTCGGCCAGTTGTACACGCCGGAAGACTCCGACCAACTGATGTTCTACCGCGAGGCAACTTCCGGCCAGATCCTGCAAGAAGGCATCTGCGAGGCCGGGGCGATGAGTTCGTGGATCGCCGCCGCGACGGCGTACACCAACCACGACGTGCAGATGATCCCGTTCTACATCTACTACTCGATGTTCGGCTTCCAGCGCGTCGGCGATTTGATGTGGGCGGCGGGCGACATGCAGGCGCGGGGCTTTTTGCTCGGCGGCACCGCCGGCCGCACCACGCTGGCCGGCGAAGGCTTGCAGCACCAGGACGGCCACACCCATCTGGCGATGTCCTTCATCCCCAACTGCGTCGCCTACGACCCCGCCTTCGCGCATGAGCTGGCGGTGATTGTCCAGGACGGCCTGCGCCGGATGTACCAGGAAGGCGAGAACATCTTCTACTACCTCACGGTGATGAATGAAAACCACGACCATCCGGGCATGCCGGAAGGCGTCGCCGAAGGCATCATCAAAGGCATCTACCAATTGGAGGACGCCGGCGAGGAAGCCGCCGTGCAACTGCTGGGCAGCGGCGCGATCCTGCGCGAAACCCTCGCCGCCGCCGCCTTGCTGGAAGAGGATTTCGGCATCAAGGCCAATGTCTGGTCCGTCACCAGCTTCACCGAACTGCGCCGCGACGGCCTGGACAAGGAGCGCTGGAATTTGCTGCATCCCAACAAGCCCAAGGCGACCAGCTATCTGGAGGACATCCTGGGCGGCATGAACGGTCCCGTCGTCGCCGCCAGCGATTACATGAAAGTCGTCGCCGACCAGATCCGGCAGTTTTTGCCCGGCAAGCAGTTCATCGCGCTAGGCACCGACGGCTACGGGCGCTCCGACCGCCGCTCCGAGCTGCGCCGCTTCTTCGAGGTGAACCGCCATTACATCGCCGTGGCCGCGCTAAAGGCGCTGGCCGACGAAGGGACGGTTGAAACCGCCCGCGTGCTGGAAGCGATGGAAAAATACGGCATCGACCCTGAAAAACCCAACCCCGTGACGGTTTGAGAGAACGACACATGGCTAAACAGCAAACAATCACGGTTCCCGACATCGGCAACAACACCGATGTCTCCATCATCGAAGTGTTGGTGAAACCCGGCGACATCATCCAAGAAGAAACCTCGCTCATCACCTTGGAAAGCGACAAGGCGGCGATGGAGATCCCCAGCCCCAAGGGCGGCTTGGTCAAGGAAGTGCTGGTCAAGGTCGGCGACAAAGTCAGCCAAGGCTCACGGGTGTTGGTCCTGGAGGAAGCGGAAGGCGGCGCGGCGGCGCCCGCCCCGGTTGCGGCCCCCGCCGCCGCGCCCCCGCCCGCGCCTGCCCCCGTGGCCGCGCCAGTCGCCAGCCCTGCCACGCCTGCCCAGGCGGCAGTTGCCGTCGAAGAAGTCGTCACCGTGCCCGACATCGGCAACAACAAGGACGTGACCATCATCGAAGTGCTGGTGAAGGCGGGCGACACCATCCAGAAAGAAAGCTCCCTCATCACCTTGGAAAGCGACAAGGCGGCGATGGAGATCCCCAGCCCCCTGGGCGGGAAAGTCGAACGGGTGCTGGTCAAGGTCGGCGACAAAGTCAGCCAAGGCTCGCCGGTGCTGGTCTTGGTGGCGGAAGCCCTTGGCTCCGCGCCCGCCGCCCCGGCAACAGCCGCCCCCGCCAGCGCGGCCCCTGCCGCCGATGTAGGGCGGGCTTCAGCCCGCCCGGTGCCACCCATAGCCGCCGCCCCGGCCACCGTCCTGGAAGACTTGCCCACCACCGGCAAGCCCCACGCCAGCCCGGCAATCCGCCGCTACGCCCGCGAACTCGGCGCGGACGTGGGCAAGATCAAAGGCACAGGCCCGAAAGGCCGCATCCTCAAGGAAGACGTGCAAAACTACATCAAGGCCCGGCTGCAAGCGCCGGCACCCGCCGCCGGCGGCATCGGCCTCAGCGTGTTGGAAGCCCCGCAGATTGACTTTAGCCAATTCGGCCCGATAGAAGCCAAGCCGCTGTCGCGCATCAAAAAGCTGACCGGCGCGAACCTGCACCGCAACTGGGTCACCATCCCGCATGTCACGCTGAACGAAGAGGCCGACATCACCGACCTGGAAGCCTTCCGCGTCTCGCTGAAGGCCGAAGCCGACAAGCAGAAAATCCGCGTCACCCCCCTGCCCTTCTTCATCAAGGCCGTGACCGCCGCGCTGAAAGCCTTCCCGGCCTTTAATGCCTCGCTGTCGGCGAACGGGGAGGAGCTGATCCTCAAGCAGTACTACCACATCGGCGTCGCCATCGACACGCCCGACGGCCTGGTCGTCCCGCCCATCCGCGACGCCGACCGCAAGTCGGTGTTCGAGCTGGCGCGGGAGCTTGGGGAGCTGGGCGAAAAGGCCCGCAACAAGAAGCTGCGCAGCACCGACCTGCAAGGCGGCACCTTCACGATCTCCAGCCTGGGCAGCATCGGCTCGGTCAATTTCACGCCGATCATCAACGCCCCGGAAGTGGCGATTTTGGGCATCTCCAAGGCGCAGATGAAGCCGGTCTGGAAAGACGGCCAATTCGTCCCGCGTTTAATCCTACCCTTGTCCCTGTCCTTCGACCACCGGGTGATTGACGGGGCGGAAGCCGCTAAGTTCTGCGCGACTATCGCCCAGTTGTTGGGGGATATGCGGAGGGTTTTGTTGTAAAACCGTTATTGGCATAATACCCCCTGTCGAAATCAAACATCCTGCCGGCCAATTTGCCAGCCTGCACGATGCGCAGACAAACGCCAGAAACAATTTTTCCACAACCACCCAACGAGAATGCGATGATTGAAACCTTAAAAACTTGGAAGTTGATAGCCGCGCTTGGCCTTGGCATGGCCGGCGGCGCGGTTAATGCGACGGTCGTTTTAGTGGGTAATTAAGGCCTTGGGGAGGCTGGCAGCGTCGGCGTGGCCCCTTCTCTTACCTGAACTTGCAGGACAGCGCCGGCACCGCCAACAATTTCACCTACTTCCAGTCACCCGGCGGCCAAGTCACCAGTATCGAAACCACAGGCTTGGCCGCACCGGGGAGCACGGCGGCGTTTAGCCTGAATCAGGGCGGCACAGCGCAACGCAACTCCGGCTGGGCCATTGAATTGGGAAATGGCCATGGACTCGCCAATGACTGGATCGCCCAGTTGTGGGCAAAGACCCCGGATAGCACGGGCGCCGGCAACAGCTTTGTCTTCTTCAACACCAACATGAACAGCCCCGCCAGCGGCATCAGCCTAGAATTCAACAATGGCAGGATGAATCTGTTGCAAGGCACCGACACCGGAAGCCGCCTCGCCGGCTTTGCCTACACGCCCGGCCAATGGTTTGAAGCCACCCTGCTCTCCTACAACGGCCTGTTATCCTTGTACGAAGACGCCAGCGCCACGCCAGTGGCCAGCTCCGGCAGCCTCTCGCACACTTTGGACACCTTGGGCTTGAGTTTCGGGCCGGGCGCGTCGGCGGGCCGTGGCGCCAGTGCCTCCTTCGATGGATTGAAAGTTTGGTCTTTCGACCACACCACCGACAGCCTAGGCAGCGTCCTCGACGCGGTGGGCGTGGCGGCGGTGCCGGAACCCGGCTCGCTGGCCCTGTTGGGTTTGGGCGGCGCGGCCATGCTGGCGCGCCGGAAAAAACAGCGGGCTTAAGCCCCCTCTTTCCTGCCTTATCCAGGCGGACGGATTCAGCCGGTTCTTGCGCAAGCAAGAGCCGACTTTTTCTTATTGTCAGACTGATTGGCTTGGCGCTGCCCGCTCAGGGCGCGCAATTGACCACCACAAAGCCGGTTGGGGTTTGCAACCCCGACCATAACGTTTGAAGTCCGCGCCGTGGGATCAAACGTAAGCGAGGGGTTTGCAAAACCCGCCGCGCACCTTTCGCATACCCCGGCCCGCTTCGGACATGCGGAGGGTCTTGCTGTAACCCCAGACTAGCCGCCATGATAAACCGCATCGACCGGCGGGACTGGTTGGTGCGGTTTTTTTATGCCCTGTGTACAATGAAGCCCCATCGAGACTGTTGCTTCCGCACGAGCAAGCATCATGAGCGCCGCCCCACCCCCTTACTTCCGCCCCCCACTCGCAGCGCCGCCCCCGCCTGGTCGGGGATTGTTTTTAGCCATCGGGCTAACGGCGCTAATTATCCTGATAGGGGCTTTTTTCCTATTGGCGGCGAAATGGGGCCAAAGCAAAGCCCTATTTGCCGGCCAAATGGCTTTAATCACCTTGGCCGTCTGCCTAGTTCCCACCATCGCCTCCGGGCTTATCCAAAATCGCGGGCGTGTCGTGCGCATCCTGACAGAAACCGCACTCTTCGCAACGCTTCTAGTCACGTTTTCTTATTGGTTGTTTGGGGCTGGCGGGCTAGGCGTCTGGATTGCCTACGCGCTTGCGCTCACCCTGCTCCTTGAAGTGGGCAGCCATATCATTGAACGCTACATCGCCAAAACAGCGGAACGGATATCCCAAAGCGCTTACTTCACAAACCTGCGGCACGACGCCGAAGCCATTCAAAAAATGTTTCGCCGTGAAGCCGTTCTGTATGTCTCTGTGCCATTGGGCTTGATTTCGGGAACAGCGGTGGGGTTATTTGGCGACTGGACAAAGCAGGCGACCATCATCTTCTGCGTACAACTCGTTCTTGGCTTTGCGGGCATTATTTTGGCGGCGTTCCTCATCAATGGCACCATAAGAATGTCCGCCCCGCTGCTCAAACCAAGCCCAGCCAAGACTCCCGCAGCCAACGAAGACACAAGCCGACAAGCATCCGGCCTTTTTGGCCAAATCGGGAAACTATTCAAACCATTGCTACCCCACCCGCAGACCGGCACGGAGGATCAGCAAGAGCGGGATCTGTCGCTTGCCCTCATCGCCACCGACCTGCGCAAAGCGTATCTTTATGACTCCATCCACAACATCGTCCTGTCGGTTGCTTTCGCCAGCGCCATCGCCAGCTTATGGGGCATCACGGTAGACATGAAGCAGATGTTGCAGTGGCTATTGGGCCTTGGCTTGGTATTCAGCCAAGTGCCATTCATCGCAGGGCAATTGTTCCTCCATGAAACCCTATTAGACAGGTATGAAGGAACCCGGCGGATGGAGATTGCCGAACGGCTCAAAAAAATTGCGCCATTATTTCCGACGATAGATGTTTTGACATCATTGTTTGCGACCGGCACGGCAGGCGGCTTGTTTTACTTTCTGCTCGACCAGTCCATAAAAAACGCCCTCAAATGAGCCAACCGGATGCCTGTCGAGCGTGACTGACG
>CAZOTR010000015.1:21649-33130 GCA_964582755.1 uncultured Methylococcaceae bacterium | reverse complement strand
ACGCCGGACGGGATATTTATCCCGTCTGAAACGTTTGGCATCGGCATGATGCCGGAGCTTTGCGCAAAACATTAGGGACGGGGCGCATGCCCGTCCCGCCATGCCGCAAACCAACGCCCGGCATGGCGGCAAGCGGGGAAAATCGGCATAATCGGCGGACATCCAACCCTGCATGCGAAATTGCCATGAGCGCCCTCCCCCTCAAAACCATGACCGCCGAGGAATATCTGGCGTGGGAAGAACAACAGGAGACCAAGCACGAGTTTTACCAAGGCATCGTCTACGAAGTGTATGCGATGGCCGGGGCACGGGACGCGCATGTCACCGTGTCGCTCAACGTCGCCAGCCTGTTTAAATCCCATTTGCGCGGGACGCCCTGCCGCACCTACATCGCTGCCATGAAATTAAAAGCCGCCGAGGCCGACGAGTATTTCTATCCCGATGTGTTCGTGACCTGCGACGAGCGCGACCGGGCCAGCGAGTATCACAAGTCCCACCCCAAGCTCATCGTGGAAGTGTTGTCGCCGCCTACCGCCGGCTTCGACCGGGGCGGCAAGTTCGCGGCTTACCGGAAGATTCCCGAGCTGCAAGAGTATGCGGTGGTGGACGCCAGCCGCCGGGCTGTGGATTTGTTCCGCAAGGACGGCAGCGGCCATTGGGTGTTGTGGCCTAGCGAGGGACTGGAAGCCGTGGAATTCGCCAGCATCGGCCTGAGCGCGTCTTTGGCCGATATTTTCGAGGATGTGGAACCGGGGCCGGCCCCGGCTTTGCCTTAATTAAAGCGGTCTGGCAACCCTATTTCGGGCCACAGCCAAATAGCGCGCCATGGGCATGGCCCGCTGCTCCGCCAGGCTTGCAAAGAACCCATGGGTTTTGGGTGGCGCGGACCCGCCCGGCGCCCGCCAGCGCGAAGGTTTCTCCCCGTGCGAATCCGTGCTTTTTAACTTGCCCGCCTTCCCAAGCCAGACATCCTCAAAGCCGGATTTGGCGGCGGCTGGCGGGATGCCCCCATCGGCCAGCGCTCTCGCAAAGTTGAAACATAACGCTAACATAGAACAGGCTTGCCCTGCACAGCCAGGGTTGCGACAATCGCGGAATTTTCAACGATCATAAGGCCCAAGCCATGACTTTCCCCTCAGATTCGTCCTCTTCCGAACTCCATGCCGAAGTCCTCGTTTTAGGCGGTGGCCCCGGCGGCTACACGGCGGCTTTCCGCGCCGCCGACTTGGGCAAGAAAGTCGTGCTGGTGGAGCGTTATCCCGTGCTGGGCGGCGTCTGCCTGAATGTCGGCTGCATCCCGTCCAAGGCGCTGCTGCATCTGGCCCATGTCATCCATAGCGTGGAGGAGGTGGAAGCCTTCGGCCTCAGCTTCGGCAAGCCGGAGATCAACCTGGACAAGATCCGCGAGTGGAAAAACAACCGCGTCGTCAAGATGCTCACCAGCGGTTTGAGCGGTTTGGCCAAGCAGCGCCAAGTCACGGTGCTGACCGGCGAGGGCCGTTTCACCTCCGACAAGACGCTGGGTGTCGCCACGGCGGAGGGCGAAAAGACCGTCCGCTTCGACCACGCCATCATCGCCGCCGGCTCGCAGCCGACGAAGATTCCGAGCTTCCCCAACGACGACCCGCGCTTGATGGATTCCACCGGCGCCTTGGAACTGGCCGACATTCCGCCGCGTTTGCTGATCGTCGGCGGCGGCATCATCGGCCTGGAAATGGCGAATGTCTACCACGCGCTAGGCTCGAAGATCACCGTCGTCGAGTTGATGGACCAGCTCATCCCCGGCGCGGACGCCGACTTGGTCAAGCCTTTGCACCAGCGCATCGCCAAGCAGTACGAGAAGATTTTCCTGAAAACCAAAGTCTCCAAAATCGAGGCTTTGCCGGAGGGGCTGAAAGTGTCGTTCGAGGGTGAGGGCGCACCGGAGTCGGATCTGTTCGACCGCGTGCTGGTGGCGGTGGGCCGCCGGCCCAACGGCAAATTGATTGGCGCGGAGGCGGCGGGCGTGGCGGTGAATGACGCCGGCTTCATTCCGGTGGACGAGAAGCAGCGCACCAACATCCCGCACATCTACGCCATCGGCGACATCGCAGGCAACCCGATGCTGGCGCACAAGGCCACCCACGAGGCCAAGGTCGCGGCGGAGGTCATCGCCGGCCACCCTGCCGCGTTCCAGGCGCTGACCATCCCCTCCGTCGCCTACACCGACCCGGAGCTGGCCTGGATGGGCCTGACCGAAACGGCGGCGCAGGCGCAGGGCGTAGCCTACGAAAAAGCCGTGTTCCCCTGGGCCGCCAGCGGCCGCGCCTTGGGGATCGGCCGCCGCGAGGGCTTGACCAAGCTGCTGGTGGACAAGGACACCAAGCGCGTCCTCGGCGCGGGGATGGTCGGCCCGAACGCCGGCGAGTTGATCGCCGAGGCGGTGCTGGCCTTGGAAATGGGCGCGGACGCGGAAGACATCAGCCTGAGCATCCACCCCCATCCCACCCTGTCGGAAACCTTCGCCTTCGCGGCGGAGATGATCGAAGGCTCGATCACCGACATTCTGCTCAAAAAGTGAAGCAACCCGCCTAAAAAACCGCACTCCTCGCCACCATGAGGCGGACCCCGGCCGATCCTCCGCACCGCTCCACAAGCCCCGCCCAGGCCGTGCCTGGGAGGGCGGGGCGGGCGGGCGTAGAATGCCTTGCCCGCCTAAAGAAGACGGTGTGCGTTCTCCCGGCCGGCTTGGCGCTGGCGCTCGCCGCCGCGCCGGTTATGGCAATCGACTGGTCCTTCAAAGCCTTCGGCACCCTCGCCGCCATCGGCACCGACAGCGGCAACATCGGTTTCCGCCGCGATTACACCCAGGACGATGGCGCAACCAGCAATTGGCGGGCGGACATCGATTCGCGGCTGGGTTTGCAACTCGACGCCAATTTCAACCAAGAATGGCATGCCGGTGTGCAATGGGTGGCGCGCAACCACGCGGGCAATTTTTTCGAGCAGAATTTGGACTGGGCCTATTTGCGCTGGCGCCCCTTCGACGATTTGGATGTGCGCCTGGGACGGCTGGGCTTCGACGCCTTTTTGTTGTCGGACTACCGCAACGTGGGCTATGCCTACCCGTGGATGCGACCGCCTTCCGAGTTTTATGCCCCGTTGTTCACCTACCATTTCGACGGCGCCGACATCGCCAAGCGGTTCGATGTCGGCGGCGGCTGGCTGACCCTCAAAGGCTACGCGGGCCACACCCTTGACGACACGCTGGCCCCGCAGTCGGGCGCGACCGTCGCCACGCTGGAGATGGCCATGGCCGGCGGCAACCTGGTTTACGAATCCGGCAACTGGCGGGCCCGCATCGGCTACACCTTCCTCACGCCGCTGCGGGAGATGCCGTTGCGCTCGCTCCACGCCGCCCTGGAAAACCCGCAGACCCAAGCGGCCTGGCCGGTGGCCCAGTCCGTCTTCGACACCTTGTCCATCGTCGGCAAGCAACTGCATTTCGGCGCCATCGGCTTGGCTTACGATGACGGCACTTGGCCGATCCAGGCCGAAGCCGCGTACATCGGCTCGAACATCGCATGGCTACCCGACATAGCCACCGCCTATCTCAGCGTGGGCCGCCGTTTCGGCGGGGTGACCGTGTATGCCTTGTCGGGCATCGGGCAATCTCCGGCCTACCATGTGGCGGTGCCCCAACCCTCGGTGTCCACGCCGACCCTGGCCGACTTGGCAGGCAGGGTTGACCATGTGCTTAACAGCAACGGCGTGGACCAGGTGTCCGCCTCCCTGGGCGCGCGCTGGGATGTGTACGAAAACGTCGCGCTCAAGGCGCAATGGAGCCATTTCTGGCTGGGGCAGAATGGCATGTTGTATTGGCTGGAACTCAAGCCGCCCCTGCCCGACCAGGTCAACGTCTGGTCTTTTGGTGTGGACTTTGTCTACTAAGGCCAAGGACGCCAGCGGGAGCATCCCACCATGACGCTGTGCGGCGACAATGCGACAATAGCGGCGCGGGTTTTCCACCGCCATTCCGCAAGGCCCAATCGCGTCATCAGAAGGATGCGGCACACTGCTGTGAAGTTTTCAAAATATTCCGCGCCGGAGAGGGCAGGCCCGCCGGCCTTCCCGCCCAAGGCAAAGTCTGCGCGCCGCTGGCTGTTGTGCGCGGCGCTGACGCTCGCCGCCCTGCCGGCGTTTGCCATCGACTGGACGTTCAAGGCATTCGGCACCTTGGCCGCCATTGGCACGGACACCGACAAAATCGGCTTCCGCCGCGACTACACCCAAACCAGAGGCGCGACCTCCGCGTGGCGGGCGGACATCGACTCAAGGCTGGGGCTGCAACTGGACGCGGATTTCAACCGGGAATTCCACGCCGCCGTGCAATGGGTGGCGCGCAACCACGCGGGTAATTTTTTCGAGCAGAATTTGGAATGGGCCTTTCTCCGCTGGCGTCCCCGCGACGACCTGGATCTGCGCCTGGGCCGGCTGGGGCTGGACGCCTTCCTGTTGTCGGATTACCGCAACGTGGGCTATGCCTACCTGTGGATGAGGCCACCCGCCGAATTTTACGCGCCGATATTCCCCTACCATTTCGACGGCGCCGACATTGCCAAAAAATTCAGCCTGGGCGAGGGTTATTTGACGCTCAAAGGCTATGCCGGCTATAGCCTGAGCGAGGTGCTGGACCAGACTGGCACGGCCACCAACAGCCTGGAGACTTCCTTATTCGGCGGCAACCTGGTTTACGAGTCCGGCAACTGGCGGGCCCGCCTAGGCTATGCGCAGCTACGCGCCTTGAACCATCTGCCGTTGCAAGTCTTACCGGCGCTGGAAAACCCTGTGCTCCAAGCCTATTGGCCCGCCGCCCGCTCCCTCGCCGAGCAATTGTCCATCCATGGCAAGCTGCTGCATTTCGTCTCCCTGGGCTGGGCCTACGATGACGGCGTCTGGCCAGCGCAGGCGGAGGCGGCCTATATCGACTCGGCTGTCCCCGAGCTTCCCAGCATGGCCAACGCTTATCTCAGCGTGGGCCGCCGTTTTGGCAGCGTGACCCTGTACTCCTTGTTCGGCATCGCGGAATCGCTGAACCACCGGGCGACAGTGCCCTATCCATTGGCGCAGATGCCGGCCTTGCTTGGTTTGCGCGACAGTGTCGAGCAATCAATCAACGGCAACGGCGTGGACCAGAAGTCGGCGTCGCTGGGGCTGCGCTGGGATGTGCACAACAACATTGCCCTCAAGGCGCAATGGAGCCATTTCTGGCTGGGAAGCAACGGCACATTATTTTGGTTTGAACCCAAGCCCCCCCTGCCGGACCAGGTCAACGTCTGGTCTTTCGGCGTGGACTTCGTGTACTAGGCCATGCGACGCTTCCTTGCCGCCTTGCCTCTCCTCCTCGCGCCGGCCGCCCAGGCCGAAGTGGCGGTGATCGTCCATGCCAAAAACACCGTCGAGAACCTCAGCCCCCGGCAGGTGCAAGACATCTTCCTAGGCCGCACACGGACCTTCGCCAACGGGCGCTCCGCGCTGCCCATCGACCAGTCCTCGCAACTGCGGGCCGAGTTTTACCAGACGCTGACCGCGCGCCCCATCGAACAGATCAACGCCTACTGGGCGCGGCTGCTGTTCACCGGCCAGGCGTCGCCCCCTCCCCAATTGCCGGACGACGACGCCGTGCTGAAGACGGTGCGCGAGAACGACAACGCCATCGGCTATGTCGATCCCAAGCACATCGACAACACCGTGCGCCTGTTGCTGCTGTTAAAGCCATGAGCCGCCGGAAAAAGCGCTACCTGCATCGCAAACTGGCGATTTCCGTGTTCTCGACGGCACTGCTATTCGCGGTGTTCATCGCCATGCTGTCTTTCTTCGCCGAATTTCGGCGGGCCAGCGACAAAAACCGCGTCATGATTGCGCAATTGCTGGACACGGTGGAAAGCACCGCCGCCATCGCCGCCTATTCCGGCAACCGCGCCATCGGCGAAGACGTGCTGAAGGGTTTGCTACGCAACGACATCGTCCACGAGGCCCGGCTGTTCTCCGAACAGCGCCTGGATTTGCGCCAAACCCGGGGCGGCCCGTCGCCCGTGCAGGCCGAGGTGGTGCGCACGCTGCGCTCGCCCTTTGGCGAAGGCGAGGCCATCGGAACCCTCAGCGTCATCCCCGAAGCCCGCGCCAGCCTCCAGGCCGCCCGCGACGGCGCGTTGCTAGGCGCGTTCAACTCGGCCACGGTGATCGGCATGACCGCCATGATCCTCCTGGTGCTGATCCGCACCTCCCTGTCGCGTCCGCTGTCGAAGGTTTCCAACACGCTGCACGCCATCAAGGCGGGCGAAAAGGAACGCCTGGAATCCCTGTCCCGCCACCGCGATGACGAACTCGGGCAACTGGTGCGCGACATCAACGGCCTGCTGGACACGGCGCAGGAAAAGTTCGAGGAGGAACGCCGGCTGTTGCGGCAAATCCAGGCGGTGGAGCGGCAATTGCGCGGCATTTTTGAAAACACCAGCGCCGGCATTTTCCTGCTGGACGGGGCGGGCCGGTTGCAGACGGCCAACCCCACCCTGGGGCGGGTGTTAGGCTTGCCCGACGAAATCCACGACACCCTGCCGGGCCGTGATTTCCCCGAACTGGCCTTCGCCGATGCGGAACAGTTCCATGCCTTGATGAGCCAGGCCGACCAAGAAGGCCAGGCGGTGGCGGCGGATCTGCAATTGAAAAACCATGTCCGCCTTCCCTCGGCCACCTGGGTGCATTGCCTGCTGTCACGGCACACCGACAACGCGGGCGTGGCGCGCTTTGAAGGCGTGGTCTACGACATCACCGAGCGCCGCGCCTTGGAGATGCGCGTGCGCCACGAGGCTGACCACGACCCTCTCACCGGCCTGCGCCGACGCCAGGCGGTCGAGCGGGATCTGGTGGCGCTGCTGGAGACACCGCCGGAAGGCGAAAGCCGGCATGTCTTGTTGCTGCTGGACCTGGACAATTTCAAAAACATCAACGACAACTACGGCCATGCCGCCGGCGATACCGTCCTGGTGGAAATCGCCCGGCGGCTAAAGTCCTGCGTGCGCGGCAGCGACATCGTGGCACGGCTGGGCGGCGACGAATTCGTGGTCGTGTTGGTAGGCTGCGTTCCCGTGGAACGCGCCTGCGACATCGCCCGCAACATCGTCGCCACCATCACCCTGCCCATCCCCCTCGGCCTGGGCCTGGAAGGGCGAGTGGGCGTCAGCATCGGCATCGCCGTCCACGACGCGCAACACCGGACCATAGCCGAATTATTCGCGGACGCCGACCATGCCATGTACGAGGTCAAGCGCCAAGGCAAGAACGGCTTCGCCATGGCCGGACCCGACGGGACGGTCAGGGTAGAGAAGGTCGAGATTGAACAGGCGGCGGCTTGACCCGTCCCCCGAAGATCCACAGCATGGCCGCAGGGCCAGTCGCGCCCATGGGGCGCTCCTACGGACGGCGCGGCTTATTGCGGCCCGCCCGGCACCACTTCGTCCGGCATCAGGGCGCTCCCTGTGGTCACGGCGCGGAGCATGCTTTGCAGCCGACGGAACGCCGCCTCGTCAAAACAACCGCTGTCAGCGGTGATAATCAAGTGTTCGCCCCTGGACCGCGATGCCTCATACGCCCTGGAATAAGGCGGATAACTCAAATCGAAAGGCGGGATTTCCGAGCTATACAAGGTTTCGCCTTGGGCGCTTTTCAAAACATGGCAACGCTCGGCGGAAGCCGGACAGGCGACAGCGAGCAAGGCGAACGCCAGCCCCGCCGATTTAATCATCATCATAGCGGCCACCGTGACGGTGCCCATGATGGCCATACCCGTGATTTCCATAATCTTGGTAATTCCGATAATACCCCCGGTCGTTTCCATAGTTCCGGTAACCGCCAGAGTAATAGGGAGGGCTTTGATAGCCGTAGCCATGATGGGGATGCACCGCGCAGCCGCCGAGTCCTATCGCGGTCAGGGCGATGAGGGTTGTGCTCAGTATCAACTTGTTCACGGAGGTTTCCTCAAGTGTGGGTTATGCGCCTAGGCGACGGACTTGCGCAGACCGGCCCGGTGTTTAAAACCAAGCCGGCCTGCCAGGGTCCCGTGGCCGGCGGGCTTGCCTTGCGCTACCGGCTTATCCCAGCTCCACCGGCACGAACAGCCGGGCATTGCCACGCTGGACCAGCAAGGCGAGGCGCTTGTCGGCCTTGTTGGCGAACTCGCGCAATTGGCCGGGGTCGGCCACCGGATGGCCGTTCACCGCCAACACCACGTCGCCGCTTTGGATGCCCGCCCGCGCCGCCGCGCCGGTCGAGCGCTCCACCACCAGACCGCCGGCCACATCGGCCTGCCTAGGCTCTTGCGGCAGCAGCGGACGCACCGCCAAGCCCAGCCGGCTCTTCGCCAGCTCCGCAGGCACGGTGGCGGACTGTTCCGGGTCTTCGACGCCGCCGACGCGCAGGCTGAGGTCTACGGGCTTGCCTTCGCGCCAGAGGGTCAACGTGGCTTCCGTGCCGGGCTTGAGGTCGGACACTTGCCGCCCCAATTCCGACGGCTCCTGGATGGGCTGGCCGTTGAACTTGACGATGATGTCGCCGGGCCGGATGCCCGCCTTGGCGGCCGGGCCTTGTTCCGGCACAAAATCCACCAGCGCCCCCGCCGCCTGCTCCAAACCGAAGGATTCCGCCAGCGACTGGCTCACCGGCTGCACGCTGACGCCGATGCGGCCCCGGCTGACCTTGCCGTCGCGCAGCAACTGCTCCTCGACCTTCAAGGCGACATCAATGGGAATGGCGAACGACAGCCCCTGGTAGCCGCCAGTGCGGCTGTAGATCTGCGAATTGATGCCAATCACCTCGCCCTTCAAGTTGAACAGCGGCCCGCCCGAATTGCCGGGGTTCACCGCCACGTCGGTCTGGATGAACGGCACGAAGCCCTCGTCCGGCAGGGTGCGCGACTTCGCAGAAACAATCCCGGCGGTGACGCTGTTCTCAAAGCCGAACGGCGAGCCAATGGCTAGCACCCATTCGCCCACGCCGGTCTGCGCCGGGTCGCCCAAGGCCACGGTGGGCAGGTTTTTGGCGTCGATCTTCAACACCGCCGTGTCGGTGGGCTTATCCACGCCGACCACCTTGGCGCTAAATTCGCGCTTGTCGGTCAGCTTGACGGTGACTTCCGACGCGCCATCCACGACATGGGCGTTGGTGATAATCAAACCGTCGGGGCGGATGATGAAGCCCGAACCCATGCCGTGGGTCGGCGTCTCGCCGTCGGGTTGGCCGGGCGGCTGGAAGCGGCGGAAGAACTCGTAGAGCGGATCGCTGGGGTCGATTTGCGGCATGCCTTGCAACGCGGCCTTGGTGTGGCCACTGACGCTGATGTTCACGACCGCCGGGCCGTTTTTCGCCACGATGGCGGAGAAGTTCGGCAGTTCCATCGCCGCCGGAGCGCCGCTGACCGCGTTGACCGGGACCACCGGCGCGGCGCTGCCGTCGCCGATGGTGGCATAGACGGCGCCGGTGCCAACCGTGCCAGCCACGGCCAAGGCAATCAGGGTGAGACGGAAGGTTTTGGCTTGCATGGAGTTTTCCTCGTTCGTAAATCCGCGCTTAGGTTCGCGTATGGCGGGACTTTACGGCGGGAAACTTAAAGCGGGCTTAAAGACTTAGGCATCGTGCGCCAAAGGAGCGATGTCAGCGTCCGGGAAGCGGCGGCGGAGATATTCGATAAAAGCCTGTGGATCGGCCGGCGTCACCACCACCACCCGCCGGGGCAGGACCAGGACGACGGCATGGGAGAAGTCTGTCGCAAACAGCCGGTAGCGCCCCAGCTTCTTGCTGTAGAACCAGCCAGTGAAGGAGAACAAGCCGCCATTGCCGAAGACGCGGATCGAACCCTTGCAGACCGCAGGCTCGGCCCAGGCTTTGCTAAGTCCCGTGAGCGGTATGCGGGTGGAGGAGATTAGGCGTTCGATGTAGAGGTCGGAGCCTTCGACCGCATACCCGCCGACGATGAAAAAAAGACTGCCCAACAGAAGGGCGACCGGCAACAAGGCGACACCCATGCCAAAGTCATGCGTGAAACCGCTGGCGACGGGAGCGGCGCGGTAGGCGGCAAACCCGGTTGCCAGCAAGGCGGCGCTGCCCAACGCCGAAACCCACTTGAGCAAGGCGGGCCAGGGGGCGGCGGGGAAGCGGCGGGGCATGGAACTAATCCAAGCGGTTCTCGATGACCAAAAACCACGGCCTATGGCTGCTCAGTTGCAGATAGCCTTCCGGGTTCAGCGTCAAAATAGTCTTGGACACGGAATTGCGGACATTGCCGCCAATGGCTTGCAGGGTATGGCCGTCGGTCTGCACGACAATATCGCAATGCAATTTGGCATTCAACTGGTCCGGCACTTCCTCCACCACCTCGCCGAAAAAGCCCCGGCCCCGATTCGCGCAAATCAAATCGCCCGGCTTGGGTTTATACTCCTGGATGGTGTGGGGTATCAACACCGCGTCCGGGCTTTGCGCCCTGTTGATAAAATGCGACAGGTAGGCTTTGTGGGCGGTGGCCGGGGGAAACAGGCTTTCCGGGACGCCCGCCTCCTGCATGACCCAACTGATGAAGGCGGCGGACCAAGGCTGGCTGCAATCCCTGCCGTCGAGCCGGCCCATGCCGACGGCCCGCCAATATTGGTTGATGCGGTCGCTGTGGGCATAATCATCGTCTTCCCAAATGCCGACATGGGGAATGCTTTCCTCGTCGCCCTCGATCACCACTTTCTGCTGGCCGAAGTATATCCACTCCTCCTTTGCCGCTTCCACGATTTTGTATTTCAAGGAATCCACCGGAATCTCTGCCGTGGTTTCCCGCTTGGGCAGGGCGGACTCGGCTGGGGGCGTCTCAACTGCCGGGGGTTTCTTTTCCGCTGTTCCGCAACCGGCTAGGACAAGGACAATGACAAGGCTTAAGGATTTTAAGGTCATGATTGAAAACTGGGATTTTTGTTTTGGATGGGCACCGAGGGGGATGGAGGCGGTTAAACAAGCCTGGCTGCGCAGGGATAACTCGCCCCCGGCGAATTATCCCAACCCCCGGCCTCAGCGCGTCGGCCTGCGCGCTTCACGGAACCAGACGCGGTATTGCTCCATTTTCGCATGTTGCTCCGGCGTGGCGTGGCGGCGGCAGGTGGCATATTCCTCCGTGCCGGGTTTCGCGCCCCAGCGCATTTCGACGCAGTCGTTGGGATTGTACGTCATCTCGTAGGCCGGCTTTCTGGCCAGAATTTCCGCCACGCTCAGTTCCCACGGGCTGCCGTCGGTGCGCGTATAGCGGATCGTGCGCTCTTGGATGCGGCGGGCGTGGTATTGCTCGATCTCGGCCTTGGCCTCTTGCGGCGAGGCACCGCCCATCACGAACAACTCGGGATGCCGCACGATCTTCTCGGGCAGGCCGTTTAGCACATTGATGGCGATGATAAGGCGCATGTCGCGGGAGGG
>CAZOTR010000015.1:0-21549 GCA_964582755.1 uncultured Methylococcaceae bacterium | reverse complement strand
CATCTGGTCTTGCTCCAGCGAAAACGGCGCGAAGCTGGGATTGTCAACCAGCGCGTCGTTGGAGAGCGCCCGCAAACCGCCCGAGGCGGTGGGGACCAAGGGCCGGAACGCCTTGAAACCCGGCCCGGCGCTGGCGACATTGGCGAACAGGAAATTGCCTTCCCAATAGCGCTTGCGGGTCACCGAATTGTCCGGCTGCGCATCCACCGCCAACAATATCCCAGGCCGGCCCGCCGTCTGCGGCACCCATTGGGCCAGCACCAGCACATGGCCGTAAGGGTCGGCGTAGACCGTCCCCGGCCACAGGCTTTCGCGGTTGAGGGCGACCGGGTACAAATCCGTGGACTCGTCGTCCAAGCCGGTGCGGGCGGAACCGGAATGGACCGCGTTGATTAACTGTCCGCTGACAGCGCGGTAGCTGGCTGGCGAAGCGACGCCATGGGTGAATTCCGTCTTGACGGAAGCCGCGCCACAGCGCGGCGGCGAACTGGCCGAACCCCGGCTACAGGCGCGGAAAGCCACCGGCAGGCCGGTTTTCCAGGCGAAATACGCCCGCAAGGTATAGGGCAAGTCGGCGCAATCGGGGGTGGCAGGCAGCGCCCGGTCTTCATTCAGGCCCAGATGGTTGTGCAGGAAATTGCGGCGGGGATCGCGCAGCACCGGCTCCAGCGAGGGAAAGCTCAAGCTTTCCTCCGGCGGCGCGTCGAACAAGGTTTCGATCCAGGCCGCGTAAAAGGCTTCCGTGGCGGTGTTCCAAGCCATCTCTGATTCGCGGGCCGAAGATCCGCCGACACTGAGCGGATGGCAAGCGATGAGACGGCCTTCACGCCGCGCCTCGATGCGGTAGTCGCCTGCACTGAGCGCGTCCAGTTCAGCCGACAGGCTCCAGGGTGGCCCGCCGCGTGGGTGGGTTTGCAGCGGAATCCGCCGGCCTTGCCCGTCGACCAGCGCCAGTTCGGAAACCGCGCCGTCCGTCGCCACGCCCATGAATTTGACCGGCGCGTCGGCCTTGGGCTTGAGTGGCGAAACCCAGATATGCGTCTCGCCGGTTTCTTCGCAAGGCAGCGCGTCGGCGAGCGCCACCGACACCCCCAGAACAGCCAGCAAGCCGGACAAGATTGGGCGTCGAATTAGATTGGGGAGGTTTTTCATAGCCTAGCCGTTTAAGTTGCGGATTCCATGGGACGGGCTTGCACATCTTACCAGCAATCGCCGATTTTCATTCAAGGAGCCAGAACCGATATACTGCAAACTTTACGCCCGGCCAACGCCATGACCCACCACCATCCTCCCGTAGTGCTGTGCCTCTCCGGCCATGACCCCACCGGCGGGGCCGGTGTGCAGGCCGACATCGAAACCCTCTCCCGCCTCGGTTGCCACGCTTGCACCGTAGTCACCGCGCTGACCGCCCAGGACACCACCAATGTCCGCCAAGTCCTGCCGCAACACCCCGCCGACTTTCTCAACCAAGCCCGGTTAGTGATCGCCGACCTGCCCGTCGCCGTCGTCAAAATCGGCCTGCTGGGTTCGGCGGACATCGCCCACGCAGCCGTCGAATTGTTGCGGGGCGAGTTGGCCGGAGTTCCCGTGGTGCTCGATCCCATCCTCGCCGCCGGCGGCGGCCAAGCGCTGGCGCGGGAGGATTTGATCCGCGCCATCCAACGCAAACTTTTGCCGTTAAGTTTCGTGCTGACGCCGAACATCCCCGAGGCGCGGCAACTGGCCGGCGGACTGGAAACCCCGGACGACTGCGCGGCGCAATTGCTGCGGCTGGGCTGCAAGCATGTGTTGATTACCGGCGCCCATGCGGAAGGCGGGGATGTGGTCAACCGGCTGTACGGCGCGTATGGCACGTCCGCCTGGCACTGGCAGCGCCTGCCCCACGAATACCATGGCTCCGGCTGCACCCTGGCCGCCGCGCTGGCGGCCGGCCTGGCCAAAAAGCTAGACGTGGAAGAAGCCTGCCGGCAAGCCCAGCAATTCACCTGGTCGGCGCTGAAATCCGGCTACGCTTTGGGCAAAGGACAATGGCTGCCGAACCGCCGACATCCGCGCCATGCCAATTCGCTCCCCCTGGAATAAACTGAGCAGACGATGAACCTGCAAGAACTCTTCGCCCTCATCGACCAACATCCGCTACCCGTCTCGGCGTATTTCATCGGCCTGCCGTTGCTGGCCTGGGCCGCCGGGCGCTGGCATGGCCGTGGCCCGCTTTACGATTCCCCGCTGCGCTGGCTGTACTCGGTGGTCTTGTACGGGGTTTGCGTGCCGGGCATCGCCGTTGCCGTGGTGTTTGCCGACAACCTGGCGCGGGGGCGCTTGATGCAGGCCGGGGTGTTTTCCCAGATCCTGCCTTTGCTGTCGATGCTGGTGTCTTTCGGCTTGATCCGCCGACAGGCCAACCCGGAGGAAATCCCCGGCTTCCGCCGCGTCACCGGCTTTGTCTGGCTGCTGGCGCTGACCGCCTTGGCGCTGTTCCTGCTGATGCGCACCCGCGTCTGGGTGTTTTTCGGCGGCGGTATCGGCACTTTGCTGGTGTTGATGACCGGCTTGTTCTTGTTGTTGAAATGGGCGTTTGACCGGGCGTTCGGGTCGGGGCGGTGAGAATGTGTCCGGCAAAATTCATGGGCTTTTTGTGAGCCGAGCGTAGGAGCGGGCCGCGCCCGCGACGAATTAAACGGCCAGTCGCGCCCATGGGGCGCTCCTACGGACGGTCTTGTCGCGCACAGCATTGATTGCACCCTGAAAATTTTGCCAAACCGCTTCTGAGTTTAGGCACGGAGTGCGGAAAGCGAAAAAAGCCGACCCAATGTCGGCTTTTTTCATCTGCGGCCAGTGCTAAGGCCGTCTCCGCTCAAAACCAGCCGATTATCAGCAGCAACACACCGGGAAACATCAAGGCCGGCCCCCACCACAGGCCGCCGACCGAGGTGATGATGCCGGCGGCGACGAACAACACACCGACCGCCTGAAACTTGCCTCTGAGCTGGCTAATAAGCGCTTTTTTCTCAGTCATGACTCTCTCCGCCGTATTGAATGGATTGGGGCAAGCCAATAGTGACAGGTTTCGCGCCACAACCCAAGCCCATCAAAGGGATGCGCAATTGCCGCTCCAGCAGCACGGCGGGATGGAGGGCGCGGACACCGGACAAGCCGCGCCGCTGCAAGCCGGCCCGCAGATGCATCGCGCAGCCGACATTGGAAGTCAGCAAATAGTCCGGCGAATCGGCGGCGGCGATGGCCAGAACGTCCTCGCGCAAAGCCTGGGCCATGTCCGGGTGGTCCAGCATGTAGGTTCCCGCCGCGCCGCAACAGTTGACCGTCTTCGGCAGGGTTGCGACGGCCAGCCCCGGAATCCGCCGCAGCAAATCCAGCGCGTGGCGCTCGGATTTCAGCACATTCCGCAACGAACAAGGCGAATGCAGCAAGGCTTTGGCCGGCAGCGGCGCCAGTTGCGCGGTTTGCGGCCAAGCGTGTGTGGCGAGGAAGCGGCAGATGTCTTGGAGCTTCGCGGTGAACGCCGGGGCGTCGGGATATTCCTGCAACACCGCGCCGCAGCCGCTCGCCACGCTTAGGACGGCAGCGAACGCGGGATCGGCGAAAACCGCCAGATTGCGGCTTTGCATCTTAGCCGCCTCGGCTTGCCTGCCCGCATGCAAGTCCATCGCCCCGCAACAGCCTTGGTTTTCCGGCACGCTGACGCCAACACCCAGCCGCGTCAACAGGCGGATGGCGGCGGTGACGGTCTCGGCGTCGGCCAGCTCCGCCGTGCAGCCCAAAAACAAGGCGACGCGGGCGGTCTCCCGGCCCTGCGCCGGATGGAAGCCTTGCCAAGGCGCATGGCTGAACGGCTCGGGCAAGCCCGCCGCGCTCTCGCCCAAACCCACAACATCCAACAGCCCGGAGCGGGACAACACGCCCCGCAATGGCGCGGACAGGCGTTGCAACCGGGGGCTACGCAAGGCGTAGGCGACGGCTTTGGATTTCACCTGGGCGGCGAAAGGCTTGGCCTGCAAATGGGCGGTGGCGGAGCGGAACTCGTCCACGATCCGCCCATACGGCACCTTGGCCGGGCAAGCCGCCTCGCAAGAGCGACACAACAGGCAATTATCCACATGGCCTAACAGTTTGGGCGTGGCCTGCAACCACCCGCCGGCCCAAGCCTGGATCAAGCTCAAGCGCCCGCGCGGGGATTCGCTCTCGTCCAAGGTCTTGCCGTAAGTCGGGCAATGCGGCAGGCACAGGCCGCATTTGACGCAGAGGTCGGTGGCGGAGAAAAGGGTATGTTTAGGATCAAGCCGCAATGGGAAACCTGGGGTGGCTTAGGCAAGCCGAAGGGGGAGGAAAGAAGCTTCCGTGTCCTCGGCAAAACGCCGGATTGCCACGTAGCGCTCGCGCAATAACGCCGCAATGGTTGAGGTCGGGGCATTGCCAACCCGCAGCCAGATAATTTTGGGGGGCGAGCCATACAACAGGCTGCGTTGGTAAAAGTCTGTGTCTTTGGAAACCAGCAGATAACCGTGTTCGGCGGCGTATGCCCAGATACGTTTATCCTCGGCCCCTAACAAACCCACATCTCGAACCTGGGTGGAGCCAGGGTAAATGTCTTGCAGGGCATGCGCCAAACGGAATGAGAGATTTTCGTCGAATAAAAGCTTCATTACGCTGAAAACAGCCGCCGCTCACGATCTGCGGCAAACGCCAATGCCGCTCGGATGTCTTCCAGGCTAAGATCAGGAAAATCTGCCAGAATTTCCTGTTCGCTCATGCCCCCGGCAAGATATTCGAGAATGTCCGTGACGGTAATCCGTGTGCCACGGATTATAGGCTTGCCGCTACGAATCTCAGGGTTTAGAGTTATGCGGTCACATGAGTCCAGCATGGCAATTGCTCCTATATTTTAACTCGAATATATAAATGACCGCCTTCCTTGGTGATGGTTTCGATATATGCCTGCCGCTTAACTAAATCGCCTAGCTTTTTATTTGTTCCTCCATAGTTTCTGGAGTCAAAGTCGGGCTTGATTCTTAGGATGTAGCTGCCGACATTGCTTAAATTAGCATAACCATCATCATCTTTTTGGTTTTCTATCGCCTCTTGTAACAACACCTGTAGTTCCCCCAAACTATTTTGGTTAGAACCGGCAGGTGATGAAGAAATTAATTCTAATGCCTTGCTGTCAACAACGTTTGTGTCGCCGGAACTATTAAGCAAAATTTCGGTAAATGTGAACTTATTGCAAGCGACACGGAAAGGTTCAGGCGTTGTCTTTCGGCCAAACCCCATGACTTCAAGGCCAGACTCACGCAGCCGGGTGGCAAGGCGGGTAAAATCGCTGTCGCTGGACACGATGCAGAACCCATCGAAATTGCCGGTATACAGCAAATCCATCGCATCTATAATCATCGCCGAATCTGTCGCATTTTTCCCCTTGGTATAGGCGAATTGCTGCATTGGCTGAATGGCAAACTTTAGCAATGTTTCCTTCCAAGAGGAGAGTTGCGGCCCTGTCCAATCGCCATAGCATCGCTTGGACGTGACGGTTCCGTATCGCGCAATCTCTGCAAGAATGCTTTCAATGGTTGCTGCCTGCGCGTTGTCGGCATCAATCAATACGGCAAAACGGCGATTTTCATTAGCTATTGACATGCCTTGCTCCAATGGCGCCCTGCACCGACTGAACAACTTTTCCATATGGCGGGCAATGATGCCCGCCATATGCCCTGACAAATCAATGCCTAAAATGCCTCATCCCGGTAAACACCATCGCAATCCCATGCTCGTCCGCCGCCGCGATGACTTCGGCGTCGCGCATCGAGCCACCCGGCTGGATCAGCGCGGTGACGCCGACTTCGGCGGCGGAGTCCAGGCCGTCGCGGAACGGCAGGAAGGCGTCGGAGGCCAGCACCGAACCTTTGATCTCCAAGCCTTCGTCGGCGGCTTTGATCGCGGCGATGCGGGCGGAGTAGACGCGGCTCATCTGGCCCGCGCCTATGCCCACGGTCTGGCCGTTTTTGCAGTAGACCATGGCGTTGGACTTGACGAACTTGACCGCCTTCCAGGCGAACAGCAGATCGGCGATTTCCTGCTCGGTCGGGGCGCGTTGCGTGACGATGCGCAGGTCGTCGCGCCCGATGCGGCCTTCGTCGCGGTCTTGGATCAACAATCCGCCGACCACGCGCTTGAAGTCCCAGCCGGGGGCGGCGACGGCCGGCCATTGGCCGCAATCCAAGACCCGCACATTCTGCTTGGCGGCGAGGATGGGCAGCGCGTCGGCACTGATTCCGGGGGCGATGATGACTTCGACGAACTGGCGGTCGATGATGGCTTTGGCGGTGGCGGCTTCCAAAGGCCGGTTGAAGGCGATGATGCCACCGAAGGCCGAGGTCGGGTCGGTGGTGTAGGCGCGGTCGTAGGCTTCCAACTGGCTGGCGCCTTGGGCGATGCCGCAGGGGTTGGCGTGCTTGACGATGACGCAAGCCGGCAAGTCTGTGAAGCTCTTCACGCATTCCAAGGCGGCGTCGGCGTCGCCGATGTTGTTGTAGGACAGTTCCTTGCCTTGCAACTGCTTGGCCGAGGCAATGCAACCGACCGGCGCGTTCGGCTCGACATAAAACGCCGCCTGCTGGTGCGGGTTTTCGCCGTAACGCATGGCCTGGGCGCGGGTATAGCGCAGCACCACGCTCTCCGGGAAGGCTTCCGCGCCTTCGACGCGCTTGCCCAAGTATTCGGCGACGGCGGCGTCATACTTGGACGTGTGGGCGAAGCTCTTGGCGGCAAGCTTGAAGCGGGTGGCGTGGGACAGGCGGCCATCGGCCTGCAACTCCGCGACGATGCCCGCGTAGTCTGCCGCATCGACGACCACGCCGACCGAAGCATGGTTCTTGGCGGCGGCGCGGATCAGCGCCGGGCCGCCGATGTCGATGTTTTCGATGGCGGTTTCCAGGTCGCAATCCGGCTTGGCGACGGTGGCCTCGAAGGGGTAGAGGTTGACCACGACCAAATCTATCGGGTTGATGCCGTGGGCTTCCATCACGTTCTCGTCGATGCCGCGCCTCCCTAAGATGCCGCCGTGAATTTTCGGGTGCAGGGTTTTGACGCGGCCATCCATCATTTCCGGGAAGCCGGTGTAATCGGAGACTTCCAGGGCGGGGATGCCGTTTTGCGTCAGCAACTTGGCGGTGCCGCCGGAGGAGAGGATCTCCACGCCGAGGGCGGAAAGGGCGCGGGCGAAATCGACGACGCCGGTTTTGTCGGAAACGCTGATCAAGGCGCGGGTGACTTTATTGCTCATGACATTGCTCGGGGTTTGTAAACGGAGAAGAAGTTGCCAAAGGGATAACATCGCTTGCGGCGATGTTATCCCTGCTATTGCCAATCATTATTGCGGGCCCAGGCCGACCATTTTCTTGCGCAAGGTGCTGCGGCTGAGTCCCAGCATTTGGGCGGCTTTGCTTTGGTTGTGGCCGCACTGTTCCATGACGGCCTGGATCAGCGGGCGCTCGACCTCGTTGATGACCATGTTATACAAATTGCTGACTTCATCGGGGCCAAGCCGGGCCAGATAATCCTTCACCGCCAGGCGCACATGCTCGCGGAGCAACAAAGGCTGTTCCGGCAAGGCGCCAATGCCGTCCTCGCCACAGGGTTCAGTGCCGTCCATTTTCATCATGCGGGTATTTCTCGGCGATTGGGGTCAAAAAGGGTTTGTGCCAAACGCAATTGGCAGTCCGCGTTTTCCGCGGCGAAAATGGATTGAAGCATTGCGGAGCCGGCCATGCCCAGATTCTGCGCATACCAGCCAATGTGCTTGCGGGCGATGCGCACACCCGCCTGTTCGCCGTAAAAGGCATGTAGCTCGCTCAGGTGTTCGGTCAGCAAGCTTTGCATTTCCTCGGCCCCAGGGACGGGCCGCTCCTCCCCGGCTTCCAGTCCGTCACGGATTTGCGCGAACAGCCAGGGTTTGCCCAGGGCCGCACGGCCTATCATCAACGCATCGGCGCCCGTTTGCTCCAACACCTGGCGGGCTTTTGCGGGAGAGTCAATGTCGCCATTGGCAATCACCGGGATGCGCACGGCGACCTTAACCTCGGCGATTGTAGTGTATTCGGCATGGCCGGAAAAGCCGCAAGCACGGGTGCGGCCATGCACGGCCAGCGCCTGGATGCCGCTGCTTTCGGCAATTCTGGCGACGCCAACGGCATTGCGGCTCGCGGCGTCCCAGCCGGTGCGGATTTTCAATGTCACCGGCGCGTCCACCGCCTTCACCACCGCCTCCAGAATGCGCCCGACCAGCGCTTCGTCCCGCAACAAGGCCGAGCCAGCAGCCACGTTGCAAACCTTCTTGGCCGGGCAGCCCATGTTGATATCGATGATCTGCGCCCCACGGTCAACATTCAACTTGGCCGCCTCGGCCATGCTGCGCGGGTCCGCACCCAGGATCTGAATCGAGCGCGGCCCCGGCTCGCCGCGATGGTCGCAGCGCAGCAAGGTCTTGCGCCCGCCTTGCAGTTCGGGCTTGGAGGAAACCATCTCGGAAACCGCCAGCGCCGCGCCATAGCGGCGGCATAGCAACCTAAAGGGCCGGTCGGTGACCCCTGCCATGGGGGCAAGTATAAGCCGTCCGTCGAGTCGAAAATTACCTATGCGCATTGGGGGCAGGTGAAAAAAGGGGGGATGAAGTCTATACGGAAAGGGCCAAACAGGCAAAACTAAAACCGCATGGCCTTGCCGCAATCCGCCGCCGAACAGGCTGCTACAATAAATACAGATACATTTCAATGGTTTGCAATAATTACCCTTGAAAAACCTCCCTATCGGCAAGCTTTATCAGCCACAGCAAGTCGTTGATTTTATAAATTGCGGCCTGGAGTCGGCCAAATCGAAAGGCACGCGCGTGTCCGAAAAACCCTGGACCGCATCAAAGCCGCGCCGCCACACAAAAAAAACTTGTCCCAGATCAAAAAATAGACTATTAAATACACTGTCAATGCTCGGTGAACGAATCCACGTTGGCGGTTCGGAATCACGGGAGCCCATTAGGCTCGGACAAGATCCAGCATGGGGTTTTCTTGCACTTGAATAGCAACTATACGGCATAGGGGGCTGCGCTAGAACAGAAAGCGACAAGCGAGGAGACGCGGCGATTCGGGTGCCGCGACGGAATATTAGTATTCTCTAATCGGTAATATTCACCGTTGCAATTCATGCGGACAAGGGGGTATAAGACAAGATGAAAATGCACGAATGGACGGGATTTGAATTGATAGGGAAATACATCTGCCTGCTGAATCATTACCATGAGTGGCAACAGGTATTGTGACGGCAGTAATTCAGTGAGATTTTTGTTTTGTTTCGAGCCGCTGGATTGGTAAATGGCGGAACTTGACAAGAGTGGAAGCCGGGCCGTGCGCACTACAGCCTGGATTGTCGATGACAGTGAATACTTATTCCGTTTGGAGGTCTTATGAAGTTTCGAAGCTTGCACATAATATCTGTTTTGCTTGCGTTAGGGTTCTCAAGCTTGGCGGGCTACGCCGTGCCGACATTCGCGTCTTGCGGCTCGGGGGCTGGCAATGTCAAGGATGAGGCCCTATGCGTAGGCAGGACGGCGGATACCCTCAAGGGCGCGGATGAAGACTATTTCCGCGACATGGATTACGGAGCGACGAAAGATCCTGCCGCACTGGCCGCCACGCTTAACCCCTTCGTTCCCGGAATCAAGCCAGAGGATGCCGCCAAAGCCGTCGCCACAGGACGCAACAACTGGATAGTATGGACCGCCGGCAACGACCACTTCTGGGACGCCATTGCCAAGCAAAGCGTCGGCACCCTCGACTTTCTCAAAGTACTTTCCAACCATCCCAGTTTGAAATTCAGCCGCGACAACCGCTGGAACTATCTGGGACTAGTCAACGAACCGTGTTTTGAAAAGTCAACGGGGCCGCGCAAAGACCGTTACGGATTATGGCTGGATACGCGCAGCGCGGATTGCCCGCCCGATCCGTTTGAGAACGAGCAAAAATACCCAGGGGTCAAAATCGGCGCACGCGGCAAAAATATTCCAGTCGGCTCCTATTACGGTTACGCCACGGGTATCGTAGGTCTACGCTTATTCCCCAACCCCGATTTCGATGAGGCGGCGGCAAAAAAGTGGGACCCGGAGCGATTCTATAACGACCCCAGCTATTACAACGACAAAAATTTGATAAAGCCCTACCGGGTCGGCATGTCTTGCGGCTTTTGCCATGTGGGGCCGAACCCGACGAATCCCCCCAAGGATCCAGAACATCCGAAATGGGAAAACCTCAACTCCAATCCCGGTGCCCAGTATTTCTGGATAGACCGGATTTTCTCCTACCAAGCTGACGCCTCCAGCTTCCCCTTCCAACTTTTCCACACCTCCAGGCCGGGCGCGCTGGATACCTCGCTGGTGTCCACCGACTATATCAACAACCCGCGCACTATGAACGCGGTTTATAGCTTGGTGCCTAGGCTGCTGAATGCGAAGAAGTTTGGCAAGGAAAAACTGGCTGGTGGCGGACTTGACAACGCCCAGTTCAACAGCTATGTGCCTGCGGATAGCGGACTCAATCAATTCTTCGTCGCGCCCGATACCGTGTTTACCCCACGAGTGCTGAAAGACGGGGCTGATTCAGTGGGCGCGTTGGGCGCATTGAACCGGGTCTTTGTCAATATCGGACTGTTCAGCGAAGAATGGACCGAGCATTTCCGGCCCTTGGTCGGTGGCAAGACGATATCCCCCTTCCCCATTTCGGTGGCGCGTAAAAACTCTGCGTACTGGCAGGCGAACGAACAGCAAACACCTGATTTGGCTCTGTTCTTTGTCGCCACGGCCCAACCCGATTACCTGAAAAAAGCGCCCGGCGGCGAAGCGCATATAACTTCTGACGCCAACAAGTTGACACGCGGCAAAGAGGTATTCGGCGAGCGTTGCGCTCGTTGCCATTCCAGCAAATTGCCGGAAAAAGCCTACAGCTTCTTCCCCAACGGCTGCGTGGGTCCCAATTACCTAAGCTGCTGGAACAGTTACTGGGATTGGACGAAGACGGACGACTTCAAAAAGCAGATCAAGGACATAGTCTTGAAAGACGATTTCGTCAAAGACAACTACCTGTCCACCGAACTGCGGGTTCCGGTCACCCTGCTTGAAACCAACGCTTGCAGCCCGTTGGCCACCAACGGCATTCAAGACAACATCTGGGACAACTTCACCTCCGACTCCTACAAAAAGCTGCCGGCGGTGGGGAAAATCACTGTCCATCATCCGATCACCGGCGAACCCAGGGAATATGACATGCCGGGTGGCGGGCGCGGTTATACCCGCCCGGCCTCACTCATCAGCCTCTGGTCCACCGCTCCATTCCTGTTGAACAACAGCGTGGGGGATTTTTATCCCAGCGGTTCCGTCGAGGATCGCTTGAAGTCGTTTGACTCTTCGATTGAGCAAATGCTCTGGCCGGAAAAGCGCAAGGGCGACCGTAGCTATGTCACCGCCTCAGGCAAGAAGCTGCCGGGCGTCATCGACACGACAACGGCAACCAGTTACCTGCGCATACCCGTGGGCTACCTCCCCGAATTCCTGCAAAAGCCGGTAGTCCTGGATGTTCTGGAGCGCGTCAAACTGCAATTCTTCGGCGAGGAAGGCGTGGAAATCGGCCCGATACCGAAAGGCACTCCAGTCAACCTGATCTCAAACATGAATCTGGAGCCCACGGCGGAAAACCTCTTGCATGTCGTGCCAACCGTCATCAAGATCAAGAAAGCCTTGAAGGCGATTCCGAAAGGCGCCAGCGACGCGGAGGCCATCAAGGTATACGAGGACCGCGACTTGGTGGATTCCATGCTCAAAATCAGCAAATGCCCGGACTTCGTGGTCAATCGCGGGCATTACTTCGGCACTGACTATTTCAAGGAAGAACCTGGACTCAGCGACGACGACAAACGGGCGTTGATTGAGTTCTTGAAGACCTTGTAACCATAACCTGTCCCAAGGCAAATCCCCGTTGGTTTGCCTTGGGCATTTTCTTTGTTGTCCCAAGACACTGATTTCAAGGCGTTGGGCGAAAGGTAGAAACCGTGTACCTTGCGGAATCTAGCCCAATGCCTAACGTGTGCCGCCCTTACCCAGTCGCAAACAAGGGCATGCTTTAAACCAACGGAGGTTAATGACTATGAGCAATAACAGTGCCGATTACGAATATATCATCGTGGGCTCGGGGGCCGGGGGCGGCACCCTGGCTGCGCGCTTGGCCGAGCAGGGAAAGAAGGTATTAGTCTTGGAGGCCGGCGGCGATCCTCGCACCTTGAAGGGTGGCAACGCCATAGACCCTGACGGCAACCGGCTGCCGGAAGATTACGATGTCCCCGTGTTTCATCCCTTGTCCACGGAAAACAAGGCCATCCGCTGGGACTATTTTGTCCGCCACTATGCCGATGACACCTTGCAAAAAAAGGATGAAAAATATGTCGGGGAATATCAAGGCGAACAGGTGGACGGCATTCTTTACCCGCGGGCCGGATGCCTGGGGGGATGCACAGCGCATAACGCCATGATTACTGTTTATCCGCATAACCAGGATTGGGACGATATGGCGGCATTGACCGGCGATGCCTCTTGGAATTCCGACAATATGCGCAAGTATTTCGAGAAGATCGAAAACTGCCAGCATCGTTTTCCCATTTACCGTTGGATGGCAACCAAATGGGGATTCAATCCAACCCGCCATGGCTGGAACGGTTGGCTGCAAACTGAAAAGGAAATTCCAAAAACAGCCTTGGGCGACAAAACCTTGGTCGCAACCCTGACCGAAAACGTCAAGTCGGCGTTTGAGGAAATTGGCCATCCTCTTAGCCAACTCGATTGGCTGCTGCATGGGCAAGCCGATCCCAACGATTGGCGCTTGGTCAAGAAAAACGCCTTTGGCATCCGCTACGCGCCGATGTTGAACCGCAACCATGCCCGCATGGGCAGCCGGGAACGCTTGCTCGAAGTGCAGGCGGCACACCCCGGCAAGCTCACCATCGAACTGGACGCGCTCGCCACCCGGGTGCTGTTTGACGACGACAACCGCGCCATCGGCGTGGAGTATCTCAAAGGCGCAAAGCTGTATGAAGCCCATGACCAACCTAGCCAGGAGCCGGGGGAAAAGCGCGAGGTATACGCTTCGCGTGAAGTCATCTTGGCGGGCGGCGCTTTCAACACGCCGCAACTGCTCATGCTGTCCGGAATCGGTCCCAAGCAGGAATTGGAAAAGCACGGCATACCCCTACGCGTGGATTCGCCGGGCGTAGGCACAAACCTGCAAGACCGCTATGAAGTGGGCGTGGTCCACCGGATGAAGTCCGACTGGGAAGTGCTGAAGGGCGCGACCTATGCGGAAGGCGACCCCCAATACAAACAGTGGGAAAGCGAGCGGGCAAGCCTGCTTGGCACCACGAAAGCGGGCGTGTACGCCAGCAATGGCGCGGTTCTGGCCGTGATAAAACGCTCCCTGCCGGAGCGGCCATTGCCGGATCTGTTCATCTTCGCCCTGCTCGCCAAGTTTGGCGGCTACAAGCCGGGGTATTCCATCGACATCACCGAACACAACTACCTGACGTGGGCGGTTTTGAAGGCCCACACCAACAACACCGCCGGCGAAGTGCGGCTGAAATCCGCCAACCCACGCGAGCGGCCCTATATCAATTTCAAGTATTTTGAGGAAGGCAACGACACCAAGCAGGAAGACCTCAAGTCGGTCATTGAAGGCGTCAAGTTTGTGCGCAAATTGACCGCGCCATTAAAGGCCCAAGGCTTGATCGCGGAGGAAACCAGCCCCGGCGAAAGTGTGCAGACCGATGAGCAAATCGCCGATTTCGTCAAGTACCAATCTTGGGGACACCATGCCTCATGCACCTGCCCCATCGGCAAGGACGGCGACCCCAACGCGGTATTGGACGGGAATTTCAAAGTGCGGGGAGTAAAAAACCTCCGTGTGGTGGACGCCTCGGTATTTCCGCGCATTCCAGGATTTTTCATCGTCAGTTCGATTTATTTGATCGCGGAAAAGGCGGCGGACGCCATCCTCGCGGATGCCTGACCGGCACAGCTTTCCCCAATCCCCAGCCCCCGCCCGGCTCCCGTTGCGGGATGGGGTTTACACTCGTCCATAAGGAGTAAAGGCTATGCGTTACACCCAGTTGCTTTCCAAATCGTTGTTTATTTCCCTGACAGCGGCGAATTGCCTCTTTCTTCCAGCGGTATGCTCGTCTGCGGACCATAACGACCCCAACGCCATTAACTCGATTTTTTCCGACATCCCCGTGAGCGGGGCGGATCTTTACGATCTTTTCGGGTTTCCGAGTGACGACACCACCGGCGGCGAAAAGGTCGTCGTGGCGCTTACGTTTGCCTCCATACCCAAGGCGGGGGTGTTCGACACCGACTTGCTCTATAGGATACATTTCGATCCTGACCCCCGCGTTCCCCCTTCGCTAAAGTCCGACCATAGCTTGGTGGATATTCTTAACCATGCCGCTGCGGTCAAGGCCAAGTATCTCATCAAAAAACCGGCGGAAATCAAGGTAAGCTTCAACAAACAAAACCAAGCAAAAGTGGATTTTATCGGTTTTCCGGGCGGCAGCTTTTCCAAGGTCATCGACACCAACAAGTCGGTGGTCATCGAATCGCCGGATGGCAACGCGATTAAAACCTTTATTGGCGGCAGGGACGACGCATTTTTCAACGATCTACCGGGATTTTTCCGTTCGATCAATTATGCGCCGCAATTCTACCATGTCCCCAACGCCATGAAGACGGAGCGGGAATTGCCCATCCCTAAAACGCTGCTTGAGTTGGAAGGCAATAAGCTGTTCAACTTCGATCCGAGCAAGCCTTTGTTAGGGCAAGGGGTCAAAGAAGACCTGCCGCCGGGACCGCACACATGGAGCGGCGACAAGTTCCTCAAAGACGACAAGGGCAATTTCCGCTTCGTGTATAGCGGCAAAGACGCGCAAGCCGGAAGGAACGTCAATGCCATTATCGTCGAAATACCCTTGAAATTTATCACCAAGACCCCGGAAAAAGATAGGATTGTCCGGTCTTGGGGAGAAAGCTGGGTATTGAAAGCCTCTAGCAAGGTCAAAACGACACCCGACAAGCCTTATTCCTTCAACTTCTTCCGCCAAGCATGGGCAGGCACCGAGTCACCTGAAGCGGCCTTCAACGACGATCTGGCTAATTACAAGCTCGTGGATGTCGATGGCGTGCCGTTCTTGGACGCGGCGTTGAACGAACGGGAAGACGACAGGCAGATGGCGCAGAATATCGCCCTCGCCGAACACTACGTCAAACGTCTGGGCCATCTGGGCTGGGGATTTGGGCCTTCGATCAGCGCCTTGGGGCTAGGCACTTGTTTCGACCATGGCAATGCGCCAGTTTCGGTGCATAAAACCTATGCCCTCGCCATAGAGGCGTTCCCCCGCGCCAAAAAGTGCCTGTTCCAGCGCGTCAACATGCCGGACAACTCTTGGAATAAGAAGAATCTCGACATCCAGCCGCCCAGGACGTTTGAGATATTTATTCCCAATGTCGCCTCCATCGACATGGACACCACAGGCACTTGGCCGTTCGGCAGACGCTTGGAGGATCAAGTGGCGTCACGGTTCTTGTCAGTTTTCCTGGACATGGAAAACGGCTGTGGCGGCAAGCCTTGCAACGTGGAAACTTTGCAAAACCAGGCATTGTGGGACAGCGCTCCGATTCTGCCCAAGACCCCGCCGAATCCTGTGAAAAACGACAAGGAATTCCTCAAGGAATTTCCTTATCTGGCCGAGCCGTGGTAACCGGCATGGGCTAACGGCAATGCCGCCCTCCGGGGCGGCTTTGCCGGTTGGCGGGCAGGAACCCCAGGCGCAGGGATGCGCCCTATTCAATCAAAACGCAAGCTAAAGCGCCGCTTGGCATTTTCTCAAAGGGATCATATTTCGGATGCGGCATCTCAAATCAATCTTAGTAATACTTTTTTTATCCGGTTTTTTAGCGTTAGCACTGGCGGAGTTTTTTAATACCACCAACACCGATTATGATGCGGAATTGGCTAAAATCCAAGGCGACATCGCTAACGTCAAGGGCAATGCCACCGCTTCGGCGATGGAAACCGCGTCGGGGCTGAGTTATTTGCTTTATCTTCGTGCCTCGCTGACCGGCAACGGGGAAGACGCACGATTGGCGAAGGCTGAAATTGACAAGACTTTGCAGACCTTGGGCGGATCGGAAGATATTTATCTGGCCAAGGCAAACATCAGCCTGAAAACGCACCAGTTGCGCGATGCCCGCGAGGTTATCGCCAAGTTGCCAGATTTGGCGGACAGTCCGAAATGGCAAGTTTTAAAAGCGGATATAGCCATGCAGGAAGGCAACTATGGCGAGGCAAAAAATATTTATGATGCCGTTGTCCGCCGCAAGAAGAGTTGGGACTATATCGCCCGCCTCGCTTATTTAAAATCGCTCTTCGGCGATGTCGCGGGCGCTGACGCTTTATATGCCGAGGCCGAGGATCAAATCAGCGCCAAGGAAATGCGCTCTTATGCCTGGGTGGAATTGCAAAGAGGCTTGCTGGATTTTAACCGTGGCCGCCACGAAACGGCGCTGGAACATTATCGGCAAGCCGAAAAGGCTTATTCGGGCTACTGGCTGGTCGATGAACACATGGCCGAATGGCTGGGCGCGGAGCGGAAGTACACCGAGGCCGCGGCGCTGTTTGAAAAGATCCTGGAGCGTTCGCCTAGGCCGGAAATCCAACAGGCTCTCGGCGATCTTTATGTGTTCATGGGCAAGCCCGAGCAGGCGAAGCCATGGCATGACCGGGCCTTGGCCGCTTATCTCGCGTCGGCGCAACGGGGCGAGGCGCTGTATTTTCACCATCTTGCCGCGTTTTATGCGGATGTCCGCGAGGACGGGGCGGAGGCCGTCAAATGGGCGGGCAAGGATCTCGAAACGCGGGGGAATTTCGCGGCCCACGACGCCATGGCTTGGGCTTTGTATCGGGCGGGCCGGTTCGACGAAAGCTTGGCCGAGATAAAGACGGCGCTGGCCACGGGGGTGAGCGACGCCCGCTTGTTTTTCCACGCCGCGATGATCCACTTGGCGGCCGGGCTTGCCGATGAAGGCAAGCAGTTTTTGACCCAGGCAGCCGAGGTTAATCCCCGCTATGACGCTTTTCATGTGCATCGCTGAAAGCTCTTGTGGTCAACCTAGGCCGCGACGCGGGACGGCTTGGACTCTGCTCTGCCTGCTGGTTGGTGTTCTGTTCCAGGGGGCAAGCGAGGCGCATCCTGTCGCGCAAGGCGCTTTGGAACTGGCGGTCTTCCCCGGCCACATCGCGGTTCGGGCGACGGTGTCCCGCGAGGAAGTCTTGGTGGCTTCGGCCATGGCGGAAAAAAAAGCGGCCGACTTCACCGATGCGGCGCGGCGCCACGGCGATTATTTGCTGGCCCATCTCCATCTGGCGGTCAATGGGCGGGAATTGCAACGGGGGACGGCCAAACTGTCCGAACCCCTCCTAGGCAGGCCCAGTTATCAACTTGAATACCGGCTGGAAGGCGGCGCAGCGCTTGCGAATATCGAGCTACGCGAGGACGTCCTCCGCGAGTTTGAATTCGCCCCCGGCAATCCTTGGGAGGCAAGCTATCTGGTCAGCATCGCCCAAGAGGGTTATCCGACCGTCGAGGGCTTGCTATTGTCGTTCGCGCAACCGTTGAAGTTTGACCGCCAAGCGCAGGGCGGGGGCATCCTGTCGTCGGGACTGCCGGCTATGGCTTGGGAATTTGCGCAACATGGCGTCATGCATATTCTCACGGGCTACGACCATCTGCTGTTCGTCACCGCCTTGGTGCTGGCGGCAGCCGGGTTGTGGGATTTGATAAAGGTCATCAGCGCCTTCACCCTAGCCCACACGCTTACCCTTGCCTTGTCCGCGCTGGATCTGTTCCGCTTGCCGTCCACCATCGTGGAGCCGATGATCGCCGCGAGCATTGTGGCCGTCGCCGCGCAGAATGTGTTTTGGCCGAAGAGCAGCCGTGGCTGGAGCCGCTTGTCGGCGGTGTTTCTGTTTGGGCTGTTCCATGGTTTGGGCTTTGCCGGTGGCTTGCTTGAGGCCATGGCAAACATGAAATCGGCCAGCGCGGCCTTGGCGATCACCGCGTTCAGCTTTGGCGTGGAGGTCGGCCATCAAATCGTCGTGGTGCCGGCTTATTTCGGGCTGCGCCTCCTGCGCAGGGCCGCAAGGGAGGATGCGTTCCGCCACAGCCTGAGGGTGCAACGCTACGGCTCGGCACTCATCTCGGTCGCCGGCATGGTTTATCTTGTGGCCGCTTTGTGGTGAGGCAAAACCTTTCACGCCCTGCCGAGCGGGCGATAGCTTTGTCTTCGCCTTTACCGCCGCCTATGCCGGACTGGAAGCGGGACGGGCGGTTTCCACGTCATCGGGCAACACACCCGGTCAATACAATAATGAGGTGCTGAAATGACTCATGCAAAAACAGGCTTATTTGCCATAATGGCGGGATTGTTGGCTGCTTGCGCGCCCACCCCGCCTGCCTTGCAACCCGCCGACAAAACCATTTGGCTGCAACAAAATTGGAATGAGGAGCAACGTGAATGGTTTTATTTCACCAGCCAAGGAACCGCGACGCTGCCTTTGCCTTATGAATGGTTCATCGCGTTGGAGCGCCCGGAACTTAGCCTGTTCGGCGAACCGGGCCTGCTCAGTTCCGCCGAATACCTGCCGCGCTTCGGCTTCATTGCCGACAAGAAAAGCAAGGCCAACCCCGCCGGGTTGCCGGTCGGGTTTGCGGTCGATTATGATTACAAAGATCCGGTCAGCGGACAGTCTTTCCATTCCATCGGTTTTACCTGCGCGGCTTGCCATACCGGCCAAATCAATTACAAGGGCACCAAGCTTATTGTCGATGGCGGCCCCGCCGTCACTGACATACCCTCCCTGGTCACGTCCTTGGGCTATGCGATGGCCTACACCAAGTTCGTGCCTTTCCGCTTTGACCGTTTTGCCCAGCGGGTATTGGGCGCGAACTACAATGCCGAAAACAAAGAAAAGCTGTGGACGCAGTTCGAGCAGGTTTGGAACGAATTCCAGCGTCTGGCCAAACTGGACAAGGGCGTAGCCAAAGATAGCGTCAAGGAAGGCTTCGCGCGCCTGGACGCCCTCAGCCGGATTGGCAACCAAGTGTTCGCCATCAATTTCAAGGAAAGCAATTATCACGCGACGGACGCTCCGGTCAGCTATCCGCATATTTGGAGCAGGGCTTGGTACGACTGGGTGCAGTATGACGGTTCCATCATGCAGCCCATGGTCCGCAATGCCGGCGAATCCTTGGGCGTGGCGGCAGGAATCAATCTAGTCGGCCCCAAGGAAACCCGTTTCAATTCGACCGCCAAAGTCAAGGAATTGTACGAGTTGGAGGAATTGCTGGCGGGCAGCAAGCCGCCTACCGACAACCACCAATTCAACGGCTTGTACTCGCCGAAATGGCCGGAACACGTCTTCGGCCCCATCGACATGAAAAAGGCTGACGCCGGCAAGAAACTCTATGTCGAGTATTGCCAAAGCTGCCACCTGCCGCCGGTGGACAGCGAAGAATTTTGGAGCGACAAGCACTGGTCGCCTGCCAACGAGGCCGGACAACGCTATCTCCATCCGCTCAATTCGGCGATCAGCGTGATTGGAACCGACCCCATGCAGGCGAAGGCATTGGCGGACAGGACGGTGGACACGCAAGGCATGGGCCTGAACACCACGGTGTTTGTGCTGGGCAAAACTGGCTGTGAACCGGTTGTAGTCAAAGACGGCAGCGCGGTGCCTTACGGGGCCGCCCTGGGCGCGGTCGTCCAAGAGACGACAAAATACTGGTACGACAAACACAACATCCCCGAAGCCGACCGCAACCGGATGAACGGTTACCGGCCCAATTGCCTCGACGCCGGCCTGCAATACGCCGCCCGCCCGCTCAACGGCATCTGGGCCACGCCGCCGTACCTGCACAACGGTTCGGTGCCTAATCTGTACGCCTTGCTGTCGCCCCTGAGCGAGCGCCCGACAACGTTCTACCTCGGCAACCAAGAATTCGACCCGCAGGTAGTCGGTTATCAAACCGGGAAATTCGAGGGAGGGTTCAACCTGGATACCCAGTTGAAAGGCAATTCCAACCGGGGGCATGAATTCGATGACGGCACCAAGGGCAAGGGCATCATCGGGCCGCGCCTGACGCCCGAGCAACGCTCGGCCTTGGTCGAATATCTGAAAACCCTGTAAAGCTGTAAAAAGGCTCGGCAGGCGCGGGTTTTCCCGCGCCCGCCGCTTCACGCGCCGCCCAAGCCTTCGGGCAAGGGCGCGTGGCTGACCACATAGCGGAACTTCCCCGAGGCTTCGGCGGGGATGTGGCCGACCTCCCTCACTTCGACCCGCACGGCTTCGCCCAGCCGCGCCCGGATGCCTTGGACGATTTCGCCGGCCATGGCCTCTTCCCAGGCCGCGCCGGGGACGACCCAAACCTCCATATGGTTGACGGTGTGCTGGATACATTTGAACTCCGCCACGCCGGGAATCGCCCGCAACACATAAATAATCGCCAAGGCATGCATGACCGTGCCGTCGGCGCGGACGATGAAGTCCGTGCTGCGCCCGACCACCTCGCCCAGCACATGCAGCCCCTGCCCGCCCCGGCTAGGCTCGTCGGAATAGCGCACTTGGTCGCCAGTGCGGTAGCGGATGAAGGGCTGGGCCTGCGAGCACAGGCCGGTCATCACCGCCTCGCCGATCTCGCCGGGGGCGGCGGGCCGGCCTTGAGGGTCCAGCACCTCGACGATGACGCTTTCGCTGGTCATCAACATCTGGCCGGCCGGCGATTCGATGGCGGTCAGGCCCACATCGCGGCAGCCGAATTCGTTCGAGGCCGGCGCGCCGAAAACTTCGGTGATGATTTCCCGCTGATGGGGAAACAGCGGCTCGCCGGTGGCGCAGACCAGTTTCAGCCGGGGCAAACGCAATTTCACGCCCCGATCCCGCGCCCGCGCCGCCAGCAAGGCCAGGCTGCTGGCATAGCCATACATACACACCGGGTTGAACGCCTGGATGGCCTCGATATAAGCGTCCATATTGGCGGCGGACATCTCGAAGGCGTTCAGCACCAACTGGTTGAGCAGGCGGTCGCGGAAAGACTTGATGCGGTCGGTGCGGCTCAGTTCCACCGGCGAGCCCCACAAGAACACCTCCGGCTCGCCGAACTCCACCCCCCACCAGCGCCGGGCGCGGATGCGGGCCGCCGCGTCGGACGCTTGGCGGGCGCGGCCATAATAAAAAATCAACGGCTGGCCGCTGGACCCGCCAGTGGTGTATTGCTGCGCCCCGCCCGGCACACCGCGCCACACCAGCCGTTCGCGGTTGTCGGCGGCATCGCGCTTGTCCATGGTCGGCAGCAGGCGCAGGTCGTCCAGGCTGAGGCTGTCCAGCCGCGAATCCAGCCCCGCCG